>CAZTXN010000032.1:18760-20556 GCA_964617655.1 uncultured Nitrospiraceae bacterium | reverse complement strand
TAATCTGTGTAATCGGCGTAATCTGCGGATAATAAAATGACCTGAGTAGTTACAAAAGAAGAAGCATTACCCCGATCACTCCGTCGTGCGGAAAAAGATCGTGATCCCGCTTTACGATCGCTCCGCAAGCCTTTCTGACAGCCTTTCCCGGAATAATCCATATCCTGCGACGAGTGTGTAAAGGATTACACAACAGGAGCAGGACTCCAGCATCAGGCGTTCCCTGGCCTGGCTTAATTATTTGAAAATTAAATGTAATCACGCTGGCACCGGGATTGCTTATCCAATGGCAGAAATACCGGGGATGCAGGATGATATTGAAAGCACACTATAGGATGATCTGCCCTGACTGCGGCGCCGCGGTCATCACCGGCCTGCCGGAGGCCGTGGTCTGGGAGCTCTGCCCTGCCTGCAGGCGGCATATGTGGGACCTCTTCGACGCCCGCATGGCCGAACGGGTGGTGCATGATTTCCATCCGGCCGAGCGGAACGGTTCCCTGCAGAGCAACAGTTGAAACAACGCGCCGCGTCGGCATTGCGCCTTGATGCGCAGGCAGAGGAGCGCGAACAGCCGTTTTCGAGAGAATGTTTTTTGTGATACAGGAGGACGTTCGTATGAAGACGAAGTTCGGGGAACTACGGATCCGTACTTTCATGGTCTGCATCATGCTGCTCCTGCTGGCTCCGGGGCTGTCAACGGCGCCCGCGGCGGTGATGGAGGATTACTGCATCATCCCTCCCTATGTGACGCGCGACGTGCCGCCGAACATCATGATCATGATGGACAACTCGGCTGCGATGATGCAGCCGGCCTATACGGACAATTACACGCCGAACGCCGCCAAGAACAACTACATCGGGTATTTCAAGCCCACGGGCTGCTACCGCTATGCTACCAACAAGTTCGAGGAGGTGCTCAATACATCAGTGGTCCCGAACAGGACCTATACTGCAGGCGAGCAGTGCCCCACCACCGCGCCCTTCCGCGGGAACCTCATGAACTGGGCCACCATGTCCAAGTACGACGTGCTGCAAAAGGTGATCATCGGAGGGAACACCACGTCCAAGCAGGGCAACGCCCATACCCTGGTCAGCATCAGCGCATCCTGGTCCAAGTCCCACGGGGGGTGCGACTTCTCGGTCCTGAACGGCAACCTGACGATCTCTGAAACGCCGTCAGGCGGCGGGTGCGCCCTGCTGGATACCAGCCTGCCGCCTATTGCTTCTTTGAAAGGAACTGAAAGGACAACTCCGTTCCCCGCCGCGCAGGAGCGGGCCCCTTCGACCGCGGTGGCCGCAGCGAAGGCGGACGACAAGGACGGGTCCCTTCTTGCCAGGACGGCGAGGAAGGTCATGACCGCCGCTCTCTGGCTCTGGGACAACATAAGCATCGTTTCCGTGGCCGAGGCTGCGGCGTGCAGCGTTCCAGCGGTGAACGTGACCGGGACGGTGGGGCAGCCTGTCAGCCTGTCGCTCACCGGGAGCGACGTCTCCGGCAGCCCGAGCTATACCTGGAGCATGACAACGGCGCCGCCCTTCTTCAGCGGCGTGACGCCGGTCCTGACCGGCACCAAGAACAGGACCGCCACATGGACCTCCCTGCCGGCAGCGCCGCCGAATTCGCCAGGCGTGTTCAATTATACCGTTACCGTCCAGCGCGGCACCCTCTGCGGTCCCACGACGGTCTCGGGAACGATAACGATCGGCTGCCCCGCGGCTGTTGACATCCAGACGTCATCGCTGCCCAACGGCAGTCCGGGAACTGCCTATTCCTTCACCATGACCGGCATCAACGG
>CAZTXN010000032.1:0-18660 GCA_964617655.1 uncultured Nitrospiraceae bacterium | reverse complement strand
CCCTATACGTGGTCCGCCTCAGGCCTTCCTCCCGGGCTGAGCATCAATTCGACGACCGGCGAAATATCCGGGACTCCAACGGCCTGCGGTTCCTATGCCCCTGCCATCACCCTTACCGACAGGCCCGGTCCCTGCAACTCGTCGATCACAAAGAACTTTACCCTGAACATCACCACGACGCTGCAGATCACGACGAATGCGCTCAATCCGGGCGTCGACGGATCGCCGTATTCATTCACCATGAATGCTACGGGCGGCGTTGCGCCGTATACCTGGAGCGCAACGGGACTGCCTGTTGGTCTCAACATGACCGCCGGCGGCTGGATCAATGGAACTCCGGTGGGTGTTGGCAGCTATACAGTGGTCGTTACCTTGACCGGCGCCAATGGGTGTGCCGTCATGAAGACCTTTACCCTGGTGGTTAGCTCGACCCCGCTGGGGCTGCAGATCACGACAGTAAGCCTTCCCAGCGCTATCAGGGGCCAGGCATACTCGTACCAGGTGCAGGGCGCCGGCGGCACTCCATCCTATACGTGGTCTGCCACCGGACTGCCTGCCGGTCTTAGTATCAACGCTTCAACTGGTCTGATCTCCGGAACAGCGCCGAACCAGACTGGCACGCATACCGTTACCATCACCCTCAGGGACAGCCTGGGGACCACGGTTTCAAAGGTCTTCACCCTGCAGGTCATCCGGGCGGTGGCTTCCCAGACCTTCAGCGTCAAGGTGGACCTGATCGAGGAGACCCTGACCTACGACTCGAACGGAAATGATATCTTCGACCCTGCAACAGGAGAGTCCTATGTGGACGCGAACGGGAACGGCGTCTGGGACGGGAAGTCCGGCGTCTTCCAGAAGTACTGGGACAGCATCAGCCCCAAGGCCCGGTGGGGCTTGACCAACCACACCAAGCAGGGAGACGTGAACATCCCGAGCAGCGGCTGCATTCCCGCGGGTCCCGCATCTTCCTTTTATACCTCCATACAGAACGTGCAGCCGTCGAACGACTTCCCGATCGCCAAGGGCCTGTACGGGGACATGAACTACTACGGGAACTCGGCGGTGAAATTCCCTCCCTATGACGGCACCAGCTACAAAGGCTGCAGCAACAGCGACCCCATCGATGATGTCAAATGCAGGCGGAACTTCGTCCTGATCATCAGCTCCGGCGCCGACCTGACCGGCCCTGCGTTCACGACCAATCCCGACGGCACGAGCTTCTCTACGGCAAACTGCCTGGTCAAGAACGGGAACCAGAACCACAACCTTGTGAAGAATGCCTGCTACGGCTTCACCAACGACATGCGGATCGACAAGGCGGGCAGGCAGGTCATCCTGACCTATGCGGTCAACACCATGGGCACGGCCGCGGCCGGATTGGTCCTCGAAGACGCCGCCCTTGCGGGCGGCGGGAAGTACTATGACGCACGGAACATCTCGAGCCTGGAGCAGCAGCTGGAGCAGGCGTTCAAGGACATGCTCGGCCGGGCCGCGTCGGGTACGGCAGCATCGGTGCTGGCATCAGGCGAGGGCAGCGGCGCGAACCTGATCCAGGCGGTCTATTATCCCCGGAAGAAGTTCGGCCTGGACGAGATCGACTGGACCGGCCGCCTGACCAACCTCTGGTACTACGTGGACCCGGAGCTTCAGAACAGCAACATCCGCGAGGATGACGGGAACAAGGTGCTCACCCTCAAGACCGACGCGACGTCCCAGGACAACGTCGTACAGCTCTATTTCGATACGACCGCGGAGGTCACGAAGGCCCGGCGCTGGACCGATTCCGACGGCAATACGGTCGTCGACACCAAACTGTCGGACCTGGAGTTCGAGGCCATCGGCAAGCTCTGGGAGGCGGGCGGCCTGCTCTGGAACCGCGATCTGTCCACTGCGCCGCGCGCCCTCTACACCTATCTGGGGACAGGCCCCAGCGTACCGATCGCTTTTTCCACGGCCAACAAGTCGACCCTCCGGCCGTTCCTCCAGGCGGCGAGCGATGCCGAGGCAGAGGCCATCATCCGGTATGTGCATGGGGAGGACACGCCCTTCAGCCCCGCCATTTCCGGTTTCACCCCGGACTACCGGCCGCGCCTCGTCAGCGCCGACGGCACGGGGGTGAAAAAGACCTGGAAGCTGGGGGATATCCTGAACTCCACGCCGAAGATCTCCTCCTGGCTGCCGCTGAACAAGTACCATATGCTCTTTAAGGATGCCACCTACGGGGTGCCGGGGTCGGATCCCTCGCTCCAGATCGCGGCGGATGATACGAAATACATTACCTCAACAGGCTACCGGGGAAGGAATATGATCTTCGCCGGCGCCAATGACGGCATGCTCCATGCCTTCAAGCTCGGCACGCTCGAGCTGAAGTGGGCGGGCATGGGCGGTTTCGACCGGGCCCGGCTCACCGGCACGGGACTGGGCGAGGAGGCCTGGGCCTTCATACCCAAGAACGCGCTTCCCTATCTGAAATACACCGCGCAGCTCGACTACTGCCATGTCTACAGCGTTGATCTGACCCCCTTCATCTTCGACGCCAGCATCGGGGCCACCGGCTGCGCTGAGTCGGACAGCTCGAATTGCAACAAGACGGTGGATAGCTGGCGGACCGTCCTGATCGGCGGCATGCGGTACGGCGGCGCATGCAAGCCCTACAACACCACCTGCTCCACGACCTCGCCCAACGGGGTCTGCGCCCCGACCGAGGTGAGCGGCAACAGCATCGGCTATTCCAGCTATTTCGCGCTCGATATCACGGACCAGAACAATCCGAAGGTTCTTTGGGAGTATGCTCACCCGCAGCTGGGTTTCACCACCGCAGGCCCGGCGGTCCTGCGCATGAGCGTGAAAGCAGGGGATGGTACCCCCCTTCCGGCCAAGAACGGGAGGTGGTTCGTGGTGCTCGGCTCGGGCCCCACCGGCCCCATCACCTCCCAGCAGTTCCTGGCCACCTCGGACCAGAACCTGCGGCTCTTCGTGCTCGACCTGCGGGACGGGACGCTCCAGACCGCTGCTCCGATCGACACGGGAGTGCAGTTCGCCTTCGCCGGGTCCATGCTGAACGCTGCCAAGGACACGGACCTGGACTATCAGGACGATGTGTTGTATATTCCTTACATCAAGAAGGCTTCGGACGGGACCTGGGGCGGCACGAACGGCGGCGGCGTGCTGCGGCTCTCGACCGGGGAGAGCGTGAATCCGAATACATGGACGGTGAGCAAACTGATGGACAACATCGGGCCGGTCTCCTCCTCGGTCTCGAAGCTCCAGAACAACGCCCAGAAGACGCTCTGGACCTTCTTCGGCACCGGACGGTATTTCTACGCCCTTGACGGCGTCGCCGACGACGCGGACGACCGGAGAAGGCTCTTCGGGGTCAAGGACCCCTGCTTCAATGCCGTTTCCGGAACTTTCGATCCCTCCTGCACGACCACCGTGGCTGCGGGCGACCTGACGAATGTCACGAACGTCGCGAACGTGGAGCCCAATCCGGACACCGCGGTCGGGTATAAAGGATGGTTCATCGATCTCGACGAGGACGGCAAGAACGGGAACGTGACGCCGGTGGCCGACCCGACGGTGCGCGCGGAGCGGGTCATCACCGACCCGGTGGCGGCGTCGTCCGGCGTGGTCTTCTTCACGACCTTCAAGCCCTTCAGCGACATCTGCACCATGGGCGGCACGAGCGCGATCTGGGCCATGAAGTACAATTCCGGAGGCGACGCCAGCACCCTGCTGAAGGGCCAGGCGCTGATCCAGGTCTCCACGGGCAGCATCGAGCAGCTGAACCTTGCCGAGGCGTTCAGGGACAGCGTCACCGGGCTGAACACCGGCAACAGGAAGTCCGCGTCCCTGCAGGGCGTGCCTCCCATGGCCCAGGGGCTCTCGATCCTCTCGACCCCGGCGCCGGTCAAGAAGGTGCTGCATATCAAGGAGCGATGAGCGATCCATGACAAACAGGGGATTCACGCTTGTCGAGCTTGTACTGGTGCTCGTGATCGTCATGACGCTGCTCACTATTGCCGGCATTGCGGGGCGCGATTGGATGGTGCGGTCCGAAGTAGAGAAGCAGACCAGGATGCTCTATGTTGACCTGATGAATGCGCGCGCGGCCGCCCTGCAGAACAACCGCGCGCATTTTGTGGCGCTGACAACGAACCAGTACTCGATCTACGAGGACACGTTCGATGCGCCGGACGGGAACGGGGAGCTGAATACGGGGGCGGGACAGGACCGGCTGGTCAGCCGCACGAACGTCCGATATCCGCTGAGCGACTTTGCTGCAACGGTGACCTTTTCCGCGTCAGGACTGGTATCCCCGAATGGCAGGATAAACATCGTTTCCGATGTAAATCCGCTGATTAACTGCATCTCTATGATGGCTACACGAGTACGAACGGGGAAGCGCAATGGAGCGAACTGTGATGCTCAATAACAGGGGCATGTCGCTGATCGAGATCATGCTGGCGATGGTGATCCTGCTGATCGTATCGCTCGCCGTGATGCAGACCGCGATCGTCGGGATGAACAGCAACGTGCAGAACGCCCTGCGGGACGAGGCGGTGAGCGTAGCTGACCGGCGCATGAACGAGCTGAGGAACACCGCCTTTGACGGCATCTCTGCGGGAACGCAGGTCGAGCCTGCCATTGCCGGGACCACGCGGTCCTTCACCGTGAACTACACGCCGACCAGGGCGGTCACCCAGATCAATCCGGACATGAAACAGATCACCCTGTCGATCGCCTGGAACTACCGCGGAAAGAACTATACGCACAGCATAACGACGATCGTGAGGCGGCCATGAGGAAGCGCGACGGAGGATACACCCTGACCGAGCTGCTCGTCGTTGTCGTGATCTTCGGCTTCGTCATGGCAGGCACGACGCAGATGTTCTCCAGTGTCATGAACACGTACCGGCAGCAGGGCAGGATCACGGAGACCAACATCGAAGGGGTCATCGGCCTGGAGCTGCTCCGCCAGGACGTCGGGAAGGCGGGCTACGGCCTTCCCTGGAGCGGACTGCCGGCGTACGCCGAGTCCGGCTCCAACCCCTATGGGCTCAATGCCGCCTCCGGGACCGTTCCGCCGGCGCTTAGTATGGCGAACGATGTGGCGGCCGGGGCGGCAGTGGCTGATACGGACTATCTCGTGGTGCGGGCGACCAGCGTTGCGACGAACAATGCTTCGAGCAAGTGGACGTTCCTGGAGCCGGTCACCGGGGCGACGACGACCTGGACCCCGGCGAGCGAGAACCTTGCTGCCGCGGACCGGGTGATCGTAATATCGCCAGGTGTTCTTACATCATCTGCAGCCAGAAATCTCGTCTCTGCCGGAACGCAGTTCAGCGCGGTCGGAGGCTTCGCGGACGCCACCGAAACCAGGATCGTCTATGGCGTTGATCCTGACTCGGACCTGAAACGGCCGTTCAACAGGGCTGATTTCTTTATCAACATACCGGATGACGGAGCGCCCCCGCGATGCGCGGGGGGTACGGGCGTTCTGACCAAGGCGGTCGTGAACCACACGGATGCGGCAGGATTCCAGTATCTGCCGTTGATGGACTGCGTGGCCGACATGCAGGTGATCTTCCGGCTCGACCGGGACGGGGACGGCCAGATCGACTTTGGCGGGACGAATGAGCTGACGGACCTCTCGAGCGCTGCGCTTACGGCGGAGCAGATCCGGACGCAGGTGAAAGAGGTGCGCATCTATGTGCTCGCGCAGGAGGGCCAGTATGACCGGAGCTACACCCATACGACAAACCCGGTCGCCGTGGGCAGCGACCCGGTCGTCGGTGCCAGCCTCGGCAGGATCTTCAATTTTGCCGCTGCGGGCATCGCCAATTGGCAGAATTACCGCTGGAAGGTCTATACGCTGGTCATTAAACTGGTCAGCATCGGATGAAATGCGTGAGGTGGACGGAGCAATGGATAGCGTTCGGAACAACATGGGTCCTGCGGCGCCGATCGCCCGGGCGTCCGACATGCCGCCGCGAGAGGTCCAGGATATGAGCCTGATGCCCGCCACCAGGCGGACCGAGCGAGGCGCGGTCCTCCTGATGGTCGTGGTGCTGTCCGCGGTGGTTCTTACGGTCATGACGGCATTGATCTATATGGTCACGTCCGGGACGCAGGTCTCCGGTCTCCAGAAGCGGTACAAGACCGCACTGGAGGCGGCGCGGGGCGGCACGGATATCGTCTATCAGATGGTCGGTCTGCGGGGCGCGCCGGCGGACGTCGCCTCGTTCACGACCGCTATGGACACCGTGGGGCTTACTTCCTCGATCCCCTTGATGACGTCGACCTGCACCGGAACCGTGGGCGCGACGACCTATACGGGGATGGCGGCCAAGCTCATGGCGCCGACGTCCTCCTGGACGAACTGTAATACCTCGCTGAGCATCGATCCGGGCGATCCCTCGACCTACGACATGGTGTTCCATATCGGAGCATCGGTCAAATATAACTTCTACGCAAAGGTCGTCCAGACCGTCGCCGGGAATTCCGGAGGAGATACGGGCCTGAACAGCGACAGCGTGGTGACGACCGGATCGGGAGAGATAACGGTTTCGCCCAAGCCCTATCTCTACGCCGTCGAGATGCTTGCCGTCAATCCCGCGAAGAACGCCGAGCGGGCGAAGCTCACGGTGCTCTACCAGTATTGATTGCATTTCAGCAGATGCCGGTTCGTTCACGTATCCTGCGATCCATGAAGAAGATCATTCCGTTCTGCATCCTCTGTGCGATCTCCCTTGCGACGGCCGCGTGCAAAACCGAGCAGCAGCCGCGAAGTACCACGGCGCCCCGGCAGGCCGCAGGGGCCGTTCCTGCCGCCACCGCGGGCCCCTATCGGCTCGAGCTGTTTCCCACAGCAGCAACGCGAAAAACAGTGATCCAAGTGGGCGCTGACGGATTTAGCCCGGCCGCAGCGCGCATCGAGTGGTTCGTCAACGGAGCGCCGGAAAGAGCGACCCAGCCGCTGGAATTCGCCTGCACGGACCTCCCGAAGGGATCAGCCGTACAGGCAAAGGCCGTGGTGGCAGGCATAGAGGTCTGGTCGAACACGGTCGAGGTGCGGAATACCCCGCCGGAGCTCACCCATGTGAAGCTGCTGCCCGAGATATTCCGGCCGGGAGATGCTCTGATGATGGAAGCGCGCGCTGAGGACCTGGACGGCGATGAGACCGCCATCCGGTATCATTGGGAGCTGAACGGCCGTCCTGCGGGAGACACGAGCAGGCTGGACCTGCAGCCCCGGCGGGGGGACAAGATCGTCGTGCGCATCACCCCTTTTGACGGCGAGGACCAGGGAACCGCGCTGGTGCTCGACCGCGAGATCGGGAACCTGCCGCCGGTATTTAAGGAGCATCAGGAATTCAGCTTCAAGGACAACCGGTATGTGTATCAGGCTCGGGCGAGCGATCCGGACGGCGATGCTTTGACCTATGTTCTGCAGGCCCCCTCCGAGCACGTTACCCTCGATCCATCGACAGGAGAGCTGGTCTGGACCGTTCCAGACGGATTTACCGGCGACAAAAGCTTGACCATCATTGCTGATGATGGTCATAACGGCAGGGCGCAGCACCAGGTTACCTTCACGATCCGGGAATGATCGTTCACAACTCGGGCCTGGTCGGTCGGTCCTGCCTGCCGCCGCGCAGCCATACCGGAAATCCATCCCCCGCCATGCACAAAACCCTCATCCTCGCCTCGCGCTCCCCGCGCCGCAGGGAGCTGCTCGAGCAGATCGGCCTCGTGTTCTCCGTTGATGCGCCGGACCTGGACGAGGCGGTGCGGCCGGGCGAGGAGGCGGAGGCCTATGCCCTGCGGGTGGCGCGGGAGAAGGCTGCCGTTGCGGCCGATCGGGCGGGAAGGGGCATCGTGATCGCCGCGGACACTGTCGTGGTGCTGGGGAGCGGGATCCTCGGGAAGCCGGTGGACGCGGCTGATGCGGAGCGGATGCTGGGCCTGCTCTCCGGCAGGGAGCACCGGGTCATCACCGGCATAGCGGTCAGGGACGCAGCCACGGGCCGTACCGCGGCGCGGTCGGCCGTGACCCGGGTGCTCTTCCGGAAACTGACTCCGGAGGCCGTCCGGGCCTACGCGGCAAGCGGCGAGCCGCTCGACAAGGCAGGGGCCTACGGCATCCAGGAGAAAGGGGCCCTGCTGGTCGAGCGTATCGAGGGATGCTTCTATAACGTGGTAGGGCTGCCGCTCGCGCTGCTGGAGGAGATGCTCGAAGAGTTCGGCGTAGGCGTCTGGCAGACAGATCGTTGCAAATAGTGGCATAGTTCATTGAAAATGTGCGCGATTTCTTGACAGATGAGCGGTTCCGCCATTACAATAACACCAGCGTCCCGCCTGCTGCTGGCCCATTCCCGGGACGGGAGGCTTCCTTCATGAAAATGATCAGCGTGATGCTCGTGGACAGCGATCCGGCCCGCACCGAGGCCCTCGCTGCCGCCTTCCGGCTCCAGAAGGACCTGCAGGTCCTCTCGTCGGTCACGCGGCGGGAGACGGCCATCAAGCAGCTCTCGCTCGCGCCGGACGTCATGGTGCTGAACGACGAGATCCTGAAGCAGCGCACGCTCTCGCGTTTCCTCCGGTCGGTCCAGACCCGCTCTTCCTCCACCCGCGTGCTGCTGCTTCACCAGGAGCAGCCCGCGGACGATGTGCTGATCGACGAGATCCGCATGGGCGTGCGGGGTTATCTGGCCGCATCGGCGCCGCCGGCGCTGATGGTCAAGGCGATCCGGGCGGTGGCGAACGGCGAGATCTGGGCGGAGCGGCGCGTGCTGGAGCGGACCATCGCCCGCCATCTGATGCTGCCCGAGACCCTCCGGACCCATGTGCCGGACCTGCAGCCCCTCACCGGCAGGGAGATGGACATGCTGAACATGGTGATGAAAGGGGCCACGAACCGCGAGATCGCCGAGATGAGCAATATCAGCGAACGCACGGTCAAGACCCACCTCTACCGCGTCTACCGCAAGCTGAAGGTCAAGAGCAGGGCAAAGGCCATCGCGCTTCTGTCACATTCCTGAAAATTCCGCAACTCCAGAAAATACGCATTTCGGTCCATTGACAGGCTCCGGACGCCTGCTATGGTATCTTTATTGGCAGCGCTGCCTGCGCTGGACCGGCCGCGCATCAGGCGTTCGTTCCCATACCCTTTTCATCCTCCCCCGGGACCGGACGCGAGAGTCCGCCAGCATGAGGCAGGGCAGCAGGAAGGGGCTGCGGAGCGAACGTCCGCGCCCGCTTTCGGCAGCGACGCCTTGGGGCGTTCCGGTGCTCTTCCTTCCGCCCCCGACAGGAGCACCGGGACGTCCGGTCTTTCCCTTCCCTGCACTGTTCCGCTCACGCATTCCCTTGCATTCCCGCCCAGGATGTCCTACAATACTGCAGTTGATAACGTTCTGAATTATTGAAAGAAAATGGACGACGCTCTGCGCAGGCGCTATATCGACCATCTTGCCGTGGAGAAGGGGCTCTCCCGGAACAGCCTGAGTTCCTATGAACGGGACCTGCGGAAGTATTTTGCCTTTCTCCGGGACAAGGACCACCGGCGCATCACGCAGCAGGATGTCCGGGACTTCCTTGCACATCTTGGCGGTACCGGCATCGCGGCCGCCTCGATCGCCCGAAGCCTCTCCGCCCTGAGGGGCTTCCACAAGTTCCTCCTGACCGACGGGCTCTCGGATTCCGATCCCGCGACGGAGATCGAGGCCCCGGCCGGCTGGAAGCGGCTTCCCCGGACGCTCAGCAGCGGGGAGGTGGAGGCCCTGCTGGAGCAGCCGGACAGGAAAACGGCCCTGGGCCTGCGCGACAAGGCGATGCTCGAGCTGCTCTATGCCACCGGTCTCCGCGTGAGCGAGCTGGTGGGTCTGCGCCTGCAGGACGTCAATCAGGAGCGGGGTTTCCTGGTCGTGGTGGGCAAGGGGAACAAGGAGCGGGTGGTTCCCATGGGCGAGGCTGCCGCGGCGGCCCTGGAGGAGTACCGGACTCGCGGCCGGCCGCTGCTGCTGAAGGAGGCGGATACGGATGCGGTCTTCGTAAGCAGCCGGCGGCGGGCCATCACGCGCCAGATGTTCTGGGAGCGCATCAAGCTCCATGTGCGGAAGGCCGGCGTCAGCCGGAACGTCTCGCCCCACACGCTGCGCCATTCCTTCGCCACCCATCTCCTGGACAACGGCGCGGACCTGCGGGCCGTGCAGGCCATGCTCGGCCATGCGGACATCTCGACGACCCAGATCTACACCCATGTCTCGCGGGAGCGGCTGAAGCAGGTCCACGAGAAGCACCACCCGCGGGGATGAGGAGCAGGAGTAAGGGAACGGCAGGTAGCAGATGGCAGGTAGCAGATGCAGGTGGTATGCAGGGAAGAAGCAGCAACAGGGTACGTTCTGCATGCAATTCGCTCTCTTCTTCCTTCTGACTTCTGAATTCTGGCTCCTGGCTCCTGGCCACTGAAGTCTCATGCAGATCATCACCTGCCATACGAACGCGGACTTCGACTCCCTGGCCTCCATGGTCGCGGCGCAGAAGCTCTACCCCGAGGCGGTCATCGTCTTCGCCGGTTCCCAGGAGCGGAGCATGCGCGACTTCTTCGAGGAGACCGGCGGCCTCTCCGTGGAGTTCACGCGCCTCCGGAATATCGATGTCGAGGCGGTCACGCGGCTGATCATCGTGGACAACCGGAACCCCCACCGCCTGGGCAAGCTGGCCGGGGCGCTCGGCCGGCCGGGCGTGGAGGTCCATCTCTTTGACCACCATCCCCCGGCGGAGGGGGACATCCGGGGCGACCGGGAGGTGGTGGAGGAGGTGGGCGCCACCACGACGCTCATGGTCGAGCTGCTCCGGAAGCAGGGCATCGCAATCACGCCCCGGGAGGCCACGGTCCTGGCGCTCGGCATCTATGAGGAGACCGGGTCGCTCACCTATGTCTCGACCACGGCGCGCGACGCCGAGGCGGCGGCCTGGGCCATCGGGCAGGGAGCGGACCTGACCGTGGTCTCGGACTACCTCTCCCGGGAGCTCACGCCCGAGCAGACCGCGGTGCTGAACGAGCTCATGGCCGCGGCGCGGCGGTTCGAGATCAACGGCACCCCGGTCGTGGTGGCCGCCGCCGCAACGCCCCGCTTTCTGCCGGACCTTGCCGCCCTGGCGCACCGGATGCGGGACCGCGAGAGCCTGGACGTGCTCTTCCTGGTGGTCCAGATGGGCGACAAGACTCATATCGTGGGCCGCGCCCGCGTCCCGGGCGTCCATGCGGGCCGGGTGCTGGAGCAGCTGGGCGGCGGCGGCCACCAGACCGCCGCGTCGGCCGTGGTGAAGGATCTGACCTACCTCCAGGCCAAGGAGCGGCTGATCGAGGTCCTGAAGCAGCAGATCCGGCCGGGCAGGACCGCGGCGGACGTCATGAACGCCCCGGTCAAGACGATCCCCTCGGGCAGCACGGTCCAGCAGGCGGGCGAGGCCATGACGCGCTTCAGCGTCAATGTGCTGCCGGTGCTGGAGCAGGGGCGGTTCCTCGGCATCATCACCCGCGAGGTGGTCCAGAAGGCCCTCTTCCACGACCTGGGCAGGAAGAAGGTGGACGCCTTCATGTCCACGGGCGTGCAGAGCATCGCTCCCGGCCTGCCCATGCCGCGGGTCGAGCGGATCATGATCGAGGAGCGCCAGCGCTTCCTGCCGGTGATCGACGAACAGGGCGCGCTGGTCGGCGCCGTTACGCGCACGGACCTGCTCCGGTCCCTGCACGAGGAGCGCTTCGCGCATCTGGAGGTCCCGCCGGACGCGGACCACTATGCCGTCCGGAACGTGCGGGGGTTCATCGAGGAGCGGGCGCCCCGCGAGGTCCGGGACGCCCTGAAGGCCGTGGGGCAGGCGGCCGACGAGGCCGGCTTTCCGGTCTATCTCGTGGGCGGGATCGTGCGCGACCTCTTCCTGCGCCAGCGGAACCTGGACGTGGACATCGTGGTGGAGGGCGACGGCATCACCTTCGCGGGCATGGTGGTCCGGAAGCTGGGCGGCCGCATGCGGACGCACCAGAAGTTCGGCACCGCCGTCGTGATGCTGCCCGGCGGCCTCAAGATCGACATCGCGACGGCGCGGCTCGAGTACTACGAGTCCCCGGCCTCGCTTCCGACCATCGAGCTCTCGTCGATCAAGAAGGACCTCTACCGCCGCGACTTCACCATCAACAGCCTCGCCGTCCGGCTGAACCGGGCGCGCTTCGGCGAACTGATCGACTTCTTCGGCGGGCTGCGGGACCTCAAGGAGCGGAACATCCGCATCCTGCACAACCTCTCGCTGGTCGAGGACCCCACGCGGGTCTTCCGCGCCATCCGCTTCGAGCAGCGCTTCGGCTTCCAGATCAGCAAACATACCCAGAACCTCATCAAGAGCGCCGCGGCGCTGAAGCTCTTCGCCCGGCTTTCGGGCGAGCGCATCTACGACGAGCTGGTGCTCATGTTCTCCGAGGCCGACCCGCTCGCGGTGCTCCGGCGGATGCGGGACTTCGACCTGCTGAAGTTCATCCACCCGAACATCCGGTTCGGCGCGGAGCTCGAGAAGCTCTTCGCCTCCATCGCCGAGACGCTCACCTGGTACCGGCTGCTCTACCTCGAGATGCCGGTGGAGCGCTGGTTCCTCTATCTCGTCGGCCTGCTGGACCGGGTGAAGGACGGCGCCGCGGCCGAGGCGCTCGAGCGGCTCGCGGCGCCCCTCCGGGTACGGCGGCGGGTCATGGCCGCGCGCCAGCGGAGCCGCGAGGTGCTCTACGAGTTCTACCGCGACAGCGGCCTGGCGCCGAGCAGGGTGCACGCGCTCCTGCGCGGCCTGGACATCGGGCAGGTGCTGCTCATGATGGCCAAGGCGCGGCGGGAGACGGCGAAGCGGTACATCTCGCTCTACCTCACCCACCTCCGGGAGGTGCGCATCACCCTGACCGGCGAGGACCTGAAGCGGCTCGGCATCCCGCCGGGACCGCGGTACAAACGGCTCCTTGCCGACCTCCTGAACGCCCGGCTGGACGGCACGGTCGGCACCGCGGACGAGGAGCGGGCCTTCATCCGAAAGGCGGCGGGGATCCCAGGGAGTCCTTGACGGGCCGCGGGAATTGCGGCATAGTAGTCGGGGAAAGGGCATCTCCCGCGGGACCGTTAGGAGCGCAGCAGGGCGTGCCTCCTCGAGGACGCCGGCGGGACGGAACGGACCATGATCTACTTCAACCTCTTCGGCGGCGTGCTGCTGCTGCTCTACGGCATCAAGCTGGTGAACGACGGGCTCCAGAGCGCAGCCGGGCCGCGCATCCGGTCGCTCCTGGGGTCCCTCACGAGCAACCGCTTCGCCGCCGTCGGCGCCGGCGCCTTCATCACCGGCCTCATCCAGTCCAGCAGCGCCACGTCGGTCATGCTCGTGGGGTTCGTGAGCGCCGGGCTCATGCAGTTCCGCCAGACCCTCGCCGTGGTGCTGGGCGCGGACATCGGCGCGACCCTGACGGTCCAGCTGATCGCCTTCCAGATCGCGGACTACGCGGTCCTGCTCATCGGCATCGGCCTTTCGCTCCTGCTCTTCGCCCGGCGGCACTACGTCCGGAACATCGGCAGCGGGGTCCTGGGCTTCGGGTTCGTCTTCCTGAGCATCAGGATCATGGCCGAGGCCATGGCGCCGCTCCAGCAGAGCGGGCTCTTCCGGGAGGTGCTGGTCGCGCTGGTGGACGGCCCCTTCACCGGCATCGTGGTCTCGGCGGTCTTCACCGCGCTCATCCACAGCAGCGCCGCGACCATCGGCATCGCCCTCGCCCTGGCCGTGAACGGCCTGATCACCCTCGACGGCGCGGTGCATGTGGTCCTGGGCGCGAACATCGGGACCTGCTCCACGGCGCTCATGGCCAGCCTCCGGTCCCCGGCCGAGGCCCGGCGCGTGGCCTGGGCGCACGTGCTCTTCAAGGTCGTGGGCGTGGCGCTGCTCCTGCCGGCGCTGCCGCTCTTCAAGGAGCTGGTGACCGCCATGGGCGGCGACCTGCCCCGCCAGATCGCCAACGCCCATACCTGCTTCAACGTGCTGCTGGCGGTGGTCTTCCTGCCCTTCATCGGGTCGACGGCGAAGCTCTTGGTCAGGCTGGTGCCCGCGGCGCCGGGGGACCGGAAGTTCGGGCCCCGGTACCTGGACGAGCATGTGCTCGGCACGCCCTCGCTGGCCCTGAGCCAGGCCACGCGCGAGACGCTCCGCCAGTCGGACATCGTCCGGGAGATGCTGAGCGACTCGGTCCGCGTCTTCCAGGAGAACGCCCCGGAGCTGGTGGAGGAGATCCGGGCGAAGGACGACCTGGTGGACATCCTGGACCGGGAGATCCGGCTCTACCTGACGCGCCTCTCGTCCGGCACGATCTCGGAGTCCCATTCCCGCCGCACCGTCGAGCTGCTCGAGGCCGGCAGGGACCTGGAGAACATGGGAGACATCATCGACCGGAACATCATGCCCCTGGCCCTGGTCCGCATCCACAAGGGGCTGATGTTCTCCCAGGAGGGGATGGCCGAGATCGCCCAGTACCACCGGAAGCTGATCGAGCACTTCGACACGGCCGTCTCGGCCTTCGCGGCGCGGGACCGGGACCTCGCCCGCCGGGTGATCCGGAACAAGGAGGAGCTCGAGGTGATGGAGCGCGAGATGACCCAGACGCACCTCGACCGGCTGCGCAAGGGGCTCCGGGAGTCCATGGAGACGAGCCATATCCATCTCGATACCATCGGGAACTACGCCCGCATCAGCTCGCTGGTCACGCATATCGTCTACCCCATCCTCGAGGACTCCCGCGGCCGCGGGGAGGAAGGGTTCGTGGTGGCGGGGTAGGGGGAGAACGTTCGTTGTCCATGCGGGAAGCGCGAGGGGATATCCTTTCCCCGTTTACTCATTGCCGAAGGAGCGAAGCATGATCAGACAGCTGCGCGTCAAGACCAATGCACGGACCGAACTGGTGGACATCACCCAGGGGATCCAGCGGCTCGTGGCCGAGAGCGGCGTCCGCTCCGGCGTCTGCCATCTCCATGTGCCCCACACCACGTCAGGCATCACGATCAACGAGAACACCGATCCCAACGTGGGCCGCGACATCCTGAAGGAGCTGAACTCGGTGATCCCCTTTGAGGACGACTACGGCCACAGCGAGGGGAACTCGGCGGCCCATATCAAGTCCAGCATCGTGGGCGTCTCCCAGACGCTCATGGTCGAGGAGGGGCGGCTTGCGCTCGGCACCTGGCAGGCGGTCTTCTTCTGCGAGTTCGACGGTCCGCGGGACCGCCGGGTCTACGTGAAGGTGATGAAGGATTGAACTGGCATTCGGCCCGGGTCGAGGAGAACAGGATGAATATGGCCCTGCGCACCATCATCGCCCTCTGCTGCCTGCTGGCCGCCGCACTGCCGGCAGCCGGCCAGACCGCGGAGCAGAACACCTACCTGCGGCTGGTGCGGGAGGGAGCGGAACGGTTGAAACAGGGCGACCACCGCGGCGCCCGCGACTCCTTCCAGGAGGCGCTCCGGTACTACGACGCCGATGCCTCTGCCTACCTGGGCATCGGCATCGCCTCGTTCCATCTCCATGACGACCGGGAGGCCGAGCGGGCGCTTCAGAACGCGCTGGAGCGGGAGCCCCGGCAGAAGCGCGCCCTGGAGGTGCTGGGCGACCTGGCCTACCGCCGGGACGACCTTGCCGCGGCCGTGCATCACTGGGAGCGGGCGCTGGCCATCGATCCGTCGGACCAGGCGCTGAGCGGCCGGCTCGAGCGGGTCCGGCGGGAGCACCGGACCGAGGAGGGGTTCAACAAGGACGCGACCGGCCGCTTCTCGGTGAAGTACGAGGGACGGGAGCGCATCGAGGCCGGCAGGATCGTGCTCCGGCTGCTCGAGGACGCCTACGGAGATATCGGCCGGGAGATCTCCTTCTTCCCGGACCGGGAGGTCGGCGTCATCCTCTACACGGACCGGCAGTTCCGGGAGGTGACCGACGCGCCGGACTGGAGCAGCGGCATCTATGACGGCAGGATCCGCATTCCCATCGGCGGCATCGAGCGCGAGACGCCGGGCCTGCGCGCAGTGCTCTACCACGAGTACACCCATGCCGTGGTGCATGCCATCACCCCGCGAGCGCCGGTCTGGCTGAACGAGGGTCTTGCGCAGCACTTTGAGGGCCGGGAGATCGGCGGCAGGCAGCGCGAGCTCCTGCGGCGCATGCTCCGGCAGAACGCCCTGCCGCCGCTCAGCGCGCTGGAGGGCTCGTTCCTGTCCTACGGCGGCGGCCAGGCGGGCCAGGCCTATCTCGTGAGCCTCTCGGCGGTCAGGTATATGATCGACCGCTACGGCATGCACCGCGTGCGCAGGGTGCTCGACGCCCTTGCGGCGGGCGAGGATGCCAGCCGCGCGCTCGGCACGGGCCTGATGGCATCGGCAGAGGAGTTCGAGCGGGGCTGGCGCAGCTCCCTGGAGTGAGCCGCTCCGCCGACCGCCCGATTTCGCTTTATCGACCCCTGGTCCTATGGTATAGTGCCGATAATGTCCACGCTTCCGCTCCAGTACGCGCTCTCCGACTTCGACTACGAACTTCCCGGTGAACTGATCGCCCAGACGCCGGCAGCCGTGCGGGATGCGTCGCGGCTGCTGGTGCTCGACCGCGGCGGCGGGCCGCTGCGGCATCGCGTCTTCTCGGAGATCGGCTCGTTCCTGCGGCCCGGCGACCTGCTGGTGCTGAACGACACCCGCGTTCTTCCCTGCCGCCTTCTGGCCCGGAAGTCCGGCGGAGGCGGGGCGGAGCTCTTCCTGCTCGAGGAGGAGGGGCTGAACCGCTGGCGCGCCCTCGTGCGGGGGAGCATCGATGCGGGCAGGGTGCTCGAGGTAGGGCAGGGGATCCGGGTAGAGGTCCTCACGGTCCATGACGACGGCAGCCGGACCGTGCGCTTCCAGGGCGTGCAGGACATCCGCGCCGTCCTCCCTGAGCTCGGCAGGACGCCCCTGCCGCCCTATATCCGGCGCGAACCGGCAGCAGAGGACCGGGAGCGGTACCAGACCGTCTATGCCGCGCAGGAGGGCGCGGTGGCAGCGCCGACCGCGGGCCTGCACTTCACCGATGGCCTGCTCCGGGCACTCCGGCAGAACGGCGTGCTGACCGCCTTTCTGACGCTCCATGTGGGTCCCGGCACCTTCCAGCCCGTGCGTTCCGAGCGGATCGACGCCCACCGGATGCATGCCGAGCGGTACGAGGTGCCGCAGGGGACCGCGGACCTCATCAACAGTGCCCGGCCCGAAGGGCGGCGGGTGATCGCCGTGGGCACCACCACGGTCCGGGCGCTCGAGACCGCGGCCCTGCAGGACGGCAGGGTACGGCCGGGCGAGGGCTCCTCGGAGCTCTTCATCACCCCGGGGTTCCGGTTCCAGGTCATCGACGGCCTGGTCACGAACTTCCACCTGCCGCGCTCGACCCTGCTCATGCTGGTCTCGGCATTCGCCGGCAGGGAGCGCGTGCTGAAGGCCTACAGCGCGGCGGTGAGTGAGCGATACCGGTTCTACAGCTACGGCGACGCCATGCTGGTCCTGTGAGGCCGGCGCCGGGAGAGGGGGAAGGGAACGCCATGATGGATAACGAACGCGGCGGCATCATATCCAAGGTCTTCATCATTCCCGCCGGGGTCGTGGTGATCATCGCGGTCTTCCTGGCGGGATACTTCGTGGGCAAACGCCAGGCGGTCAGGACCGCGGAGGCCGAGAAGCCGCCGGCCCTGCCCGAGGTCCTCTCCCAGTACGTGCCGGACAAGGCGGAGTTCACCTTCTACAAGACCCTGACGGACAAGGGCGAGAAGTCCGTCTCCATCGACCTCAAGACCAGGCCGCTGCCGCAGGAGAAGGACCCGGACCCTGCCGCGCCGTCCAAGTCCTCCGCGCCGGCTGCCAGGCCGCCGAAGCCCGCTGCTCAGACCGCGAAGAAGGAGAACCCGCCTGCCGCAGCCGCGAGCTCGAAGGTGCGCTACAGCATCCAGGTGGGGTCTTACGAGGACAAGGCCATGGCCGAGGAGGACGCCCGGGAGATGAAGAAGAAGGGATATGACGCCTTCGTGGTGAGCGCCGATATCCCGGAGAAGGGCACCTGGCACCGCGTGCGCATCGGCAGGTTCCCGAACAAGCAGGCAGCAGAGCGGCTGGCGAACGAGCTCAAGAGCAAGGAGGGCGTCACGTCCTTCGTCACCGTCGAGTGACCGTTGGACGCATAACGCGGCTCAGTGCACGGTCCGTGGGTTCACCTGCTGGACCGGCAGGCTGACGAGGGCGGCCTGCTCGCCGTCGAGGGACATCTCGAGCCAGTAGGCGCCCGGCGCGGAGAAGACCGTGTTGAAGCGGACCGCGATGTCGCGATGGCGCTGGGTCTCGCTGTAGAGGCTGAAGCGCGACTCCGACTCCGCCAGCACGGTCCTGCGGTCAGGCGCAAGCAGCCGGACGCGGGCCGTGAAGTCGCCCCTCCCGCCGGTCCATTCGTTCCAGACCGCGAACCGGGGATGGGTGACCGGGAACGCGGGCGCCGATATCCCGTCGAAGATCCCCATGAGGCTGAACTTCCCGCCCACCTCCTGCCGCACGTCGTCGCAGATGATCGTATGGACCAGCGAGGGC
>CAZTXN010000031.1:0-20913 GCA_964617655.1 uncultured Nitrospiraceae bacterium | reverse complement strand
CGGCACGTACGGTGGTGTGAGAGGCAGGGGCCGTGAGGCCCCCGCCTACTCGATCACGCGCAAGAAAGCAGAAAAAGCCTAAGATCAAGAAAAGGAAAGCACTCAGCGATGACAGGACTTACATCATAAGGCATCCTGAAGAAGGCTGCGTAATTCTGTGTTGACTCGGTTTTCAGAGTTGTGCAGCAGAGGGGCGCGGCGGGTTACAGCCGCACCGGCACTCCGCGCTCCCGGAGGTACTCCTTGGTCTGACGGATGGTGTATTCCTTGAAGTGGTAGATCGAGGCCGCCAGGGCCGCATCGGCCCGGGCCTTCACGAATCCGTCGTGGATGTGCTCGAGGTTCCCCACGCCGCCCGAGGCGATGACCGGTATGGTGACCGCATCGGACACGGCGCGGGTCAGCTCCAGGTCATACCCGGTCTTCCGGCCGTCCTGGTCCATGCTGGTCAGCAGTATCTCGCCTGCGCCGTACTCCTCCATCTTCCGTGCCCACCGCACCGCGTCGATGCCCATGGGCTTCCTGCCGCCGTGGGTATAGACCTCCCATCGGGGCGTGGTGCTCGGCGTGCGGAGATCGTTATGCGAAAGGAACAGCGAAGCATATTTCGGGTCGTCGGCCCACGTGAGCGGCGGCTTGAACCCGGGCTCATGCTCCACGACGCGCTTGGCATCGATGGCTACGACGATGCATTGGCTGCCGAACTTGAGCGATGCCAGCCTGATGAACTCGGGATCGTGCACCGCCGTGGTGTTGATCGAGACCTTGTCCGCGCCGGCGAGCAGCAGGCTCCGGATGTCGTCCAGCACCCTGATGCCGCCGCCCACGGTCAGGGGCATGAAGACCTGCTCGGCCGTCCGGCGGACCACGTCCAGGATGATGCCGCGCTCCTCGTGGGAGGCGGTGATATCGAGGAAGCAGAGCTCGTCGGCGCCCTGGTCGTCATAGGCTTTGGCGATCTCGACGGGGTCGCCGGCGTCGCGGAGGTTCACGAAGCTCACGCCTTTCACGACGCGGCCGGCCTTGACGTCCAGGCAGGGGATGATGCGCTTGGTCAGCATGGGTCTTTTCCTGGCAATAGAGGGTCTAAGCTCCAAATCACAAAACTCAAATAAAGTCCAGATTCCAAATTTCAATATCCAGACCTTCGCTGCGTTTGAATTTTGGAGCTTGTTCGTGATTTGGTGCTTGTCATTTGATGCTTGTCTTATCGCGCGCAGCGGTTGTCGTTCATCTTGACGAAGGTGATGGCGTCCTTCAGGTCCAGCGAGCCGCTGTAGATCGCCTTGCCGGTAATCACGCCCGAGACCCCGGCGTGGCGCACGGTCATGAGGTCCTCGATGTCCTTCATGGTATGGACGCCGCCCGAGGCGATCACCGGGATATGGAGCGCTTTGGCAAGGTCCCGCGTGGCCTCGATGTTCGGTCCGGAGAGCATGCCGTCGCGCTTGATGTCCGTGTAGATGATGGCGATCACGCCGTGGTCCTGCATCCGGAGCGCAAGGTCCACGGCCGTGACCTGCGTCACTTCGGCCCAGCCCTTGATGGCCACCAGGCCGTCCTTCGCGTCGATGCCCACGATGATCCTGCCGGGGAACTTTGCGCAGGCTTCCTGGACGAACCGGGGGTTCTCGATGGCCGCGGTGCCGAGGATGATCCGCTCGATGCCGATGGAGGCCAGCGTCTCGATCGTCGCAAGGTCCCGGATGCCGCCGCCCACCTCGATGGCCATGGTCACCGCGGCGCGGATCGCCTTGATGGCGTCGAGGTTCTTCGGAACGCCGGCAAAGGCGCCGTTCAGGTCCACGACATGCAGCAGCTCGGCCCCCTGGGACTCCCAGTGCCTGGCCATTGCGCCGGGGTCCTCACCGTAGACCGTGGCCTTGTCCATCAGCCCCTGCTGGAGCCGGACGCATTTACCTTCCTTCAAATCTATTGCAGGAATGATCAACATAATGATCTTATCCGCAGATTTCGCAGATGACGCAGAAGAAAATCAAACCAGGGTCTCTTCTTCATATCTGTGAAATCCGTGTAATCCGCGGATGCACCGCCTCTCTCAATACTTCGCTGTCAACTTTTCATTTCTCCAAAGAGCTTCAGGATCGAGAGCCCCAGTTCCTGGCTCTTCTCGGGGTGGAACTGGGCAGCAAAGATGTTGTCCTTCCAGATGCTCGAGACGAACTCTGTTCCATAGTTCGTGGTCGTGGCGATGACGTCCTTGTCCACGGGCGCCACATAGAAGGAGTGCACAAAGTAAAAGTGGCTTCCGTCCGGCACGTCCGCCAGGGCAGGCGGTCTGCGTTTGATGGAGAGGGAGTTCCAGCCCATGTGCGGAACCTTGAGGTCCTTGAACGGGGGTCCCTGGAAGCGGACGACCCTGCCTTGGATGATGTCCAGGCCCTTCGAAAGGCCGAACTCCTCGCTCTCGGTGAAAAGGAGCTGGAGCCCCAGGCAGATGCCGAGGAAGGGTTTTCCTGAGCTGATGCTCTTTCTGACCGCGTCGATCAGGCCGTATTCCTCCAGGTTCCGCATGCAGTCCGGAAAGGCGCCCACGCCGGGCAGGACCACCTTGGACGCGTCCAGGATGGTCCTTGGCTCGCGCGTCACTACCGCGTCGTGGCCCATGCGCTCGAAGCCCTTCTGGACGCTCCGGAGATTCCCCATGCCGTAGTCGATGATGGCGATCATAGAACACCAAAAGAGGTAGCCAGGAGCCAGAAGTCAGGAGCACGGCACACTATACACATGGAGTTCTCTCCTGGATGCTGGCTTCTGGCTACTGGCTCCTGTAGCTATATCTTTCCTTTCGTCGAGAGCACGCCCTTGATGCGGCGGTCGACCGTGGTCGCCTGGTCCAGGGCGCGGCCGAAGGCCTTGAAGATCCCCTCCAGCATGTGGTGGACGTCCCGGCCATAGAAGACGTTCACATGGAGGTTCATGCCCCCGTGATTCGCCACGGAACGGAAGAAGTCCTCAGCGAGCCCGGGATCGAACTCCTTGAGCTTGTACTTCTTCGGCGGGTCGACGTTATAGACCAGATAGGGCCTGCCCGAGAGGTCCAGCACCACCTGGGCCAGGGTCTCGTCCATGGGCACCGTGGCCTCGCCGTAGCGGCGGATGCCGGCGCTGTTCCCCAGGGCCTTCTTGAGCGCCTGGCCGAAGGCGATGCCGAGGTCCTCGACGGTGTGATGATCGTCGATGTGCGTGTCGCCCTTCGCCCTGACCGCGAGATCGAAGAACCCGTGTTTCGCGATGTGCGAAAGCATGTGGTCCATGAACGGCACGCCGCACTTGACGCTGTAGACGCCCGTGCCGTCGAGGTCCAGGGAGATCCTGATGTCCGTCTCTTTTGTCTTCCGTGCAATCGCCGCTTTACGCGCCATGGGCAACCCCTTGATTTTGACATTGATTTACACTGAGAGAGGATTATGAAGAGGCATGATCACCCGGGGGGATCGATCATGCTGCTTCAGGTCGTTCATCCGCCGTTATCCCTGTCAAAGGACCTGCTTCAGGTTCTTCAGGAACAGGTCGTTCTCCTCCGGGGTGCCGATGGTGACGCGGAGGCAGCCCGCGAGCGGGCCGGGCCGGTCCAGGTCCTTCACCAGGATGCCGCGCTTCCGGAGCTCCCGGAAGACCCGGTTGGCGCTCTTCTCGAACCAGAGCAGGAGGAAGTTCGTCTCCGACGGAAAGGGCGTGACGCCCGGCATGCGCAGCAGCTCCCGGTAGAGCCGCTTCCGTTCGGCGATCAGCAGCCTGATCTGCCGGTCCAGGACGCTCCCGTATCTCAGCGCGGTGACCGCGGCGGCCTGGGAGAGCGCGTTGATGTTGTAGGGCAGGCGGACCTTGTTCAGCTCGGCGATGACCGCCGGCGAGGCGGTCAGCACGCCGATGCGCAGCCCCGCCAGCCCGATCTTCGAGAGCGTGCGCAGGATGATCATATTGGGATGCCGGCTGAGCCGGGGAAGCCAGGACCGGCCGGAGAAGCTGTAGTATGCCTCGTCGATGACCACTGCCGCATTGACGTTCTCGAGCACCTTCCGCACCGCGCCGTCGGAGTACCGGTTGCCGGTCGGGTTGTTCGGGCAGGCGAGAAAGATGACCTTGGCCTTCGTCGCCCGCGCCTTCCGGACCACCGCGTCCGCGTCCAGGTCGAACTCCCGCGCGAGCGGGACGGTCACCACCTCCTGGGAGAGCGCCCGGGGGGTGATGTCATACATGGCGAAGGAGGGCGCGGGCGTCAGCACCGGGCCGCCGAAGGCCGTCACGATGTTCTGGATCAGCTCGTCCGAACCGTTCCCGAGCAGCATCCGGTCGGGCCGCATGCGCCAGAACGACGCGATGGCCCTTGTGAGCCGGACGGCCCCGGGGTCCGGATAGCGGTTCACCAGCGCCTTCCGCGCGGCCTTCGCCATCTCGTCCCGCACCTGCGCGGGAAGGGGGAAGGGGTTCTCCATGGCGTCGAGCTTGATGCGCACCGCGGCATCGTCCACATGGTAGGCCGTGAGCGCCCTGACCGATGGCCGGACCAGGCGGCTGATGTCCTGTGTTTTTCCCGATTTCCTGAGCATTTCCGTGATACTATACAAGAAAGGTTGACCCGGAACAAGGAGAAAAAGTGAGCACTGCTCCGCTCATCTTTCCGGGCGGATGATGCTGAGCCGGGCCGGGACCATTGTGCAGGCGTGTTCGCCGATGGTCCATGGTCCGGCTGGTCGCTCGATCGTCCTGGACCGTCCTCGGTGAGGCTTATGAAAAACGAGAAGATGCTGGACGTGAACGCAGGGATGGTCCTGAGCTATGCGCGGGCCTTCCAGGTGCTCGGCGGGGAGCGGTACCGCAAGGTCCTGAACGATACCATCGCCTATGTCGAGGCGACCCTCAGGGATGAGAAGACCGGCGGTTTCTTCGGGAGCCAGGACGCGGACGAGGAGTACTACCGGCCGGGCGACCGGTCCGGCCGCAGGCCGCCCCTCGTGGACCGCACCACCTTTGCCGATGCATCATCCCTCATGGTCAGCGCGTTCATTGCCGCCTGGGAGGCGACGGGGGAGGAGCGGCATCTCCGCACCGCGAAAGCGGCAGCGGACCATCTGGTCAGGAAGCTGCATCGCAGCAGGGACGGCATCTATCACTCCCTGCGGAGCGGGACCCTGTCCCTGCCGGGCCAGCTCGATGACAATGCGCTTTTCGGCATGGCGATGCTGGACCTCTACCAGGCAACGGGGGAACGGCGGCATCTCGATCTGGCCGCAGGGACCGGGCGGCTGATCATGGCGCGGTTCCATGACCAGCGGAACAGGCGGCTCGGCTATCCGCTCCGGGAGGCGGTCTATATCTGCGCAGGGAAACGGTGCTCGAAGCCGGTGAAGGACCCGGCCGGCCTCCGGCAGGAGCTGGAGCAGTTCATCGAGGGGCTTCGGAGCGCAGAAGGCCGGTGAGGGCGGTATTGCTGCTTGTCCAGAACGGTGTGAAGGAGGGGGCTCAGCCCATCAGCCCCTGGATCTCCCGGTGGTAGCCGAGATAGCGTTCGAGCGTTACGGCGTTCTTCCCGTACTTCGGCTCGGACCGGAGGATCTCCTCGAACCGCTCCTCGGCCTCGCGCTCCGACGAGATCTTCACGATCCCGTCATGGATGATGTCCACGAGCCGGTCAGCATAGATCACGATGCGCTCCTCCAGCCGGCGGAGCGCGTAGTCCTTCACCGGCAGGCCGAGTTCCCGCGCTTCCGGCGGGGTCAGGCCGCCGCGGATATGCTTCTCCATGACGGCGGTGATCTCCGGCGGGAGCCCCAGCGCCGCCCCGAGCTCGGCGCCGATCCGGCCGTGCTCCATGCCGTGGGTCCGGGCCTTCCCGAGGTCATGGAACAACCCGCCCCTCCCGATCAGCTCATGATCGAGCTCCGCTCCCCGGATGCGGCCGGCGATCTCGAGCGCCTTTTCGGCGACATGCTTGCTGTGAGTTATGTCGTCCTCGGCCATGCCTGCTTTCCGGAGGATGGCAATGTCAGATTTCTCGATGGAATATGTCATAATCAATAACCCTCTCACCACGAATATCACGAATGCGACAAATGGCACGAATACGATCATTCAGGCTTTATGCCATATTCGTGAAATTCGATCATTCGTGTCATTCGTGTTCTGTTGTTATTTTACGCCGAAATAGGCGAGCGTGTCCGCCAGCTGCTTCTCGAAGTCGTGCTTCAGGTGCTCGAACTTGGCCTTCACGTCGTCGTGGAGGTGGCGGATGTACTCCTCCCGCGCTTCCTTCCCGTACTGCTGCTCGATCATCGTGCCGTTCTCGAAGATCTTCGTCACGTCGTGGCGCTCGGCCTTTTTCGCCGGGTCGCTGTCGAGCCATTCGTGCACTGCCCGGCAGTCCTTGCCGCATGCTTCCAGGCTTGTCTTCACGTGTTTTTCGATGGGTGGCATGGTCGTTCCCTCCTTGTTCGTTCTAATGGATGATCGTTCTCCAGACGAGTCCCGCCGCCGCCGAGGCGATGATGACCGGGATCATTGGCCATTTCCGGTACTGCATGCCGAAGAAGGCGACGAGAGAGGCCGCGAGCAGGAACCACTCGAACCCGCCGGACTCGGGCATGAGCGCGTGCCGGGCGAAGGTCACGCCCAGGTTCAGCACCACGCCCACGACCGCCGCCGTGATGGCAGCCAGCGCCGAAGCGAGCTTCACATTCCTCCGGAGCGCTTCGATGTAGGGCGCGCCGATGAAGATCCAGAGCATGGACGGCGTAAAGGTGACCCAGGTCGCGAGCAGGCCGGCGATGGCGCCGGCAAGCGCCGGGGCGATGCCCGGCGCGTGCGTGTAGGCCGAGACGTAGGCGACGAACTGGTTCACCATGATGAGCGGCCCCGGCGTGGTCTCGGCAAGGCCCAGGCCGTCCATCATCTGCTCAGGCAGGAGCCAGCCATAGGCTGTCACCGCCTGCTGGCTGATGTACCCGAGCACGGCATAGGCGCCGCCGAAGGTCACGACCGCGGCCTTGCTGAAGAGGGCGCCGATCTCGACGAGGATGTCGTCCCATCCGCGCCACAGGCCGGCCAGAACGACCGGCAGAAACCAGAGTACCAGTCCGAAAGCCGTTATCCTGATGGCGCGGAGCCACCCGTTCGCTGCCGCCTGCGCGGGCTCGATGGTGTTCGAGGGAGCCGCCGCGCCGGTCAATCGGGTGTTCAGAACATAGCCGAGCATGCCGGCGGACAGCACGATCAGCGGGAACGGCGCGTTCAGGAATGTGATGGCGATGAACGACGTCGTGGCAAGCCCGACGAGGTATCCGTTCTTGAGCGACTTCTTCCCGATGCGGAGCGCGGCCTCGGCCACGATGGCGACGACCGCGGCCTTCAGGCCGTACAGCAGACCTGCCACCGAGGGCAGAGCTCCGTGTGCCACATAGGCCCACGAGAGGCCCCAGAGGATGAAGACCGAGGGCAGCACGAAGAGGATGCCGGCGGCGAGCGCGCCGCGCGTCCCGTGGAGCTTCCAGCCGATGTAGGTCGCGAGCTGCTGGGCCTCCGGGCCGGGCAGCAGCATGCAGAAGTTCAAAGCATGGAGGAACTGGTCCTCGGGCAGCCACTTCCGGTCCTCCACGACCTCCTTGTGCATCATGGCGATCTGGCCGGTCGGTCCGCCGAAGCTGATGAAACCGAGCTTCAGCCAGTAGCGCAGGGCGTCTCTAAATGACAGTTGTCCTTTGATCATAGCGGCCCTTTCTGATATAGGACTAATCGTCATCCCCGTGCAAACGGGGATCCAGTGCAAGAGAAAAAACTGGATTCCCGCCTTCGCGGGAATGACGGGCTGGGTTGGCGGATCCTATGATTTCGACTGATACAACATCTCGAACACCGCCATGCCCTTGTCGAGCATCTCGGCGTCGTCCTTGGTCGTTTTCCGGATGCCGGCCAGCACCTCCTCGATGCCGGCGGCTTCACGGTGCCCGTACTTGTCGTCCTTCAGGTCGAGATCATGGACGATCTCGGCGATCTTCCGGACCGCCTTGTCCTTGATGCCGAAGGAGCGCACCAGCACCTCGAAGGTGCAGAGCTCGCCGTGATGGGTGAACTCGCCGCCCGCCATGTCGAAGGTGACGGCGCCGTTCCCCGCGGCCGCCATCTCCTTCTCGTCGATGAACCGGAACGCCGCGGCCGGGTCGATGAAGCGCCGGATGAGCCAGGCCGACGACATGCGGTCGATGAACGGCCTATTGCGGGTCGCCCAGACACGGCGCTGATACTCTTTCGGGTCCTTCCTGGCAAGGGGCGGGAGCTTATCCCCGGCGGCCTCCTTCACGTCCTTGAGGCCGGACTCGATAAAGCGCAGGCGCTTTTCGGCGTCCCTGCCGAGGAGCGCGTCGAAGAAGTCACGCAAACGGATGTCATCAAAGGTCTTCCGGAGGGCGGCAAGTTCACCGGCAGCGCTGGTCCGGATGCCGGCCACTGCGCCCTTGCGGCCGCTCTGGACCTTGCGCTCCAGGCTGTCCAGCTGCTTCAGCAGGTCGCGGTACTCGGCGTCGCGCTGCTCCTGGAATAGGGAGCGGACGTCCTTGTCCGACAGCGTCTCGATGCGTGCGGTCTGGACGAAGGAGCCGTCCCCGCCGAGGGATTTGACCTCAGTGATGATCCACTGGAACAGTTCGCGGTTCTCGTCGTTTGCGGGGAGGATGTAGACCGCGCCCCTGAGCTGCACCGCGCCGGCCCTGGCGAGCCGGCGCCAGATCTTCATCCTGCCGCTCACCGGGTGGGCGGGGACGCTGTAGAAGATGAGCAGCCAGTCCTGTGAACCAGATGTCGTCATAGATCTCCGTCAAGTGATATGATAAACGTTGAACCGCCAGGCGCAAAGAGCGCGAGGAAGTCGAAACACTGAATAAAGAAGGATATGCTTTCCTCGCGTCCCTCGCGTCCTTGCGGTTCGAAAGTGTTCGTTCCAACGCCTACGCCGCCTTGCAGGTCCGCAGGTGCTCGCAGAGGATGGCTTTGTGGATGGCATCGTAGTCCGCCGCTTCAGCGAACGCCACTTCCACCAGGTGTTCTTCAAGCGATTCCATGAAGGGATCGCAGGCCTCGACGGGCGGCGGTCCGAGGGTCGAACCTGCTTCTTCCATCGCCGCTTCGTCGACCAGGTATTCCACTTTCCGCAGGGTCCGTGTCATGGGTAACCTCCTGTGTAACTCATGATTATAATGTAACGTCTGTTACACAATTTGTCAAGAGGAAACATTTGGGGTGTTTGAAGCGCGCGTACCCCGTGACCCAATGACCGCATGTCTAACTATTATTAACTTGACCTACATTTCCATTGCAGGTAAGATATAGTTAATATAAGTAGGAGGTGTTCCATTATGGAAGAATCCACCATGACCACGAAGGGACAGATCGTCGTTCCGGCAAAGCTGCGGAAGCGGTACGGCTTGAAGCCGGGGACAAAGGTCTATTTCATCGAGCATGACGGCGAGATCGTGTTCCAGCCGGTAACGAAGGAATATCTGAAAAGCATTCACGGAATGCTGACCAGCGACACATCGGCCACAAAGGAACTGCTGAAGGAGCGGGCAAGGGACCGGGAGCACGAGGAGGCGAAGAGTGAAAAGCGCGGTGCTCGATAGTTACGCGGTCCTTGCCTTTCTCTTCAAAGAAGAAGGGCATGGAACGATATTGACCCTGTTCGAGAAGGCCATCGATGCGGACAAGCATCTGCTGATCGCGGCGACGAACTGGGCGGAAGTACGGTACATGGTGGAGCGGAAGGTCGGATCAGCAAAATGGAGAGAGGTCCGGGCGAAACTGCTGGGACTGCCGATTCAGGTTGTTGACGCAGACCAGGAACTTGCTGAGCTGGCGGGAGAGATCAAGGCGACTCACAAGATGTCCCTGGCGGACTGCTTTGCAGCCGCGCTGGCGAGGCACAGAAAGCTGGATCTCTACACGGGAGATCCGGAGTTCAGGGAAGTGGAGCGCGAGCTCAAGGTCGTGTGGATGTAACGGACAGAGCGCAATTGATCGGTAAGAGAAAGGGCGGCCGATTGGCCGCCCTTGATGTTTCTACGGGATCACCTTGTTCAGCGGATACTCGATGATGCCCGAGGCGCCCCGCCGCTTGAGCCGCGGGATGAGCTGCCGCGCCTGCTTCTCGTCCAGCATCACCTCGAGGCTCACCCACTCGGGGTCCGTCTGGTGTGAGATCGTCGGCGAATGCATTGCCGGCAGGATGCTGATGATCTCCTTCAGCGCCTTCTTCGGCACGTTCATCTTGAGGCCCACCTTCTCCTCTGCCGCAAGCGCGCCCTGGAGGAGCATGGACATGTTCTCGATCTTCTTCCGCTTCCACGGATCGGCCCAGGCCTTCCTGTTCGCGATCAGCCGCGTGGTGGATTCGAGCATCACCTCGACGATCCGGAGCTTGTTCGCCCGGAGCGAGCTGCCGGTCTCGGTCAGCTCCACGATGGCGTCCGCGAGCGTCGGCGGCTTCACTTCCGTTGCGCCCCAGGAGAACTCCACGTCCGCGGTGACGCCCTTGGCCTTCAGGTACCGCCGGGTGTAGCCGACCAGCTCGGTGGCGATGCGCTTGCCCTTCAGGTCCTTGACGCTCCTGACGGGCGAGTCCTCGGGAACGGCCACGACCCAGCGCACGGGGTTCAGGCCGCCCTTGGCGTACCGCAGCTCGGCCACCTCGACCACATCGGCGTTCTGCTCCAGGACCCAGTCCTTGCCGGTGAGCCCCACATCGAAGATGCCGTTGTCCACGTACCGCGCCATCTCCTGGGCGCGGACCATGATGCACTCGATGTTCTCGTCGTCGATGGAGGGGTAGTAGCTCCGCGAGTTGACCTGGATGCGGTAGCCGGCCTTAGCAAAGAGCTTGAAGGTCGACTCCTGCAGGCTGCCCTTGGGGAGACCGAGTTTCAGCTTGTTCTCAGACGCTGCCTTGCTGCTCGTGATCCTCTTTTTGCTCGGCATATGTTCTCCTGACCGTATAAAGGAGTCAGGAGTCAGAATCCAGGAGTCAGGAGGAATTCCTGTGGCTCAGCTCCTGACTTCTGGCTCCTGTCTCCTGTCTACTGCAGCATCACTTCTTCGCCATGCGAACGCGGATCGTGTTGCCATGGGCCTCGAGCCCCTCCACGTCGGCGATCTGGAGCACCGCCTCGCTCACCTTGTCCAGCCCCTCCTTGGTATAGAAGATGAGGCTCGACTTCTTCAGGAAGTCGTCGGTCGAGAGGGGCGAAAAGAACCGCGCCGTGCCGCCGGTGGGCAGCACATGGTTCGGTCCGGCGATGTAGTCGCCCACGGATTCGGGCGTGTAGTGGCCCAGGAAGACCGCGCCGGCGTTCCTGATCCGGGCCAGCAGCTCGAAAGGCCGCTCCACCGAGAGCTCGAGGTGCTCCGGCGCGATGGCGTTCGAGACCTCGGCGGCCTCGTCGAGGTCCCGGACCACCACGATGATGCCGAACCGGTCGATGGCCCTGCGGGCGATATCCTTCCGGATGAGGGCGCCGAGCTGACGCTCCACCTCCCGGTCCACGGCCGCGGCCAGTCCCGGCGACGGCGTGACCAGGATGGCCGAGGCGAGCTCGTCATGCTCGGCCTGCGACAGCAGGTCCGCGGCCACGAACTCGGGGTCCGCCGACTCGTCGGCGATCACCAGGATCTCGCTCGGCCCGGCGATCATGTCGATGTCCACCTGGCCGAAGACGTAGCGCTTGGCCGTGGCCACGTAGATGTTCCCGGGGCCGACGATCTTGTCCACCTTCGGGACCGTGGCCGTGCCGTAGGCCATGGCCGCGACGGCCTGCGCACCGCCGATCTTGTAGATCTCCGAGACGCCCGCGATGTCCGCCGCCACGAGGATATAGGGGTTCAGCGTGCCGCCCGGAACGGGCGAGCACATCACGAGCTGCTCCACGCCCGCCACGGTCGCGGGAATGACGTTCATCAGCACCGACGACGGATAGCAGGCCTTGCCGCCGGGCACATAGACGCCGGCGCTCCGGAGCGGCCGCACCTGCTGGCCCAGGATCACGCCGTCGGCCTCCTGGCTGACCCAGGAGGTGATCTTCTGCTTTTCATGGAACGAGCGGATGTTCCGGGCCGCGAGCTTCAGGGCCGCGACCTTCTTCGGCTCGACCTGCATGTAGGCCGCGGCGATCTCGCCCGGGGTCGCCCGGATGTCCTTCAGCGTGAGCGCCACGCGGTCGAACTTCTCGGTGTACTCGAGGACCGCGGGATCGCCCTCCTTCCGGACGCGCTCCACGACCTCCTTGACCAGCGCGGCGACCTCCTCGGTCGCGGTCTCGCCGCGGTTCACGATCCGCCTCAGTTCGGCGATGATGTCCTGCTGCTTCGAATCAATGATCTTCATGATAGGGTCCATTTCGGATTGCGGATTTTCGATTGCGGATTGATAATCCGAAATCCGCATTCCGCAATCTGCAATAGTTTTAGATCCGTTTTATGTCGGCTCCCAGGGCCGAGAGCTTGCCCTCGATGTTCTCGTACCCGCGGTCGAGATGGTAGATGCGCGAGACCACGGTCTGCCCCTCCGCGGCGAGGCCGGCGAGGATCAGCGACGCGCTGGCGCGGAGGTCCGTTGCCATGACCGGCGCGCCGGACAGCCGCTCCACGCCCTTCACCACCGCGGTCCGTCCGTCATGCCGGATGTCGGCGCCCATGCGCCGGAGCTCGGCCACGTGGGTGAACCGGTTCTCGAAGATGGTCTCATTGATCACGCTCGTGCCCTCCGCCAGGGTCATGAGGCTCATGAACTGGGCCTGCATGTCCGTGGGGAACCCCGGATAGGGCAGCGTCTTGACGCTCACCGGCCTGATCCGCCCGGTCCCGGTCACGGTGATACTGTCCCCGGCCGTCGCGACCTGCGCGCCTGCCTCGGTCGCCTTCGCGAGCAGGGCGTCGAGGTGCGCGGGCTCGCACTGCCGGATCGTGACGGTCCCGCCGGTGATCGCCGCGGCGACGACGAAGGTGCCGGCCTCGATGCGGTCCGGCAGCACCCGGTGGTCCAGCGGCCGGAGGCGCTCCACCCCGCGGATGCGGATGACGTCCGTTCCGGCGCCCTCGATCCGCGCGCCCATGCCGGTGAGGGCCTTCGCCAGGTCCACCACCTCGGGCTCCCGGGCGGCGTTCTCGAGCACCGTCTCGCCGTCCGCGAGGACCGCGGCCATCATGAGGTTCTCGGTGCCGGTGACGGTCACGAGGTCGAAGTAGATCTGGGCCCCCTGCAGCCGCTTCGCCTCGGCCAGGACATAGCCGTGCTCGATGGCGATGCGGGCGCCCATCTTCTCGAGCCCCATGATATGCAGGTTCACCGGACGGGCGCCGATGGCGCAGCCGCCGGGCAGCGAGACGCGGGCCCTGCCGAACCGGGCCACGAGCGGGCCGAGCACGAGGACCGAGGCGCGCATGGTGCGCACCAGGTCGTAGGGCGCCTCGGGCGACGAGAGGGCCGACGAATCCAGGATGACCTCATGGTCCGTGGACGTAAAGCGGACCCCCATGTGCTGGAGGATGCGGCCCAGGGTGCGCACATCGGCCAGCGACGGCACGTTCGCGATGCGGTGGGCGCCCTCGCAGAGGAGCCCCGCGGCGATGATCGGGAGCGCGGCGTTCTTTGCGCCGCTGACCGCGATCTCGCCCGAGAGCTTCCTGCCGCCGTTGATGACGATACTTTTCATACAAAAGGGCTCTTAACCACGGATAGACACGGATTCACACGGATACGCCAAGGAAGCACATCGATCTTCTTGTTTCTATCCGTGTCCATCCGTGAAAATCCGTGGCAAAGGAATTCATTTCTTTTTCGCAACAATCACTCGCTCGATCCCGGCAAGGTCCTTGAGAATAGCAATAGCACTGTACAGGCCCGTGCCGGCTGCGAATCGCTTCAGCTCCCCTGCCTGGCCCATCCCCATCTCCATCACGAGGCAGCCGCCGCCCCGCAGGCAGCCGGGCGCCTCGGCGATGATCCGTTCGGCGATCTCGGTCCCCCGGGGGCCGGCGATCAGGGCCACCTCGGGCTCGAAGTCCCGCACCTCGGGCTGGAGCGATGCCAGCTCACCGGTCCTGATATACGGCGGGTTCGCCGAGACCAGGTCGACCTTTCCGGCCAGGTCCAGTTCCGCCAGGGGCGCGAAGAGGTCGCCTTCCAGCAGCCGTATCCGGTCCGCCACAGCGTGGCGGCGGGCATTCTCCCGCGCCGCCTCGAGCGCATCTCCTGACCGGTCCAGCGCAAAGACCCGGCTGCCCGGCAGCTCTCGCGCCAGGCTGACGGCGATGCAGCCGGAGCCGGTGCAGAGGTCGATGATCAGCGGCGCCGGGACCGCCTGCAGAGACCGGAGCGCAGACTCCACGACGAGCTCCGTCTCCGGCCGCGGGACCAGCACCGCCGGGGAGACCAGGAACTCCAGGCCCCAGAACTCCTGCCTCCCGGTGATGTACTGGAGCGGCTCCCGGGCCGCCCGGCGGTCCAGCAGCCGTTCATAGACCAGGAGGGCCCGGGGTTCCATCTCGTCGGGATAGTGGGCCACGAGCCAGGCGCGGTCGCGTCCGAGCGCATGGCCGAGCAGCAGCTCGGCGTCCAGCCGCGCATCCGGCACTTTGCGGGACGTGAGCCTGACCGCGGCCGCTGCTATCGCTTCAGAGATATTCAATTGCGGATTTCGGATTGCGGATTTCGGAACGGATCATGCAGTTCAATCCGCAATCATTGAATCCGCATTCCGCAATGACTTACTTCACTTCCATCCCCTGGAGGCGCTCGGCGTTCTCCTTGGCCGTGAGGGCGTCGATGAACTGGTCGATGTCGCCGTCCATGACCGCGTCGATCTGGTAGACCGAGATGCCGGCGCGGTGGTCCGTCACCCGGCTCTGGGGGAAGTTGTAGGTCCGGATCTTCTCGCTCCGCTCGCCGGTGCCGACCTGGGAGCGGCGCTCCTGTGCCTGGGCCGCCTCCTGCTTCCCGCGCTCCTTCTCGAGCAGGCGGGACCGCAGGATCTTCATGGCCTTTTCGCGGTTCTTGAGCTGCGACCGCTCGTCCTGGCAGGTGACGACCTCGTTCGTCGGGAGATGGGTGATCCGGACCGCGGAGTAGGTCGTGTTCACGCTCTGGCCGCCCGGGCCCGAGGAGCAGTAGGTGTCGATCCGCAGGTCCTTCTGCTCGATCTGGACATCCACGTCGTCCGCCTCGGGGATCACCGCGACGGTGACGGTGGAGGTATGGATCCTGCCGCCCGCTTCGGTGGCCGGCACCCGCTGCACCCGGTGGACCCCGCTCTCGTACTTGAGCCTGCTGAAGACGCCCTTGCCCTGGACCTGGGCGATGGCCTCCTTGACGCCGCCGACGCCGGAGGTGTTCATGTCCAGGAGGGTCAGCTTCCAGCGCCTTTTCTCGGCATGGCGCGAGTACATGCGGAAGAGCTCGGCCGCGAAGAGCCCGGCCTCGTCCCCGCCGGCGCCGGCGCGGATCTCGAGGAAGATGTTCTTCTCGTCCCGGGGGTCCTTCGGCACGAGCAGCAGGCGCAGCTCCTGCTCCATCTGCGGGACCCGGGGCTGGAGCTCCTTGAGCTCCGCGTCGGCCATGGCGCGCAGGTCCGCGTCCGCGGACTTGTCCTGGCTGATCTCCTCGGCCTCGCGGACCTGCCGCAGCACGTTCCGGTAGGCGCGGTAGTGCTGCACGACCTCCTCGATGTCCGCCCGCTCCTTCGAGTACCGCTGGTACTTCTGGTGGTCGGCGGCCACGGAGGGGTCGGCCAGAAGGCGCGTCAGCTCGTCATATTTTTCCGCGACCGCGTCGAGTTTCTTGAACATAGGCAAACCGATTCAGCAACAAAGCATGCAACGCTGAAGAGCGCTGAACTGCCGCATGAATAACGCTGTAGGACGATTAGTCTTACAGCGAAATTCATAGGCGATCATATGCTGTCTGCGTTGAGAGCCTTTCTCTTCCCAACAAAAAACCCCGCCTCAGCGGGGTTCCCTCGCCAGCGCTTCGTCCAGGGCGCGGATGGCCACCTCGACCTGGTCGTCCGAGGGTTCGCGCGTCGTGAGCCGCTGCAGCAGCATGCCCGGCAGGGCCAGCGCCTGAAGGAAACGGCTCTCCCGCTTTGCGGCGCTGAACTTGATGAACTCGTAGGACAGCCCCGCGATGAGCGGCAGGAGCGCGATGCGGGCCGCGGCCTTCGCCCAGAGCGGCCATGCCGACGGGATCATCGAGAAGAGCAGGATGGAGAGCACGATGACCACCATCAGGAAGCTGGTGCCGCAGCGGGGATGGATGCGGGAGTACCCCCGGCAGTTCTCCACCGTGAGCGGCACGCCGGCCTCGTGGGCGCCGATCACCTTGTGCTCCGCGCCGTGGTACTGGAAGACCCTGCGGATGTCCTTCATGAACGAGATCGTCGAGACATATCCGAGGAAGAAGGAGACGCGGAGCGCCCCGTCGGTCAGGTTGAACAACACGGCGCCCTGGAAGGCGGCGAACTGCGAGCCCAGCAGGTGCGTCAGGAGGAGCGGGAGCGCCAGGAAGAGCCCCAGGGCCAGGGCCAGGGCCAGGACCATGGTGCCGGCCATGGCGAGCGGTCCGATCTCCTCTTTCTTCCCGTCCGGCGATTCGAGCGCCTCGTTGGCCGAGAAGTTGAGCGCCCGGATGCCGAGCCAGAGGGCCTCGAAGATCGCGACCGACCCGCGGAGCACCCTCTTCTTGAGCAGCGGGAAGCGCTCCCCGAGGGGACGAAGCTCCTCGGCGAGCAGGGCGATGCCGGCCTCCGGCCTGCCGCCCTTCCGGACGGCGACGGTGAAGACGCGGGGCGACCGCATCATGACGCCCTCGATCACCGCCTGGCCGCCTATGGTCAGCTGCTCCGACAATGCGTGGACCTCGGATGGGGGGATGGTTCGCTGCGGGAGGGGCGGAGCCGGGCTAGGCCTTCTTGTACTTCTTGCGGAACTTGTCGACGCGCCCTTCGGTATCGATCAGCTTCTGCTTGCCGGTGAAGAACGGATGGCAGTTCGAGCAGATGTCGAGCTTCACCGTCGCCCCCTGGGTGGAGCGGGTCGTGAAGGACGTGCCGCATGCGCAGCTCACGTTCGTCACCTGGTAGTCGGGGTGGAGACCCTGTTTCATCGTACTATCCTCCTGGGATGCGTTCAGTGCGGCGGCCCCGGGGGCCGGGATGCGGGGGCTGCCGCCCCTCGCCCTCCTGCCGCGCCTGCGGCGGACTCACCGCAGAGCCGGAATGATACCGCAAAGGCATTCAAAAAACAAGCGAAAAATCACCGGTTCATGGAGTCCAGGAAATCGCGGTTCGACTTCGATACCTTGAGCTTGTCGAGCAGGAACTCCATGCTCTCCACGGTCGAGAGCGGGTTGAGCACCTTCCGGAGCACCCACATGCGGTTGAGGTCGTCCTTGTCCACCAGGAGCTCCTCTTTGCGCGTGCCGGACTGGTTGATCTCGATGGCCGGGAAGACCCGCTTGTCCGAGAGCTTGCGGTCCAGATGGAGCTCCATGTTGCCCGTGCCCTTGAACTCCTCGAAGATCACGTCGTCCATGCGGCTGCCGGTGTCCACCAGCGCCGTGGCGAGGATGGTGAGGCTTCCGCCGTCCTCGATGTTCCGGGCCGCGCCGAAGAACCGCTTGGGCCGCTGCAGCGCGTTGGCGTCCAGGCCGCCGGAGAGGACCTTGCCCGAGGCCGGGATGATGGCGTTGTGCGCCCGGGCCAGGCGGGTGATGCTGTCGAGGAGGATCACCACGTCCTTCTTGTGCTCCACGAGCCGTTTCGCCCGCTCGCTCACCATGTCGGCGACCTGCACGTGGCGCTGCGGCGGCTCATCGAAGGTGGAGCTGATGATCTCGGCCTTGACCTGTCGCTGCCAGTCGGTCACTTCCTCCGGCCGCTCGTCGATCAGCAGCACGATCAGCTTGATGTTCGGGTGGTTCTTGATGATCGCCTTGGCCACGGCCTGGAGCAGCATGGTCTTGCCGGTGCGGGGCGGCGCCACGATCATGCCGCGCTGGCCCATGCCGATGGGCGTGACCAGGTCCATGGCCCGCGTGGTGTAGTCCGTGGGCGCATGCTCGAGCTTGATCTTCCGGTCGGGATAGTAGGGGGTGAGGTTGTCGAAGAGGATCTTGGTGCGCGAGATCTCGGGGTCCTCGTAATTGATGTTGTCCACCTTCAGAAGGGCGAAGTAGCGCTCGCCCTCCTTGGGCGGCCGGATCTGGCCGGAGACCGTGTCGCCCGTGCGGATGTTGAACCGCCGGATCTGCGAGGGGGAGACGTAGATGTCATCGGGGCCCGGCAGGTAGTTGTAGTCCGGCGCGCGGAGGAAGCCGAAGCCGTCGGGCAGGGTCTCCAGGACTCCTTCGCCGAAGATCATCCCGTTCTTCTCGGTCTGTGCGTTCAGGATGGCGAAGATGAGGTCCTGCTTGCGCATGCCGCTGGCGCCCTCTACCTTCAGCTCGTTCGCCATCTCGGCGAGCTCGCCGATGTTCTTTCCCTTGAGTTCCACGAGGTTCATGTTCTGCTCCTTGGGCCGCGGTCCGCGCAGGGGCGGATGGGCGCCGGTGGGGTGAGAGACTGCGGCATGGTCTGCATCCGGGTGTCAGCGATATCAGGCAAGGTGAGGGTGTTCGGCCGAGGATGACGGTTCGCGGTGCGACAACGCCTGGTCCTGTGCTATGACTACGCTGTTGATTACCTTTCCGATGTGCTCTTCCGAGGTGTCCGCTATGGCTGTTCGCTGGAATTAGGCAAGTGCCGGGGTTTGTCGGGATAGATGTCGATGGTGCAGAGCGTTTCTTGGCCAGAACTATACCCAAGAAAACCGTATTTGTCAACAGGTTATTTGGCTCCGGCGGGGTCCGGTGAATTGACAGCAGGGGGGGAACATGGTATAAGTCGCTGACATTTCGGCGAGCAGCCGCCGGCGGTCCGCATGCCCGGCCGGCGAGGAGGGGATCATGAGAAGAAGGACGATGGTGATCGCGCTGCTGACCGCAGCAGCGCTGATGGGATGCAAGCAGCAGGAGCAGGCCCGCTGGGGCTCCGGCCAGGCCGGTCAGCGGCCCGTGGTGGCGCCGCCCGCGGTCATCAAGAGCCCGGAGGAGATCCGGCGGCTCGAGGCCATCGCCCGGGCCAACCCGAAGAACGCCAATGCCTGGACCGCCCTGGGCAATGCCCAGATGGACGCCCAGCGGTATGCCGAGGCCATCATCTCCTACCAGCGTTCGCTGGATATCGATCCGAAGAACGTGGACGTACGCGTGGACATGGGCACCTGCTACCGTGGTGTGGGCGATTCCGAACGGGCCATCGAGGAGTACCAGAAGGCCATCCAGATCAACCCGCGCCATCCCAACGCCCATATGAACTCCGGCGTGGTGTTTGCCTATGACCTGAACCGGCCGAAGGACGCCGTGCGGTCCTTCGAGCGGTACCTCGAGGTCTTTCCCCAGGCGCCGAACGCGGAGCAGATCCGGCAGGAGATCAGGAAGTTCCAGCAGGCAAACTGATCAAGGCCGCTCCCTGAGGTAACCGGTCTTCCGGGCGCCGGTCACGCGGCGCCCGTATTGTTTGGAGGCTTCCCGCGGCGCCGGCGGACGACCGCGTCCGCGGTCGTCGTCGCGCTGCCGGAGAGGAGGAGCATCAGGTGTTCAGAGAAGAGACGCCGGCGGCACGAAGCGCCTGGGTTGCCTGGGCCGCACTCTTCGTTATCGTGGCGGCGATCATGGTCGCGGGAAGCACGCGTTCGGTGGTCCCGAACTATCGCATCGCGGCCCTGAACTGGATCGACGGCGTAGAACTGTTCGACAGGATCGGCGAGGGCGGATTCACCTATCTTCCGCAGTCCGCCCTCTTGTTCATCCCTTTCGCCCTGTTGCCGGAGATCGCCGGCGAAGTGCTCTGGCGGCTTCTGAACATCGCGGTCTTCGCAGGGGGCATCCATGCGTTCAGCCGGCTTGCGGGCCGTTCTTCGGGCCGGGACCTCTTTTCCCTGCTGTCCCTCGTTTCCATTCCCCTGGCATGGGACTGCGCCCGGAACGGCCAGACGACGCTGATCATGGCCGGCCTCATGCTCTTCGCGGTCGCGGACATCGCCCGCGAGCGGTGGTGGCGGGCGACGTCCTGGCTCGTGCTGAGCGTGGCGTTCAAGCCCCTCTCCATCGTGCTCACCCTGCTTGCCGGTGCGCTCTGCCGGCCTCTTTGGCGGCGTGTCCCCGCAGGTGTGGCCGTCCTGTTCCTCCTGCCGTTCCTGACCCAGCACCCGGCTTATGTCCTGGGACAGTTCAGCGGGTTTCTCGAGAACACGACGGCGGCGGTGCATGTCGGCGCAGTGGAAAAGGGGTGGACCACAACGTTCAACGCCCTGCAGGTCGCCGGTCTGCAGGTCACGGAGCGCGTCCAGACGATGCTTCGCCTGGCCGCCGCGGTCGGGACCCTGGCGCTCTGCTATCTGGCCCGGCGGCGGCATGACCCCGACCGCTCAGCGGTCTTGCTCTATTCTTTCGCCGCGCTGTATCTGATGCTCTTCAGCCCCCGGACCGAGAACAACACCTACGCGATGCTCGGCCCGGCCGTGGGCGTCTTCCTCGCCCGGGCGTTCCTGGTCGAGCGGCGCGCTCTCACCGGCGGCCTGCTGGCCGCCATGACCCTCGTGCTCCTCGCTGCACGGCCGCTTCAGCGGGTCCTGACGCCGTCGGCGGACACGAGCTGGGTGCACCCGCTCATGGCGGCCGGGTTCTTCCTCTTCCTGGTCCGGCATCTTCTGGCCGCTCCGCCCGACGGCGCAGGCGCGAAGGGAGCGGCCGGGAAGCCTGCCGCGGCAGGATGACCGGACGATGCGGGAGCACGTCCAACGATGAAGATCGTCGTCATC
>CAZTXN010000030.1:0-21020 GCA_964617655.1 uncultured Nitrospiraceae bacterium | reverse complement strand
GGGCAGAAGGCGTTCAAGGATTATTCGCACAATGAGAAGCGGATGAAGGAACTGATCGGCAAGGGCATGGAGATCACGGTCTGCGAGGCCTGCGCCGAGGCACGGGGATACCACAAGGAAGACACCCCCGAGGGCATGAAGCGCGCCAGCATGGACTGGTATCTGGCGAAGACGGTGAAGACCGACCGGCTTCTCCATATAGGAGGTGAGTAAATGGCTGCTGTTAAATTGCTGTTCGTTGTCCAAAGGCCGCCGTACAAGAGCGAGAATCCCCGCCTTGCGCTCACGCATGCGCTGGCAAGCCAGACGGCCGAGATCTACATGGATGACGGCGATTCCGTGGTCCCCACGGTCGTATTCGTCGGCGACGGCGTGTTGAACGCCGTTAAGAGCCAGCAGGCGATGAAGCTCTACGGCGTGACGAGCACGGAAAGCCATATCAAAGGGTGTCTTATGACTGATGTTCCTATTTGGGTTTGCAAGGAGGACATGGAGCGCCTGGGCCTCAAGGAGGAGCAGATCGTCACGGACGCCGAGGACATGGGCGGCGCGGAGATCTCGACAAAATTCGTTTCCTTTGCCGACATCCAGAAGGAGATGGATGCGGCGAAGCACCTGCTCTTCTTCTAGGGGCGCCGAGCGATCATGGGCCTGAAAGAACTCCTGAAGGAGAAACGGCCGGACATCGTCAAGGCATGGTTCGAAGAGGCGCTGGCGAGCTACCATGCCGATGTGCGGGGTTCCCTGCGGCGCGTTGAGGCGCAGTTCGCCAACCCCGTGGGCTTCAACCTTGCCGAAGGGCTGGACGGACTGTTCGATGCGGTCCAGCAGGGATTCATCCCGGACACGGTGACGGCATTCCTCGACGGTATCATCCGGATCCGGGCGGTCCAGAACCTGGCCCCCTCGGAAGCGCTCTCCTTCCTCTTTGCCGTCAAGAAGATCATCCGTGCGCAGGCCGGGCCGGAGCTGCTTGCCGGTCCGGACCTGCAGCGCGAGCTTGCTGACCTCGACCGGGTCGTGGACGATCTGGCGCTCTATGGCTTCGACCTGTACATGCGCTGCCGTGAGAAGATCTATGATCTCAAGGCGCAGGAGGCGAGGAACATGACCTTCCGGCTGCTCCAGAAGGCGCAGTTGATGCCCGAGGACAAGGAATAAGGCATAACCGGTAAGCGTTCACCTTATTTCACACGAAAAGAGGTAACGATATGACTGCCTTGGTATCTTTCGTCGCAGTTCTCCTGCTGGCGCTGGCAGCCTACGCAGGAGCGTCCGTGCAGGGCCTGCGGCCGCTCTTGGGGATCTGGATCCCCTATGCCGCCTTCGTCCTGTTCGTGGGCGGCATGATCGCGCGCATTCTGAAGTGGGCGGGCGCGCCGGTGCCGTTCCGCATTCCGACCACGACAGGCCAGCAGCGGTCGCTTCCCTGGATCAAGGACAGCAAGATCGAGAGCCCGTCCACCCTGTTCGGCGTGATCGGGCGCATGGCCCTGGAAGTGCTCTTCTTCCGCTCGCTCTTCCGGAACATCAAGACCCAGCTGCACGAGGGCGGCAGGCTTGCCTACGGCGAGGCGAAATGGCTCTGGCTCGCCGGGCTGGCGTTCCATTACTCCTTTGCCGTCATCCTGTTCCGCCACCTCCGTTTCTTCATCGAGAAGGTTCCGGCGACGGTCCAGACCGTCGATGCGCTCGACAGCTTCCTGCAGATCGGCGCGCCGCTCCTGTACATGACCGACGTGGTGCTGCTGGGTGCCGTGACCTACCTGTTCATCCGGCGGGTCTTCCTTCCCCAGGTCCGGTACATCTCGCTCCCGGCCGACTACTTCCCGCTCTTCCTGATCCTCGGCATCGGGGCCACCGGCGTGCTCATGCGGTATTTCATGAAGACGGACGTCGTGGGGGTGAAGGTGCTGTCCATGGGGCTGATCAGCTTCGCTCCGTCCGTGCCCGAGACGATCGCCCCGATCTTCTTCGCGCACCTGTTCCTGCTTTCCGTGCTCTTCGCCTACTTCCCCTTCAGCAAGCTCGTGCACATGGGCGGCGTCTTCCTGAGCCCGACGCGCAACCTGGCGAACAACAGCCGGATGAAGCGCCACGTCAACCCCTGGAACTATCCGGTGCACGTCCATACCTATGAGGAGTACGAGAACGACTTCCGGGAAAAGATGAAAGAGGCCGGCCTGCCGGTAGAAAAGGAGTAGCCATGTCAAAACTTCCGAAACCCGCTGAATTGGCGAAAGTCTCCTACCGGCTCCCGAAGACCGGCTGGATGGATACCCCGGTGGAGATCAAGCCGGGGATGTTCTGCCACGGCTCCAAGCCCAAGAGCCTCGAGACCGTGGAGTTCCCGAATCCCCGCGAGTGGCGGCCGCCGGATGCCGACTGGAAGCTGCCCGAGAACTGGAAGGAGATCCTGATCGAGGGGATCGCCGACCGGCTGAAAAAGTACCGGTCCTTCCGGCTCTTCATGGACATCTGCGTGCGCTGCGGCGCCTGCGCCGACAAGTGCCATTTCTTCATCGGCACCGGCGACCCGAAGAACATGCCGGTGCTCCGCGCCGAGCTGCTCCGGTCGGTCTACCGCAGGGAGTTCACCAAGGCCGGCAAGATCCTGGGCCGCATGGCCGGCGCGCGCGACCTGACGCTCGACGTGCTGAAGGAGTGGTGGTACTACTTCTACCAGTGCACCGAATGCCGCCGCTGTTCGGTCTTCTGCCCCTACGGCATCGACCAGGCCGAGATCACGATCATCGGCCGCGAGCTCCTGAACATGCTGGGCCTGAACATCGAATGGATCGCCGGCCCGGCGGCGAACTGCTACATGAAGGGCAACCATCTCGGCCTGGAGCCCCACACGATCATCGGCAACCTGGAGTACATGCTCGACGATATCGAGACCGTGACCGGCAGGAGGATCAAGCCGACCTTCAACCGGAAGGGCGCCGAGATCCTCTTCGTGACGCCCTCGGGCGACCTCTTCGCGGACCCGGGGACCTACACGGCCATGGGCTATCTCATGCTCTTCGAGGAGCTGGGGCTGGACTACACCTGGAGCACCTATGCGTCCGAAGGCGGCAACTTCGGGTTCTTCACCACGAACGAGCTGGCCAAGCGCCTGAACTCGAAGATCTATGCCGAGGCCAAGCGGCTGGGCGTCAAGTACATCATCGGCGGCGAATGCGGCCACATGTGGCGGGTCCTCCATCAGTACATGGACACCTGGAACGGCCCGGCGGACTTCCTCGAGGCGCCGAGATCGCCGGTCACGGGCACGGTCTTCGAGAACGCCAAGGCCACCAAGATGATCCACGTGGTCGAGTTCACCGCGGACCTCATCAGGAATAACAAACTGAAGCTCGATCCGAAGCGGAACGACCACCTCACGGTCACGTGGCACGACTCCTGCAATACCGCCCGCGGCATGGGCTTCTTCGAGGAGCCGCGGTACGTGCTCAAGAGCGTCTGCAACAACGTCGTCGAGATGCCCGAGGACACGATCCGGGAGAAGACCTTCTGCTGCGGCAGCGGGTCCGGCCTGAACGCGTCGGAGAATATGGAGCTGCGCATGAAGGGAGGGTTTCCGCGGGCCAATGCCGTGAAGTTCGTGCATGAGCACCACGGCGTGAACATGCTGGGCAACATCTGCGCCATCGACCGCGCGTCGCTCAAGCCGCTCATGGACTACTGGGCGCCGGGCGTGAACGTCTGCGGCCTCCATGAGCTGGTGGCCAACGCCCTGGTGATGACGGGCGAAAAGGAGCGCACCACCGACCTGCGCAGCGAGCCGCTCCCGAGCGCGGAAGCGAAGGAGGTAAAAGCCTGATGAAGATCTATAACGGTGGACCCATATTCCTCGGGATCCTGGTGTTCCTGGCCATTGCGCTCTTTCCCTTCTACAACAACTTCGGCAGGGTGAACGCCAAGCCCGAACCGAAGCTGGACACGCCGGAGATCATCGAGTACGAGCGCGTGAACGGAAAGAAGGAGTGCATCGAGTCGAAGGAGTTCATGCGCGCCGAGCACATGGTGATCATCAACGACTGGCGGGACGCGGTCGTGCGGGACGACACCCGGGGCTACCTGAGCGTCACGAACGGCAAGCGCTGGAACATGAGCCTCCAGAACGAGTGTATGCGCTGCCATTCCAGCAAGAAGAACTTCTGTGATCAATGCCACAACTACCTGGCGGTCAAGCCGTTCTGCTGGGACTGCCACATCCAGCCCCTGGAAAAGGAGGAGGCAAGATCATGAGCATGGACAGGAGGCAATTCCTGAAGTTCGCCGGCATCTCCTCCATCCTGGGGTTCGGCGCCACGGTCGCCGAGGCCACGCATCCGACCTGGACCCCCGCGCTGCGGCCCGACCAGACGGACAAGAACAAGGAGGCCCTCGTCGCCAAGCGCTGGGCGATGGTCGTGGACATGAGCAAGTTCCGGACCGACGAGGATATCCAGAAGGTCTGCCAGGCATGCCACCGGACCCACAACGTGCCGGACTTCCGCACGGCGGACGGCAGGGTCGACAAGAAGCTCGAGATCAAATGGCTCTGGAGGACCGGATACCAGCGCGCCTTCCCGGGTCAGGAGAACCGGTACATGGACAAGAAGGTCAAGGACATGCCGGTGCTGGTCCTCTGCAACCACTGCGACAACCCGTCGTGCGTGCGCGTCTGCCCCACGAAGGCGACCTACAAGCTGAAGGACGGCATCACGATGCAGGACATGCACCGCTGCATCGGCTGCCGGTACTGCATGGCCGCCTGCCCCTACGGCGCCCGGAGCTTCAACTGGGTCGACCCCCGCAAGGCCTTGAAGGACGACCAGCTCAACCGCGAGTATCCCACGCGGACCAAGGGCGTGGTGGAGAAATGCACCTTCTGCACCGAGCGGCTCGCGGTCGGCAAGATGCCGGCCTGCGTAGAGGCGGCGCCGAAGGGCGGCATCCTGTTCGGGGACCTCGAAGACCCGGGCTCCGAGGTAGGGAAGATCGTCACCACCAGGCTGACGATCCGGCGCAAACCCGAGCTGGGGACCGGGCCGTCGGTGTTCTATCTGATCGGAGGTGGCGACCATGCTTGAGAAAGCGCTGGAAGGAAGCAAGAAATACTGGGCCTGGGTCTTCTTCCTCGGCATTCTGGCGGTGAGCGGGATGTACTACTACCTCCGCCAGTACAATGAGGGGCTGGGCGTCACGGGTCTGCACCGCGACGTGTCCTGGGGCCTCTACATCGGCCAGTTCACCTTCCTGGTCGGCGTGGCCGCCTCGGCAGTCATGCTCGTGATCCCCTACTACCTGCATGATTACAAGAAGTTCGGCAAGATCGTGATCCTGGGTGAGTTCCTGGCCATCGCGGCGGTGACCATGTGCATCCTCTTCATCATGGCGGACATGGGGCAGCCGACGCGGGTCATGAACATCCTGCTGCATCCCGCGCCGAGCTCGATCATCCTCTGGGACGTGGTGGTGTTGAACGGCTACCTCTTCCTGAACGCCATGATCGGCTGGGTGACGCTGGGCGCGGACCGGAAGGGGATCGCTCCCCCGCAGTGGATCAAACCGTTCATCTACCTCTCGATTCCCTGGGCCATCAGCATCCACACCGTGACGGCCTTTCTCTACGCGGGCCTGCCGGGCCGGCATATGTGGCTCAGCGCGATCATGGCGGCGAGGTTCCTGGCCTCGGCCTTCGCCGCCGGTCCGGCGCTCCTGATCATCCTGGCGCTGATCGTCCGGAAGGTGACGAAGTTCGATCCGGGCAGGGAGCCGATCCAGACGCTCGGCAAGATCGTGGCCTATGCGATGTTCGCGAACGTCTTCTTCCTGGGCCTCGAGTTCTTCACGGCCTTCTACAGCGGCATCCCGGGCCACGCCCATCCGTTCCACTATCTCTATGCCGGGCTGGAGGGCCACACGGAGCTGGTGGGCTTTATGTGGGTCTCGAGCGTGCTGGCCATCGTCTCGCTGGTCATGCTGCTCGTCCCGTCGCTGCGGAAGAACGAGGGTACGCTTGCCTTTGCGGCCGTCATGCTCTTCGTGTCGCTCTGGATCGACAAGGGCTTCGGCCTGATCATCGGCGGCTTCGTTCCGAATCCCTTCGAGGAGGTGAATCCCTACTGGCCCACGCGGCCGGAGACGGTCATCACCATCGGCGTCTGGGCCATCGGGTTGCTGGTACTCACGTTCCTCTACAAGATCGCCATCTCGGTCCGGGAGCAGACCGCGGGGGTCGAGGTCGAACATTGACGTAGAGAGCAGCCGTTGCGCAAGGCCCGTCCGATGCCGGACGGGCCTTTCTTTTATGTCTATTTCCTGACCGTTCCTGTTTGACAACCCCGGGGGGATGGTTTAATATCACCCAGGCCTATGCAGATGATCGGTACATTGAAGGAAGGGGACTGGATCGACGCGACCTATCTCGTCGTCGGAAAACAGATCTCCATCGCAAAGACCGGATCGGTCTACCTCTCGGTGAAGCTCGCCGACAAGAGCGGGGAGATCGACGGCAAGCTCTGGGACAACGCCGAGGAGGTGGCCGGCCGGTTCGAGCGGGAGGACTTCGTCCGGATCAAGGGGGTGGCGGCGAGCTACCAGGGCTCACTCCAGATCAAGATGAAGGCCCTGGAGAAGGTGAACGATGCCGGCGTGGACCTGGCCGACTTCCTCGATGCTGCTCCCCGGAGCGTGGACGAGATGACGGCCGAGCTGGCCCGGGCCTGTGACGAGGTCCGGAACGCCCATCTCCGCGGCCTGCTCAAGGCATTTCTGGCCGATGCACCCTTTCTGGAGGCCTTCAAACGGGCGCCTGCGGCGAAGACCATGCACCATAATTACCTGGGCGGTCTCCTGGAGCACGTCGTCGAGCTGATCGCGCTCTGCCGGGACGTGGCAGGACATTTTCCCGGCATCGACCGGGACCTTCTCGTCACCGGCGCCTTCCTGCATGATATCGGGAAGGTGCGGGAGCTCTCCATCCGCAAGTCCATCGAGTACTCCACCGAAGGAAGGCTCCTCGGCCATATCTCCCTTGGCTACGAGATGCTGGCCGAGAAGGTGCGGACCCTGCCGGGATTTCCCGAGGAGCTCGCCCTGCTGCTGAAGCACATCGTGCTGTCCCACCACGGCGAGTACGAGTTCGGCTCGCCCAAGCGGCCGAAGATCCAGGAAGCGCTCATCATCAATTATCTCGATGATCTCACGGCCAAGATCAACAACTTTCGGGCGACAGTGAAGCGGGAGAACGTCAAGCCCGGCCAGTGGACCGCGTACAGCAAGATGCACGACCGCTATCTCTACCGGCCTGCGGAGTATCCAGATGCTGCAGCTTCGGGAGCCGAGAGCGCGCGGCCCGGGCCGAAGAAGGAGAAGCGACCGGCCGGAGATGCCGAGAATGCTGCCGAGCTCCCGCTGGACATCTGAGGAAAACCAGAAGCCGGGAGCCAGAAGCCAGAAGACCCCTCCCTAGGGGCGGGAAACCCTTCACACAGATATCTTTCCATGCTGAGCGTGATACGGAACATGCAGGACGGCCTGGCAAGGACGCGCAAGAACCTCGCGGACCGGCTCGGCGTGCTTGTGCTGGGCGAGAAGATCGACGAGGAGTTCCTCGACGACCTCGAGGCGGCCCTGATCATGGCCGATGTAGGCGCGGCGACCACCGCGATGGTGCTCGCGGACCTGAAGGACCGCTTCGGCCGGAAGGAGCTTTCGACGCCGGAGCAGGTGCGGGACCGCCTGAAGGAGCTGCTCCTTGAGGCCCTGGCCGGCCAGCGTTGCGCACTCTCGGTAACCGCTTCGCCGTCCGTCATCCTGGTGGTGGGCGTGAACGGGACCGGGAAGACCACGACGATCGGCAAGCTGGCCCGCCGGCTTGCTGCTGACGGCAGAAAGGTCATGCTGGCGGCTGCGGACACCTTCCGCGCGGCCGCGTCGGAACAGCTGGCGGTCTGGGGCGAGCGCAACGGCGTGCCGGTGATCCGGCACCGGGAGGGGGCCGATCCGGGGGCCGTGGTCTTCGATGCGGTCGCGGCCGCAAAGGCGCGCGGCATGGACGTGCTGATCGTGGACACCGCCGGCCGGCTGCATACCCGGCAGAACCTCATGGAGGAGCTGAAGAAGGTCCGGCGCATCCTGGAGCGAGAACTTCCGGGAGCGCCCCACGAGACCCTCCTGGTGCTGGATGCGACCACGGGCCAGAACGCCCTGGCGCAGGCGCGGACCTTTCATGACGCAGTAGGGGTGACAGGCATCGTCCTGACGAAGCTGGACGGGACGCCCAAGGGAGGCATGGTCTTCGCCATCACCCGCGAGCTCGCGCTTCCGGTGAAGTTCATCGGGATCGGTGAGGGGATCGAGGACCTGAAGGAGTTCGCGCCGAAGGAGTTCGTCGACGCCTTGCTGTAAGGACCGTGTCTTCTGCCGGCCGGAATGCCCGGACGCGGTGCCGGAGATGATGGGGCCGTCCATGGAAACCATCCAGGTCGAGATTTTCGGGCAGATGTACACGCTCAAGGGCGGCGCCAATGCCGCGCAGGTGCGCGAGCTGGCCGCAACCGTGCACAGCCGCATGAAAGAGGTCCAGAAGAGCACCGGCCTCTCCGACGGCTACCGCGTGGCGATCCTGGCGGCCCTCAATCTTGCCGACGAACTTTACCGCGTGCGTCTTCAGCATGAAGCCCTGCAGCGCAGCTCGCAGCAGTCCGTTGAACGGCTGCTCGAAATGACCGATGACCGCAAGGGGGCCTGAGCGTCTCCGGCGGCCTGTACTGACGCGGAATGGCTTCCATCTCTTAACCTGCCGATTTTCCATGTAAATCCTGCGTTGGCCGCCCTGGCGCCGTCCAATTTGGTCTTGCAGTTTTTCCACTGTTCTGGTATAAATAGCACAGACCAGTTCAGTCCCCTGCGTTGCTCGTGACTGATATAACTTGTACCTCGTAAAGAATTAACAAGGGAGCTGTCCCGGGAGAGGGTGAGCATGCCCAGGCAAGACTGGGTAGCCTAACTTTCCTTCATGGCGCCCACCTGGTCACCGCCAGGTCCAAGTTATCAGCACGGCAATTGCGGGGGATTCTTTTGATCGATCCATCCGCCCGGAGGGCGGTTGCAGCATCTTGAACAGGAGATATCCAGCGCAGAAGGAGAGAGTAGGGAAGGCTCCGGCGCTTTGATAGTGCAGCAGCAACTTCGCGGAACAGGGTATTCACGCGGGACTGAGCTATCCCCGCGGTCCTGCAGACGATCCGAACAAGCCAGCAGAACCGTAGACGGTCATGGGCATAATCACTGAAATCGCCGGTCATTGCGGGTCCGCACCTCCGCTGGGCAGGGGGCAGATGCGGAGGGGGTGCGAACTCCCTCCAGCGGCACTGCTCGGCCCTGCGTGCCGAACCGCGGTCCGCTGATCCGGAGTCCTGCAGCACCATTCTGATCGTCAGCGGCTTGTTCCGTCGTTCCTGCCGTTCCACTATCATCCGCAGTCCCGGCCTTCCTGAAGCGTTCCTTGGTAACCAGAAAGCACGCACAGACCCGGCCTGCTCCGCAGGCCGACCGGGCGGAGGCGCCCCTTGCCTGGCGCATGCGGCCCCGCGACCTGTCCGAATTCGCCGGACAGGAGCACATCCTGGGCCCCGGCAAGCTGCTCCGCCGCGCCATCGAGGCGGACCGCTTCATGTCGCTCATCCTGTACGGTCCGCCGGGAACGGGAAAGACGGCGCTCGCCCACCTCATCGCCGGCCGCAGCAGGACGCGCTTCGTTTCCTTGAACGCGGTCACCGCCGGGGTGGCGGACGTGCGCCGCACGGCGCAGGAGGCTGCCGCGGAGCAGGAGCGCACCGGCGGCCGGACCGTGCTTTTCATCGACGAGATCCACCGGTTCACCCGCGTTCAGCAGGACGCCCTGCTCCCGGACGTGGAGCGGGGCACCATCACGCTCATCGGCGCCTCGACCCAGAACCCGTTCTTCGCGATCATCCCCGCCCTCTCCTCGCGGTCCCAGATCTTCGAGTTCCGGCCCCTTCAGAACGATGACATCCGCGCCATCCTCGCCCGCGCGCTCGCTGATCGCGACCGGGGCCTGGGCGCGCTGCGGGTCGTGCTGACCGACGACGCCCGGGACCTCCTCGTCTCCCTGTCCGGGGGCGATGCGCGGCGCGCGCTGAACGCGCTCGAGATCGGCGCTCTCTCCACGCCTCCGGGGCCTGACGGGACGGTCCTGATCGACCGGTCCGCCGCCGAGGAGTCGATCCAGCGGAAGGCCCTGGTCTACGACGAGGACGAGCATTATGATACGATCTCGGCATTCATCAAGAGCATGCGGGGCAGCGATCCGGACGCGGCGCTCTACTGGATGGCCAGGATGCTCGCAGCCGGGGAGGACCCGCTCTTCATCGCGCGGAGGATCGTGATCGCGGCGAGCGAGGACGCGGGCAATGCGGACCCGCGGGCCCTTGTGGTCGCCGTGGCGGCCTACCAGGCCGTGGAGCGGATCGGGCTGCCGGAAGGCAGGATCCCCCTGGCGCAGGCAGCGGTCTACGTCGCAGCGGCGCCCAAGAGCAACGCCGCCTACCTGGGGATCCGGGAGGCGATGCGGGACGTCGCGGAACTGGAGGTCCTGCCTGTTCCGGACCATCTGCGGGACTCCCACTATGCCGGCGCGGACCGGCTGGGGCGGGGCAAGGGGTACCGGTATCCCCATGACCATCCCGGGCATTACGTCGCCCAGGAGCATCTTCCCCAAAAGCGAAGCTACTACCGGCCCACGGAGCAGGGCGAGGAAAAACGCATCAAGGAACGCCTTGCCGGGCTGAAAAACATAGAGGCAGGAGGAACGAAGGCATGATCGAGTACCTTATCATCGGGATCGTGGCGCTCGCCGCGGGCGCCGGCATCGGGCTTCTCATCAAGGGCAAGGCCGCGACCGGCAAGGTTCGGGGAGCCGAGGCGGATGCGGCCAGGATCATATCGAACGCGGAGCGGGAGGCCGAGACGAAGCTGAAGGAGGCCGCTCTCGAGGCGAAGGACCGGATCTACCAGGCGCGCGTCGAGTTCGAGCGGGAGACCAAGGACAAGCGGCAGGAGCTGCAGAACCAGGAGCGCCGGCTGAACCAGAAGGAAGAGAACCTGGAGAAGAAGACCGATACGGTCGAGAAGCGGGAGACCGAGACGGGGCGGCGGGAAAAGGAGCTCGTGAGCCGCGAGAAGGTCGCCCAGGAGAAGGAGCAGCAGTACGAGCAGGGGCTGCGCGAACAGCGCGAGATGCTCGAGCGGATCGCGAGCATGACCGCCGAGGAGGCGAAGCGCCAGCTCATGCTGGCCATGGAGGACGAGGCCAAGTACGAGGCCGCGCGGACGGTCAAGCGGATCGAGGACGAGGCGAAGGACGAGGCCGACAAGAAGTCAAAGCACATCATCAGCCTGGCGATCCAGCGCTACGCCAGCGACTATGTGGCCGAGGCGACGGTCTCGGTGCTCAATCTGCCGAACGACGAGATGAAGGGCCGCATCATCGGACGCGAGGGCCGGAACATCCGCGCCATCGAGGCCGCCACGGGCATCGACCTGATCATCGACGATACGCCCGAGGCCGTGATCCTCTCGTGCTATGACCCCTTCCGCCGGGAGATCGCCAAGCTGACCATCGAACGGCTCATCCAGGACGGCCGCATCCATCCGGCCCGGATCGAGGAGATCGCCGAGAAGGTGAAGAAGGAGCTCGACAGCTCGCTGAAGGAGGAAGGCGAACGGGCCGCCTTCGACCTGGGCATCCATAACCTGCACCCCGACGTGGTGAAACTCGTCGGACGGCTCAAGTACCGCACGAGCTACGGCCAGAACATGCTGATGCATTCCCGCGAGGTGGCCTACTTCTCCGGCATCCTCGCGGCAGAGCTGGGATGCGATCAGAAGCTGGCCCGCCGGGCCGGGCTGCTCCATGACCTGGGCAAGGCCGTGGACCACGAGGTCGAGGGGACCCATCCCCAGATCGGCGGCGATCTCGCGAAGAAGTACGGTGAGTCCTCCAAGGTGATCAACGCCATCATGACCCACCACGGGGACGGCGAACCGAACTGCGTCGAGTCGGTCCTCGTGGCCGCCGCGGACGCTCTCTCGGCCGGCCGGCCGGGCGTGCGGCGCGAGACGCTGGAGAGCTACCTCAAGCGGATCGAGGCGCTCGAATCGACGGCCAATGCCTTCAAGGGCGTGGAGAAGTCCTACGCCATCCAGGCGGGCAGGGAGATCCGGATCATCGTGAAGCCCGAGGACCTGTCCGATGCGCACGCGGCGCAGCTCTCCCGCGACATCGCCAAGAAGATCGAGCAGGAACTGTCCTATCCCGGCCAGATCAAGGTCACCGTGGTGCGCGAGAGCCGGTACGTGGAGTACGCGAAATAAGTCAAGCACCAAGAACCAAGCTCCAAATACCAAATATGCTCCAAACGACAATGGCCGAATGGGGTTGCTGTTTTGCTGTTTCGTGGTCCGATATTGACGTTTATTGGGGATTTGTAATTTGGGATTTGTCATTTTCAACCCGGAGGGTTGAATGAAGGTCCTATTCATCGGCGACATCATCGGCGAACCGGGCAGGAAGATGGTGAAGCAGTGCCTGCCCGATCTCCGGCGGACTCACGTTCCCGAACTGATCGTGGCGAACGGCGAGAACGCCGCGGGAGGGTTCGGGATCACGCCCGCCGTGGCCGAGGAGCTTTTCGGCCTCGGGATCCAGGTACTGACCTCGGGCAACCATGTCTGGGACAAGAAGGAGATCGAGCCCTATCTTGCCGGCCAGGATCGTCTCATCCGGCCGGCGAACTATCCCCCGGGGACCGCAGGCGCGGGCAGCGCGGTCCTGGCCACGGACGGATCAGGGAAGATCGCGGTCCTGAACCTCGAGGGCAGGGTATTCATGTCGAATCTGGAGGACCCCTTCCGCACGGCCGAGCGCGAGATCGAACGGCTCCGGAAGGACGCCCGGGTCGTGATCATCGACTTCCATGCCGAGGCGACGTCCGAGAAGGCCGCGCTCGCCTGGCACCTGGACGGGAAGGTGAGCGCGGTGATCGGCACCCACACCCATGTGCAGACCGCGGACGAGCGGATCCTGCCGGGCGGCACCGCCTTTCTGACGGACGTGGGCATGACCGGTCCCACGGACTCCGTGATCGGCGTCCGGAAGGAGGATGCGATCAACCGGTTCCTGACCCAGCGGCCCCACAAGTTCGAGATCCCCAAGGGCCCGGTGCATCTCGACGCCGTGGCCATCGATATCGACGCCCGGTCGGGCAAGGCGCGCTCGATCGAACGGATCAAGCTCCGTTCCTAGGTGCACGTGCCATGGACCGCGCATCCGGCGGAAGCCATATTCTCACCATCACCCAGCTCACCCGGCAGGTCAGGGACCTGCTGGAGGGGCGCTTTCCCGAACTCTGGGTCGAGGGCGAGATCTCGAACCTGACGGCGCCGCAGTCGGGGCATGTCTACTTCACCCTCAAGGACGAGCAGAGCCAGGTCCGCGCCGTCCTCTTCCGGTCCTCCCAGCGCAATCTCCGGTTCACCCTGCAGCACGGCATGCTGGTCATCTGCCGCGGCCGGATAAGCGTCTATGAGCCGCGCGGCGAATACCAGGTCATCGTCGAGTACGTCGAGCCGAAGGGCGCCGGCGCGCTCCAGAAGGCCTTCGAGGAGCTGAAGGCCCGGCTGGAGCGCGAGGGGCTCTTCGACCGTCGCCGGAAGAAGCCGCTGCCCGTCCTTCCGCGGCGCATCGCCATCGTCACGTCGCCGACCGGCGCGGCGCTCCGGGACATGCTGCGGGTCATCCGCCGGCGCCATCCGAGGATGGAGATCCTGATCGTTCCCGTGCCGGTGCAGGGAGCAGACGCCGCGCCCGCCATCGTCGAGGCGCTCGGATATCTCAACCGCGAGCGCATTCCCGATGTGATCATTCTCGGCAGGGGAGGCGGGTCGCTGGAGGACCTCTGGGCGTTCAACGAGGAGGCGGTGGCGCGGGCGATCTTCACGTCCCGCGTGCCGGTCATCTCGGCGGTCGGCCACGAGACGGACTTCACGATCGCGGACTTCACGGCCGACCTCCGCGCCCCGACGCCGTCGGCGGCCGCGGAGATGGTGGTGGAGAGCGAGGCCCATCTGCGCGAGCGCATCGGTTCGCTCGAGGCCAGGCTGACCACGCATATGCGGAGGGAGCTGGAGCGCATCCGCGCGACGGTCCGGCATGCCCTCCGGCTTCTCGGCGACCCCCGGCGACGGGTCCAGGAGACGGCGCAGCGGGTGGACGACCTGCTGGGGCGCATCGGGGCCGGCATGCGGAACCAGGTGCGGAGCACGGGAGCGCGGCTCGCGGCATTGAGCGGGGCGCTGGAGCACCTGAACCCGCTCGGGATTCTCGCGAGGGGCTACAGCGTGACCCGCAGCCTGCCGGAGGGACGGATCGTGAAGGATGCCAAGGACCTGCGTCCCGGCGACCGCATCAGCACGCGGCTGGCGCGGGGCGAGGTCCTCTCACGGGTGGAGAAGAGCGGACGGTGATCACTGGTCCGAGGGCTTGCGGTAGGGCGGCTCGAAGATGATCGGCGAGAGCATGGTGTCAGGGGCCGGATCCGGCGCTGCGAGCCCCTTCTTGACCCTGATATACAGATCGATCCCTTCCCGGATCATCTCGCCCATTGTACGCTGGGTAACCACCTCGAGGTCATGGAGCGCACGGAACTGCTCCTCGTCGAGCGTGAACGACTGCTGGGGCTTCCTATCGGCCATGGTCTCTGCCTCCCGGGAGAGCGTGATACTTTCAGCCTAGGGCTCAAGTGGCCTGGAACGTGGACCACAATAGCACGATAGGCCGCATCCGTCAACCCCCGGTGTTTGCGGGTTTCCCTTGTCTCATCCTGTTGAGGGAGATATAATGGTCCCCATGCGCCGCCGCATCCCTTGAGGCGCAGAAGGCGGAGAGCCATGGCGGAGAAGAAGTTCGAGACAGCGCTGGCACGGCTCGAGGAGATCGTCGAGAAGCTCGAGCAGGGCGAGCTCTCGCTCGACCAGTCGCTCAGACTGTTCGAGGAAGGCGTCAAGCTCGCCCGGCACTGCAGCGCGCGGCTCGAGCAGGCGGAGCGCAAGGTCGAGATCCTGCTGCAGGACCGGACCGGGAAGACGGTCACGGAACCCTTTGAGGAGGATGACGCATCCTGAACCGCTCCGGATGCGGCGCACCGCGCCGTGCGTCGAAGGGCGACGGCGCGGGGAACAGTGCGGCACGATGGATATCAAGGCCTACCTCAGGAAGAAGCGCGCCGTCGTGGACAAGGCGCTCGAGTCGCTGGCGCCGCCGGCGAAGACCTATCCGCCCACGGTCTTCGAGGCCATGCGCTACAGCCTCTTTGCCGGAGGCAAGCGCGTGCGGCCCATCCTGGCCATCGCGGCCGCCGAGTCGCTCGGCGCGAACCCGGCGGGCCTGCTGCCCATCGCCGGCGCGCTGGAGCTCATTCATACCTATTCGCTCATCCATGACGATCTGCCGGCCATGGACAATGACGACCTCCGGCGCGGCCGTCCCACCTGCCACAAGGTCTACGGCGACGCCGTGGCCATCCTGGCGGGCGACGGGCTGCTGAACATGGCCTTCGAGGTCCTGGCGGACCCCCGGCGGCAGCGGCATGTTCCGGCGAACCGCATGCTCGCCATCATCGCGGAGATATCGCGGGCCTCAGGCGTCTACGGCATGGTGGGAGGCCAGGTGGTGGACATGGAGTCAGAGGGCAGGGAGATAGATTTCCCGACCCTGGAATACATCCATACGCACAAGACCGGCGCGCTGCTGCGGGCCTCGGTGCGCGTCGGCGCGCTCTACGGGAAGGCGGGCGAGAAGCGGTTCCGGGCCCTGACCCGGTACGGCGAGTACGCGGGACTTGCGTTCCAGATCGCCGACGACATCCTGGACCTGACCGGGACGGAACAGGAGATCGGGAAGGACGTGGGAAGCGATCTCAAGAAAGGGAAGAAGACCTTTCCCAGCTTCTACGGCCTCGAAGAATCGCGCCGCCGGGCACGGGAGGTGTCCGACCGGGCTGTGCAGGCGCTGCGGGATTTCGACCGCAAGGCCGACCCTCTGCGGGAGCTGGCGAGGTATATCGTCACGCGGGTGAATTAGATCAGGAGCGATACCGGCTGATTCATCAGGACAAGCCCCCCTCACCCCACCCTCTCCCCCGAGGGGAGAGGATAGTAAGGTGGGAGGTTAGAAGCTAACTGAGCAAATGCGTTCGTGGTAGTTTCTGGACCGTTGGAGGACGCGGAAGGAACCTCTCCCTCCGTGACCTTGCGCGGTCCCTGGTGAGGTGCTGTCATGCTGCTCGAGAACATCAATATGCCGTCCGATCTCCGGGACCTGGGGGAGCAGGAGCTTCCCGCGCTCGCCCAGGAGCTGCGGGACACGATCGTCCAGACCGTTTCGCAGACCGGCGGGCATCTGGCGCCGAGCCTGGGCGTGATCGAACTGACGCTTGCGCTGCACTACATCTTCGATACGCCGAAGGACAAGCTGGTCTGGGACGTGGGGCACCAGGCGTATGCTCACAAGCTGCTGACCGGAAGGCGGGAGCGGTTCGGCACCCTGCGCCAGCACGGAGGCATCAGCGGGTTCCCGAAGCGGGAGGAGAGCCCCTGCGACCATTTCGATGTGGGGCATGCAAGCACCTCCATCTCGGCCGCCCTCGGCATGGCCGCGGCCCGGGACATCAAGGGCGAGGATTTCCATGTCATCGCCGTGATCGGCGACGGCTCGATCTCCGCGGGACTGGCCTTCGAGGGGCTGAACCAGGCGGGACATCTCCGGAAGAAGATGATCGTGGTGCTGAATGACAACGAGATGTCCATCTCGCCGAACGTGGGGGCGCTCTCGGCCTACCTGAACCGGCTGATGACCGGCAACTTCTACACCAAGCTGAAGATCGAGACCAAGCACTTCCTGCAGGGCATCCCGAAGGTGGGCGAGTCCATGTTCCAGTTCGCCAAGCGCGCCGAGGAGTCCCTGAAGGGTCTGGTGGCGCCGGGCCTCCTCTTCGAGGAGCTGGGCTTCCAGTACGTGGGGCCCATCGACGGCCATCGCCTGGACCATCTGCTTGAGACCTTCCGGAACATCCGGGAGTTCGACTGGCCGGTGCTGGTCCATGTGGTGACCAAGAAGGGGAAGGGCTGCGAGTTCGCCGAATGCAGCCCGTCGCAGTACCACGGGGTCGCGCCCTTCGATCCGGAGACCGGGAAGACAACAGCGAAGAAGCAGAAGGTGCTGAGCTACACCGAGGTCTTCGGCCAGACGATGGTCCAGCTGGCGGAAGACAACGACCGGCTGGTGGCGATCACCGCCGCCATGTCGGACGGCACGGGCCTCGAGAAGTTCGGCGCCCAGTACCCGGAGCGGTTCTTCGATGTGGGCATTGCCGAGTCGCACGGCATCACCTTCGCCTGCGGTCTGGCAGCCGAGGGCCTGCATCCGGTGGCCGCCATCTACTCGACCTTCATGCAGCGCGCCTATGATCAGGTCATGCATGACCTTTGTCTGCAGAACCTGCCGGTCACGATCGCCATGGACCGCGCAGGGCTCGTGGGCGAGGACGGCCCGACCCACCATGGGGTCTTCGACCTTGCCTATCTGCGCCACCTGCCGAACATGGTCATCATGGCGCCCAAGGATGAGAACGAGCTGCAGCACATGGTGAAGACCGCGGTCGAGCACAGCGGCCCCGCGGCGGTGCGGTATCCGCGCGGGACCGGGCTGGGCGTGCCCATGGACCAGGAGCCGAAGAGGCTCGAGATCGGTCGGGCGGAGCTGCTTCGGCAGGGGGAGGATGTTGCCATCATCGCCATCGGGAACATGGTCCGGCCCGCTCAGGAGGCGGCGGAGCAGCTCGCTGCTGAGGGCATCTCGGCATCGGTGGTGAACGCCCGGTTCGCGAAACCGCTGGACGAGGAGATGATGCTGCAGCAGGCGAAGGCAGCGGGACGGGTCGTGACCGTTGAGGAACATGCGCTCCAGGGAGGGTTCGGCAGCGCGGTGCTGGAATGCCTGGAAGCGAACCGCGTGACCGGTGTCCGTACTTTCCGGATCGGCCTGCCGGATAGGTTCATAGAGCATGGGACCCAGGCCATCCTGCGCCGGAAGTACGGACTGGATGCCGAGGGCATCGCCCGCTTGGTCCGGGAGTTCCTGGAGCGCACGCGGCTCAAGGCTGTCGCTCCGGTGTCGAACATCAAGAGCTAGGTCGCGATACGTCGGTTGATGGGGGGAACAGGGGCGCTACGATACGCGTGAGCGCCTTTTTTGTCATGCCGCCAGGGAAGGACCGGGACACGGGCAGGACGAGGGTCCGGCTGGACCGGCTGCTCGCCGAGCGCGGGCTGACGGAGAGCCGCGAGCAGGCCCAGGCGCTCATCCTCGCCGGCCAGGTTCTGGTGGGGGACCGGAAGGTCGAGAAGGCCGGGACGCTGGTGGCGCAGGACGTTGATATCCGCCTCCTGGGCGGCCGGATGCCCTATGTCAGCCGCGGCGGGCTGAAGCTCGAGGCCGCGCTCCGGGAGTTCCGTCCGGAGATCGCCGGGAAGGTCTGCATCGACGTGGGCGCGTCGACGGGCGGGTTCACGGACTGCCTCCTGCAGCACGGAGCGGCAAAGGTCTATGCGGTGGATGTGGGCTACGGCCAGATGGCCTGGAGGCTCCGGCAGGACCCGCGGGTGGCGGTGATCGAGCGGACGAACATCCGGCAGATGGACCCGTTGCTCATCCCGGAGAAGGCCGGCGTGGCGGTCATCGATGTATCCTTCATCTCCCTGGAGAAGGTGATCCCCGCCGTCCTGCCGCACCTCCTGCCCGGCGGCGCGCTGATCGCCCTCATCAAGCCCCAGTTCGAGGTGGGCAGGGATAAGGTGGGCAAGGGCGGCATCGTCCGGGAGGAGAAGGACCGGGAGGAGGCCAAGGACCGGGTCACGGCCTTCGTCGCAGCACAGGGATGTGAGGTCAAGGGCGTGATCACGTCGCCGATCACCGGGCAGGACGGGAACGTGGAGTATCTGCTGTACGCCTGTCTTCGGGCTGCATAAGCTGCTGCTAGCCGGTCAATCGTTCCGCGAACACCTCGCCCAGCACCACGATCGACTCGATGTCCAGGAGCTTGTCCACGTTCCGGTCCAGGAGCAGCCTTGCCTGCGCAGGGAAGTCTTCGTCCGGCACGGCATCGTTGAACAGGAGCAGCGCCGGGTAGTGCGGGAAGAACCGGAACTCATAGGCGGCATCGTGCCTGCCCGCCGCAGCGGCCGGTCTGCCACCCGCTTTCTCGCATGCCTCTTTCAATCCCGCCGTATTCCCCGCATACTGCCTTGCGATGACCTCTTCCACATGGGCCGCCCATGCCTTGTCCTTGGCATGGGACGCAGGCACGGAACTGAAAGTGATCCATTCTCCTGAGAGCGGGGGAGGGGATGGCATGCAGAGGTGGTTCATGATCAGGATCGCAATGAAGGGGAGCGGTTCGCTGCCGTCCGGTCCCGTTATGCCATCCTTGCCGACCAGGTAGCGCTCGTTCAGGAAGAGGACGTCCAGCCCTCCGTCATCGGTGAGGCCGAGGTCCAGCACCCCGGCCACCCTGTCGAAGTCCAGCGCCGCGACCCTGGGCCGCAAGGCCGCAAGCGCCTGCTCGTAGACCGTGCCGCGGGAGCCGGGACGGCCCCGCTCCTCCGCTGCCAACGCCTGCTTGACCTCTTCGCTCAGGGTGGCGCATGCGGAGATGGAGGCCATGCCCGCGGCCACCTTGGCCGCGAAGCCGAAGCAGTTCGGCAGACCGCAGGCGCCGCAGTTGGTCTTGGGCAGGAGCTTGTAGATCTCGACGGCGGACTTCATGACTACACCTTAACGCGGTCCAGGGCAGGTGTCAAATGACGCAGATCATAGAAGGACAGGAGCCGGGGGTCAGGATCCAGAATCCAGAAGACAGAAGATGAACCGTGAGCCAGGAGCCAGGAGCTCAACCCTGCTTGACATGGCGGGGAGCTGAGGGTAGTATCAGCTGACACGCTTCAGGAGGAGCATCATGAAGTGGACGCAGGACATGGCAGTGGGCATCGAGATGATAGACGCGCAGCACCGGGAGCTCTTCGATCGCATCAACAACCTCCTGACGGCGATCAGGGAGCACCGGTGCAAGGACGAGATCGACGGGACGATCAGGTTCCTGGATGACTACGCGGTCTTCCACTTCGGTGAGGAGGAGCGGCGCATGCAGGAAGCGTCCTACGCGGGCCTGGAGGAGCACCGGCGGCACCACGCGACCTATCTCGGGAACCTCGCAGAGCTGAAGCACCAGGCGGCCCAGCCCCGCCAGCACGGGATGTCCTATGAGCTCTCGGTCACGGCGAACCAGATTGTGGTGGACTGGATCGTGGACCATATCATGAAGGTGGACCGGAAGTTCGGGGAGTATATAAAAGGCAGGAGCCAGTAGCCAGAAGTATTACCCGTGCCGGTATCAAGTGCTGGTTCGGTGAAGACGCTGGTGCAAGGAACTTGCACTCCGCACTCCGCACTCCGCACTTCATCAACATTTTCCGTGTCCCAACTGCCGTTTGTAGGATCATCGATCGGTGCGCTGCCACCTGCATGAGCGGAGCCTGTTTCCGGAATTGCACCGCCCATACGCGGTCCGGTGTTTCATCCTGACGAGACACAGGATCTAGAATATCACGATAACCACCTGGTTGCGGGGTCATGCATGAAATCAAAGTACCAGCCAGCCACGCCGGGGTAGAAGAGACGCTGCCGGTTGCAGGCAGGAGAGCAAGGCGCATATTTCCGGTCTGATGCAGCCTGAGCTCCATGGACAGCGGCGCAGAAAAGGCTGAAAGGCTTTGAAATCGGCGTATAGTATGATATAGTTCCTCTATTATCCTGAAAAAAACATTTGGACGCAAATCTGATAACATCTGATAACGTCAGGAGAAACCTACGGTCAATACTTGAAAAA
>CAZTXN010000029.1:0-21303 GCA_964617655.1 uncultured Nitrospiraceae bacterium | reverse complement strand
CCCCAAGGTGAGCCATTTCGGCATCTACAGCGGGGTGACCATTCTGACGCCGAACACCAAGGAGGCCTCGCGGGGGGCGAAGATCGAGATCGAGGACGAAAAGAGCCTGCTCCGCGCGGGCGCGGGACTGCTCCGGAAGCTGGCCTGCGACGCCGTGCTGATCACGCGCGGCGAGCAGGGCATGAGCCTCTTCGAGAAGGGCGGCCGGGTGACGCACATCCCCACCGTGGCGCGCGAGGTCTTCGACGTCACCGGCGCAGGCGACACGGTGATCAGCACGCTCACCCTTGCCATGGCGGCCGGAGCGCGGCCGGCGGACGCGGCGCGGCTCTCGAACTTCGCCGCCGGGATCGTGGTGGGCGTGGTCGGGACCGCTACGGTCACGCCCGAGCAGCTCCGGCAGCGCGTCCTGCGTCACGGGGAGCAGGGCAGATGAAGGGGATCATCCTCGCGGGCGGGAGCGGCACGCGGCTCTATCCCCTCACCCGGGGCGTCTGCAAACAGCTCCTGCCGGTCTATGACAAGCCGATGATCTACTACCCGCTCTCGGTCCTGATGCTGGCCGGGATCCGGGAGGTCCTGATCATCTCCACGCCCCTGGACCTGCCGCGCTTCCGCGACGTCTTCGGCGACGGCGGAGATCTGGGGCTGCGGTTCTCCTATGCCGAACAGCAGGAGCCGCGGGGGCTGGCCGAGGCCTTCCTGATCGGCGAGCGGTTCATCGGGAGCGACCCGGTCTGCCTCATCCTGGGCGACAATATCTTTCATGGACACGGCCTGACCGGCCTGCTCCGGAAGGCTGTTCGAGACGTGACGGACAATGGCGGCGCTGCGGTCTTCGGCTACTACGTGAAGGACCCGGAACGCTACGGCATCATCGAGTTCGGTCCGGAAGGGAAGGTCCTGTCCATCGAGGAGAAGCCGGCGCGGCCGCGATCGCGCTATGCGGTCACGGGGCTCTATTTCTACGACAACGACGTGGTGCACATCGCGCGGAACGTGCGGCCGTCCGGCCGGAAGGAGCTCGAGATCACCGACGTGAACAACGCCTACCTCCGGAAGGGGGCCTTGCGCGCCGAGATGCTCGGCCGCGGCTATGCCTGGCTCGACACGGGCACCCACGAGAGCCTGCTCGAGGCGGGGGAGTTCATCGCAACGATCGAGAAGCGGCAGGGCCTCAAGGTCGCCTGCATCGAGGAGATCGCCTACAAGCTCGGGTACGTGGACCGGGAGCGGCTGCTGCAGGCGGCGTCGGAGCATCGGAAGAACGCCTACGGCGACTATCTCCGGATGGTGGCCGAGCAGGGGGCGCCCGGTGCCCTTTGAATTCCTCCCGCTCGAGCTGCCGGGCCTGCGCGTGATCGAGAGCAGGGTATTCACCGACGACCGGGGCGCCTTTCTCGAGACCTTTCGCCGTTCGGATTTCGCCCGGGCGGGCATCGCGGAGCAGTTCGTCCAGGACAACTATTCCCGGTCCTCCCGGGGGGTGCTCCGGGGGCTGCACTTTCAGAAGGACCCGCAGGCCCAGGGCAAGCTGGTGCGGTGCCTGCAGGGCAGGATCTTCGATGTTGCCGTGGACGTCCGCGCAGGATCCCCGACCTTCGCCCGGTGGGTGGGGATCGAGCTCTCGGGCGAGAACCACCTGATGCTCTATCTGCCGCCGGGATTCGCCCATGGCTTCGCGGTCCTGAGCCCATCGGCCGATGTGCTCTACAAGTGCACGGCTGAATATGCGCCTGACCTCGACCGGGGCATCGTCTGGAACGACGCATCGGTCGGGATCGACTGGCCCCTGCGCGAACCCATCCTGTCGGAGAAGGACCGGCGCCTGCCGTCCCTCCGGGAAGCGGACCTGAACTTCCGCTATGTACCATGAAGATCCTGGTCACCGGAGGAAGCGGACAGCTGGCCCGGGAGTTCGTCCGGACGCTCCAGGCGCGGAAGATCGAGGTCGCGGCGCCGGACGAGAGGGACTGCGACATAACCGACCCGAAGGCCATTGATGATGCGATGCGCGGGCTGCGGCCGGACGTGGTGTTGAACTGCGCTGCCTACAACCTGGTGGACCGGGCGGAGCAGGAGCAGGAGACCGCGCACCGGGTGAATGCCGTCGGACCGCGCCTGCTGGCCGAGGCGGCGAGGCGCAGCGGCGCCCGGATGCTGCATTTCAGCTCCGACTACGTATTTGACGGCGCCAGGCAGGATGCTCTCTATAACGAAGAGGACGCGCCGAATCCGCTGAACAGCTACGGCAGGAGCAAGCTGGCAGGCGAGCAGGCGGTCCGCGAGGTGCTGGGCGAAGGCTCGCTCGTCTTCCGGTTGAGCTGGGTCTTCGGCCCCGGGGAACAGAACTTCGTCAGGAAGTTCCTCGACCGGATCGCCGGCGGCCGGCCGCTTGCGGCCTCGTACGACGAGTTCTCGGTCCCGACCTGGACCGGCACCGTGGTCCGGGTCGCCCTGGAAGCGCTGGAGCAGGGGCTGACCGGCCTCTACCATCTGACGAACAGCGGCTACTGCTCACGGTTCGAATGGGCGCGGCTGATCCTGCGGAGCCTCGGCCAGGAGCGGTTCCTCCGGCCCGTGCCCATGGCGAGCTTCGGCCTGCCGGCGCGGCGGCCTGCCTTTTCCGCCATGAGCAACCGTTCCGTATCCCGGGCGCTGGACATCCCGATCGAGCCCTGGGAGGAGGTCGTGGCGGCCTTCGTCCGGCAGGGGAGGGATGCATGAACGCGAAGGCGCGGGAGCTGCCCGCCCATCTCAGCGATCCCGGCGCAGCCCTGCTCGTGACCGGCGGCGCGGGCTTCATCGGCTCGAACTTCATCCGCTACGTGCTGACGAAGACGGACTTTCCGGGCAGGGTCGTGAACCTCGACAAGCTGACCTACGCCGGGAATGCGGCGAGCCTGGCGGACATCGCCGGGAGGTCCGGCAACGGACGGTACGTCTTCGTGCACGGCGATATCTGCGATCCTGCACGGCTGGCGGAGGTCTTCCGGCGCCACCGGATCACCGCGGTGGCGCACTTTGCGGCCGAGAGCCATGTGGACCGGTCGATCCACGGGCCGGCGGACTTCATCGAGACGAACGTCAACGGCGCCTTCCGCCTGCTCGAGGCTGCGCGCTCCGCCTGGGAGGGGCGGCAGGAGGTCCGGTTCCACCACGTGAGCACCGACGAGGTCTACGGCTCCCTCGGTCCTGAGGGGCGGTTCAGCGAGACCACGGCCTATGACCCGCGCAGCCCCTACTCGGCGTCCAAGGCGGCCTCGGACCACCTGGTGCGGGCCTACCACCACACCTACGGCATGCCGGTGACGGTCTCGAACTGCTCGAACAACTACGGGCCCTACCAGTTCCCGGAGAAGCTCATCCCGCTCATGCTGCTGAACGCGCTGGAGGGCAGGCCGCTTCCCGTCTATGGCGACGGGAAGAACGTGCGGGACTGGCTCTACGTGGAGGACCACTGCGAAGCGGTCTGGCTCGTGCTGCGGCAGGGGAGGACCGGGGAGACCTACAATATCGGCGGGGAGTGCGAGAAGCAGAATATCGAGGTGGTCCGGGATCTCTGCGATATCCTGGAGGAGCTGCGTCCCCCGGCGGGCCTCGCCTACCGGGACCTGATCACCTTCGTGGCCGACCGGCCGGGTCATGACCGGCGATACGCCATCGACTGCACGAAGATCAGGGAGGAGCTGGGCTGGTCCCGGCGGCATGATTTCACCGCGGGACTGAGGGAAACGGCCGCCTGGTACCTCCGGAACAGCGACTGGATCGAGAACGTACGGAGCGGCGACTATCAGCGCTGGCTCGAACGGAACTACAACTCCCGCGCAGGGAACTGAGCGGCGGAAAGAGGGTTCATGAAGATAGCGGTCATTGGGACGGGATACGTGGGGCTGGTCACCGGCACCTGCTTCGCAGAGAGCGGGAACGATGTCATCTGCATGGACATCGATGCAGGGAAGATCTCCCAGCTGAACGAAGGCAGGGTGCCGATCTATGAGCCGGGGCTCGAAGAACTGATCAAGCGGAACCGGGAGCACGGCCGCCTGGCCTTCACCACCGACCTGGCCGAGACGGTGAAGCGCTCGGACATCATCTTCATCGCCGTGGGCACGCCGCCGGGCGAGGACGGGTCCGCTGACCTGAAGTACGTCCTTGCCGCGGCGCGGGAGATCGGCGCGCAGATGAACGGCTATAAGATCATCGTGAACAAGAGCACGGTACCCGTGGGAACGGGGGACAGGGTGCGGGCCGCCGTCCGGTCGCGGACGCGCCACCGCTTCGACGTGGTCTCGAACCCCGAGTTCCTGAAGGAGGGGGCCGCCATCGAGGACTTCCGGAAGCCGGACCGCGTGGTGATCGGCGCCGAGGGCGACCATGCGGTCAAGACCATGCAGGAGCTCTACGCGCCCTTCGTCCGGAAGGGCGACCGCATCCTGATCATGGACATCCGGAGCGCCGAGATGACCAAGTACGCATCGAACGCCATGCTGGCCACCAAGATATCGTTCATCAACGAGATGGCCAATATCTGCGCAAGTCTCGGCGCGGACATCGACAGCGTGCGCAAGGGGATGGGGTATGACAAGCGGATCGGGTTTGAGTTCCTCTTCCCGGGCGTGGGCTACGGCGGCTCCTGCTTTCCCAAGGACGTGAAAGCGCTGGTCCGGACGGCCAGGGAGCATCGCGTCGAGGCTGCTGTGCTGAAGGCCGTCGAGCACGTGAACGAGCGCCAGAAGCGGGTGCTCTTCGAGCTGATCCGGGACCACTTCCGCGGCGCGGGCCGGGGACGAAAGGCGGGCGCACGGCCGCTCGCCGGAAAGACCATCGCCGTCTGGGGGCTCTCGTTCAAGCCCCGGACCGATGACATGCGCGAGGCGCCGTCGATCGTGATCATCCGCAGCCTGCTGCGGGCCGGCGCCCGCGTGCAGGCCCACGATCCCGTCGCCCTGCAGGAGGCGGCAACGGTCTTCCGCGGACGGGTGGACCTGCTGGACGACAGTTACGCGGCCCTCAAAGGGGCCGACGCGCTCGCCGTGGTGACCGAGTGGAACGAGTTCCAGACCCCGGACTTCCAGCGCATGAAGAAGCTGATGAAGCGGCCGGTGATCTTCGACGGACGGAACATCTACCACCAGGACGAGCTGCGCAGACTGGGGTTCGTCTACTACGGCATCGGCAGGCGGTAGTCCGGGATCGCAGCGCGTCGGGAAAGCGCCGGACATCCGGCGGCTTCCCGGACCGAACACCAGCAGGAGAAGGACGGCATGATGAGGATACTGGTCACGGGCGGAGCGGGATTCCTCGGCTCCCACCTCTGCGACAGGCTGCTGCGCGACGGGCAGGAGGTCGTCTGCCTCGACAATTTCTTCACCGGCAGGAGGCGGAACATCCACCATCTCCTCGGCGACCGGAACTTCGAGCTGGTGCGCCATGACATCGTCGAGCCGATCATGCTGGAGGTGGACCGGATCTACCACCTGGCCTGCCCCGCGTCCCCCATCCACTACCAGTACAACCCGGTCAAGACCATCAAGACCAGCGTGCTGGGCACGCACAACATGCTCGGCCTGGCGAAGCGCGTGAAGGCCCGGTTCCTGCTGGCCTCGACCTCCGAGGTCTACGGCGACCCCAAGGTCCATCCCCAGACCGAGGACTACTGGGGGAACGTGAACCCCATCGGTTTGCGGAGCTGCTACGACGAGGGAAAGCGCGTTGCCGAGACCTTCACCATGGACTACCACCGCCAGAGCAGAGTGGACGTGCGGATCGTGCGGATCTTCAACACCTACGGCCCCCGGATGCTGCATGATGACGGACGCGTGGTGAGCAACTTCATCGTGCAGGCGCTCCGGGGCCGGGAGATCACGGTCTACGGCGACGGCGGCCAGACACGGTCGTTCTGCTACGTGGACGACCTGGTGGACGGCCTGGTACGGATGATGGACGCACCGGACCTCACCGGCCCGGTCAATCTCGGCAATCCCGAGGAGTACACCATCCTGGACCTGGCGAGGAAGATCATCGCCATGACCGGGTCGTCCTCGAAGATCGTGCACCAGCCGCTCCCGTCGGACGACCCGACCCAGCGCCGGCCGGACATCTCCCTGGCCAGGCGGGCGCTGGGCTGGCAGCCCGGCGTGTCCGTTGACGACGGGCTCCGCAGGACGATCGACCACTTCCGGCAGGAGCTCGCGCAGGAGGGCTCCTGAGCGGCCGGCGGCGCATCCTGCAGACTTCATACCCATGTCCCACCATGCATCCATAGTCGCCGTGATCCCCGCGCGGTTCGGCTCCACGCGATTCCCGGGCAAGTCGCTCGCCCTGATCCAGGGACGGCCCATGATCCAGTGGGTCCATGAGCGCGCGCTGCGCTCCCGGCTGGTCCAGCGGGTCGTGGTGGCCACCGACGACGAGCGGATCGCGGCAGCGGTCAGGGCCTTCGGCGGCGAGGCGGTCATGACCTCGCCGGACCATGCCACCGGCACGGACCGGATCGCCGAGGTCGCCCGCTCGCTCGCCTGCGACATCGTGGTGAACGTCCAGGGCGACGAGCCGCTCATCCGGCCGGAGATGATCGACGAGGCGGTGCGGCCGCTGGCAGAGGACCCCTCGATCGAGATGGGCACGCTGGCGCGGGAGATCACGGACCCCGCGGAGACCGCCGACCCGAACGTGGTGAAGGTGGTCCTCGACGCCCGGGGGTTCGCCCTCTACTTCTCCCGGGCGCCCATTCCCTGGGACCGCGACGGCTGGGCGGGCCGTACGGAGCTCGCGGCCCTGACCGCCTCGCCGGGGCGGTACAAGCATATCGGCCTCTATGTCTACCGCCGGGACTTCCTCCTGGCCTACGCGGCCCTGCCCCAGACGCCGCTCGAGCAGCAGGAGAAGCTGGAGCAGCTTCGCGCCCTGGAGCACGGCAGGCGGATCCGCGTGGCCGTGACCGCCCACGACTCGCTGGGAGTTGACATGCCGGACGATTTGGGTAAAATACTGCAGCGCATCGAGGAAGGCGGGTCCTGACATGGCCGAGAAGCGATCGAAGACCAAGTACATCTTTGTGACCGGCGGCGTGGTCTCCTCGCTCGGCAAGGGGCTCGCGGCCGCCTCCATCGGCGCGCTGCTCGAGACCCGGGGCCTCAAGGTGACCTTCCTGAAGCTCGACCCCTACATCAACGTGGACCCCGGCACCATGAGCCCCTTCCAGCACGGCGAGGTCTTCGTGACCGATGACGGCGCCGAGACGGACCTCGACCTGGGACATTACGAGCGCTACTGCTCGGTCACCACGAGCAAGAAGAACAACTACACCTCCGGCAGGATCTACTACAATGTCATCGCGAAGGAGCGGCGGGGCGACTACCTGGGCGGGACCGTGCAGGTGGTGCCCCATGTCACCGACGAGATCAAGCGGGCCGTCACGGACCTCTCGAACGACGAGGACGTGGTCATCGTCGAGATCGGCGGCACCATCGGCGATATCGAGAGCCTGCCGTTCCTCGAGGCCATCCGCCAGATGCGCTACACCCTCGGCCGCGGGAACTATCTCTACATCCACCTGACCCTGGTGCCCTACATCCGCGCCGCCGGCGAGCTCAAGACCAAGCCCACGCAGCACAGCGTGAAGGAGCTCCAGTCCATCGGTATCCAGCCGAACATCCTGCTCTGCCGCAGCGAGATCCCCATTCCCCGGGAGATGAAGCGGAAGATCGCGCTCTTCTGCAACGTGGAGGAGAACGCGGTCATCACGGCGCAGGACGTCGAGACGATCTACGAAGTCCCGCTCAAGCTGCACGAGGAGGGCATCGACGACCGGATCGTGGAGATGCTCGACCTCACGGCGCAGAAGGCCGACGTTTCCGCGTGGGAAACCATCGTCAAGCGGGTGAAACAGCCGCTCCGGAACGTGAGCATCGCGCTGGTCGGCAAGTACGTGGACCTGAAGGAGTCCTACAAGAGCCTCTGCGAGGCCCTGACCCACGGCGGCATCGCCAACGACGCCCGGGTCACGCTCCACTGGGTGGACTCCGAGGAGATCGAGGCCAGGGGCGCGGAGGAGATGCTGAAGGACATGGACGGCATCCTGGTGCCCGGCGGGTTCGGGGTCCGGGGCGTGGAGGGCAAGATCGCCGCGGTGCGCCACGCGCGGGAGCGGAAGATACCCTACTTCGGCATCTGCCTGGGCATGCAGTGCGCGGTGATCGAGGCGGCGCGCAGCCTCGCCGGGCTCGAGCAGGCGAACAGCGCCGAGTTCGATCTCAAGACGCCCCATCCGGTCATCTACCTGATCGAACAGTGGTTCGACCACCGGAGCGGCACGGTACAGAAGCGGGAACTCGGCTCGGACAAGGGCGGCAGCATGCGGCTCGGCGCCTATCCCTGCAGGCTGGAGCCGGGGACCTTCGCCCATGCCGCCTACGGACGGGACGAGATCTCGGAGCGCCACCGCCACCGCTACGAGTTCAACAACAGCTACCTCGAGCGGCTCGGCAAGGCCGGGCTGGTCGTCAGCGGCCGGTCGCCGGACGGCGGGCTCGTCGAGATCGTGGAGCTCCGCGACCATCCCTGGTTCCTGGGCTGCCAGTTCCATCCGGAGTTCAAGTCCCGGCCGCAGGCGCCCCATCCGCTCTTCACCGCCTTCATCGCCGCGTCCTTCCGGAACCGGGAGCAGAGGAGCAGGCCGTGACGCGCGAGATCGCCATCGGGAGGGTCCGGCTCGGGGGAAAGAACCCCTTCGTGCTCATCGCGGGCCCCTGCGTCATCGAGTCCGAGGAAACGACCCTCGCGGCGGCGGAACGGCTGCAGCGGATCACCGCCGACCTCGGGATCCCCTTCGTCTTCAAGTCCTCGTACGACAAAGCGAACCGCAGTTCGGGCCGCTCCTTCCGGGGACCGGGGCTGGCCGAGGGATTGCGCATCCTCCGGAAGGTCAAGACGGAACTGGGGCTGCCCCTGCTCTCCGATGTGCACCGCTTCGAGGAGGTCGGACCCGCTGCCGAGGTGCTCGATGTCCTTCAGATCCCGGCCTTCCTCTCGCGCCAGACCGACCTCATCGAGGCCGTGGCCCGGACCGGCAGGGTGGTGAACATCAAAAAGGGCCAGTTCCTGGCGCCCTGGGACATGAAGAACGCCGTTGAGAAGGCCGAGCAGGCGGGCAGCCGGGAGATCGTCATCACCGAGCGCGGCTCGAGCTTCGGCTACAACAACCTGGTGGTGGACATGCGCGGCCTGCCGATCATGCGCGAGCTCGGCTACCCCGTGGTCTTCGACGCGACCCATGCGGTGCAGATGCCCGGCGGCGCGGGAACGGCCTCGTCCGGCGACCGGCGGTTCGTGCCGCACCTGACCCGCGCCGCGGTAGCCGCGGGAGTGGACGGGCTCTTCATGGAGGTCCATGCATGCCCGGACAAGGCGCTCTGCGACGGACCGAACATGCTGAGCCTGGACGAGCTGCCGGCGCTCCTGCGCCAGGTCCAGGCCATCGAGCAGGCGGTGGGGAGATGAGCATCGAGAAGGCCAGGCGGGTCCTCCGCATCGAGGCCGAGGCCGTCGGCCGCCTGGCCGACCGGGTCGACAAGCGCTTCGAGCAGGCGATCGACCTGATCCTGGACTGCACCGGCCGGGTGGTCGTCACCGGCATGGGCAAGTCTGGCCATATCGGGAACAAGATCGCCGCGACCCTCGCCTCCACCGGGACCCCGGCGCTCTTCCTCCACCCCGCCGAGGGCATCCACGGCGACCTCGGCATGGTGACCCGCGGGGACATCGTCATCGCCATCTCGAACAGCGGCGAGACCGAAGAGCTCTCCCGCATGCTGCCCTCCCTCAAGCGCATCGGCATCAGGATCATCGCCCTGACCGGCAGTCCGGGCTCCACGCTGGGAAGGAACAGCGACGTGGTGATCGATGTGGGCGTGGCCGAGGAGGCCTGCCCGCTCGGGCTGGCGCCCACGGCCAGCACCACGGCGACCCTGGCCATGGGCGACGCCCTGGCGGTGGTCCTGCTGGACCGTCGGGGGTTCAAGGAGGAGGACTTCGCCTGCTACCATCCCGGCGGTTCGCTCGGCAGGCGGCTGCTGCTGCGCGTCCGCGACGTGATGCACAGCGGCGAGGCGGTGCCGCGCGTCAGCGAGGGCATGCTGGTGAAGGACGCCATCTACGAGATATCGTCCAAGAAGATGGGGATCACCGCGGTGGTGGACGACGGCGGCGGGCTCGTGGGCGTGATCTCGGACGGCGACCTCCGGAGATGGATGGAGCGCACCGAGCAGAGCGGGGAGAGCCTCCTGACCAAGCGGGCGAGCGAGATCATGACCCGGGGACCCAAGACCATCTCTCCTGACGCGCTCGCGGCCGAGGCGGTGGCGATCATGGAGAAGAGCGCTATCACCTGCCTCCTGATCCGGGACGAAGGCGGCCGGCCGGAGGGGGTCGTGCATCTCCATGACCTGCTGAAGGCGGGCGTGGTGTAAGGCTGACAGGAGTCAGGAGACCGTATCCAGGAGCCGGAAGAGAGACATGAAAACGTCAAGGAAGACGACCGCGCCGGCGCTTCGGGCCAGGGCGAAGAAGATCAGGATGCTGCTGCTGGACGTGGACGGGGTGCTGACCGACGGCCGGATCATCCTGGACAACCAGGGGAACGAGCTCAAGGCGTTCCATGTCCGGGACGGCCACGGCATCAAGCTGGCCCAGCGCGCCGGCATCATCATCGGCATCATCACCGGCCGGAAGGCCGAGGTCGTGAACCTGCGCGCCCGGGAGCTGGGCATCCAGGAGGTCCACCAGGGCGCGCTCGACAAGATCACCGTCTACGAGGGGATCCTGGAGCGCTACGGCCTGCGGGACGACGAGGTCGCCTATATCGGCGACGACATCGTGGACGCGGACATCATGCGGCGCGTGGGGCTTGCCGTCGCGGTGGCTGACGCGGACCCTGCCGTGCGGCCGGTCGCGCACATGACCACCCGCGCCGCCGGGGGGCGGGGAGCGGTGCGCGAGACGATCGACCTCCTGCTCGCCGGCCGGGGCGTCAAACCTGCCCCATGATGCAGGCTGAACGCCATCGGCGCGGGAAGAAACGCAGGTCGCTGGTCTATCTGGTCCGTGTGATCAGCGCGGTCGCGCGTCTGCTGCCGTTCCGCGTCGCGGCGTTCCTGGGCGTGATGCTCGGCATGGCGGCCTATGCGCTGCTGCCCAAGGAGCGGAGCAGGGCCGCTGCGGGCCTGATGACGGCATTTCCCGAGAAGGACGGCGCCTGGATACGGAGCACGGCCCGGCGGACCTTCATCCACCTCGGCCGGGCCCTGCTGGAAACGCTCTCCATCCGGCCGGCGCAGATCGGAAGCGTCGTGCAGGAACGCGGCTTCGATCAGATCAAAGAGGCGCTGGCCCGGGGCCGGGGCGCTGTCTACGTGGCGGCGCACATAGGCAACTGGGAACTCATGGCCGGCGCGGTCGGCCGAACGTTCCCGCTCAGCGTCATTGCCGCGCCGCTCAAACCGGAGACCATGAATGACATCATCATCGCGCTTCGCTCGCGGCTGGGCGTCAGGACCATCATTCGGGGAAGACCCGGCGCAGCGAAGGAGATGATCCGCATCTTCCGGGAGAACGGCATCCTCGGCATCCTGATCGACCAGGACACGGACGTTGAAGGCATGTTTGTCGATTTCTTCGGCAGGAAGGCCTGGACGCCGACGGCAGCGGCGCAGATCGCGCTGCGGTTCAATTCACCGGTGTTCTTCGGGTATATCCATCGCATGCCGGACGGCAGGCATCAGGTTATCGTGGAAGGGCCGATCGAGATGGTGCGAACAGGGAGCGAGGCGCAGGATATCGCCGCGAATACGGAGGGGCTGACAGCCCGGATCGAGCAGGCCATACGCCGGGATCCCGTCCAGTGGGTCTGGATGCACCGGCGGTGGAGGAGACAGCCGTGAACGTGCCTAACCTCCTTTCCATCAGCAGGATCCTTGCGGTGCCGGTCTTCATCGTGCTGATGCTCCGGCCCACGCCGGAGCGGGCGTTCTGGGCGGGCGTGGTCTTCTCCCTCGCCTCGATCACCGACTGGTTCGACGGCTATCTGGCCAGGAAATGGGGACAGGTCACCCGGCTCGGCAAACTGCTCGACCCGGTGGCGGACAAGATCCTGATCGCCTCGGCGCTCATCCTGCTCGTGGAGGTGGCCCCGGTCCTGGTGCCCTCCTGGATGGCGGTCGTGATCATCGGCCGGGAGATCGCCGTGACGGGCCTGCGCGCCATGGCCGCTGCCGAGAACGTGGTGATCCCGGCCGAACGGCTGGGAAAACTCAAGGTCGGCGCCCAGATAACGGCCGTGCTCTCCTTCCTCTTCAGCTATCCGATCGGCGCGGAATGGCCGCGCCTGCTCGGCACGGCGGCGCTCTGGCTGGCTCTGGTCCTCGCGGTCTACTCCGGGGGGCAGTACTTCCGGAACTACTGGAAACGGATGGAGTAGCGGGATGGATATTCTCCTTGGTGTTCTCGTCATCGCCGGCGCCTATCTCCTCGGGTCCATACCCTTCGGACTGCTCCTGACGAAGGCCTTCAGCGGCCTCGATGTGCGGTCCGTGGGCAGCGGCAATATCGGAGCAACGAACGTGCTGCGCGCCGCGGGCAGAACGCCCGCCGTCCTGACGCTCCTGCTCGACGGGGTGAAGGGGTTCCTTGCCGTCAAGATCGCCGGACTCGTGCTGCCGGGCGGATACGGTCCCGTGCTTGCGGCCATGGCGGCAGTGGCGGGCCACAACTTTCCGGTCTGGCTCCGCTTCCAGGGCGGCAAGGGGGTGGCCACGAGCTTCGGGGTCGTGCTGGCCGCAGCGCCCTGGATCGGGCTTGCCTGCCTTTTGACCTGGCTCGGCGCCGCGCTGCTCTGGAAGCACTCCTCCCTCGCGGCGTTGATCGCCTTCGCCCTCTACCCCCTCGCGGTTCTCGCAACGCGGAGCGGGGACCAGCCCCAGGGCGTCCTGTCCCTTTTCCTCTTCGGCATGATCTACTACCGACATCGGGCCAACATCCGGCGTCTCCTCGACGGGACCGAGCCGAAGATCGGCGCGCGATCATGACCGCAGGCCGGTCGCCGGAGAGACCCGCCCCTGCGGGACGGACCGTCCGCATCCTGCTCCGCACCTGGCTGCCTGTGCTCCTCTATGTGGCGGCGATCATGGTCATGGCCGTGCAGCCGGTCCCGAAGCTCCTCCGGCTGAAGCATCTGGACAAGATCGTCCATATCGCGCTCTACGGGTTCCTCGCCTGCCTTGCCTTCCGTTCCTTCCTGCAGAGCGGCGCCCGGCGGCCCGGGCTGCTCGCGGTCCTCCTCGCCGTCGCCGTGGGCGCCGCGGAGGAGGGCCTCCAGGGGCTGGCCGGCAGGAGGAACGCCGACCGTTATGACATTGTTGCAGACGCCCTGGGCGCGGTCACGGCGGTCATTGCCGTGACGGTTCATCGGCGCACGGAACGAGGGCGGTCCGGGAAGAACAGCGGCAAAGAGACGGCCGAAACGTAGGCGGGCGAAGCCGCTTTGTTGACAATTCCGCAGAGTGCTGATATCATCGGGTAACTTTGCGCGCTGCGAGGGGCTGATGGGGAACCTGATAACGCTGCTGACCGATTATGGTACGAGGGACTCCTTCGTGGCGAACATGAAGGGGATGATCCTCAAGACCAACCCCCAGGCCCAGGTCATCGATATCACCCATGAGATCGCTCCCCAGGACATCTGGGAGGCCGCTTTCACCCTCAAGTCCGTCTACAACCAGTTCCCCAGGGGGACCATTCATCTTGCCGTCGTCGACCCCGGCGTCGGGAGCGGCCGGCGTCCCGTCATCGTCGTGACGGAGAGCTACTACTTCGTCGGCCCGGACAACGGCCTCTTCTCGCTTGTCTACCGGGAAGCCGAGCGGCTGCGGGTCCACCAGATCACCGCCACGCACTATTTCTCGGCCACCGTGGGCCCCACCTTCCACGGAAGGGATGTCTTCGCTCCGGTCGCCGCTTCGCTCACCAAGGGCATTCCTTCGGGGAACTTCGGCGAGGAGATCACGGACTTCGTGAAGCTGAACGTTCCCTCGGCGCGCCGGGCGGAGAACGCCATCGACGGCCATGTGGTGCATATCGACCGGTTCGGGAACCTGATCACGAACATCACCTTCCAGGACCTCAAACCCGTACTGGGCGAGGCCGCGGAAAGCGCGGGGGTGACCGTCACCGTCGGCGGCAGGGAGATCCAGGGTCTGAAGAAGTTCTATGCCGAGGCCGCCCAGGGCCAGCCGGGAGCGATCATCAACAGCAACGGCCACCTGGAGGTCTTCCTCTTCCGCCAGAACGCCCGCACCGCCCTCTCGGTCAAGCGCGGCGAATCCGTACGCGTCACGGTCCGGCCCGCCTGATCCGTCCCGGAGCACCGCACCCGGCTGTTGTCTCCCGTCCCTTCGAGCAGTATAATGTCCCGCCATGAGAACCTTCCATATCATCACCTTCGGCTGCCAGATGAACGAGCACGACTCCGAGCGCATGGCCGGCATCCTGGAGCAGCAGGGCTGCGTTCCATCGGCCGGTCCGGAGGATGCGGACGTGATCGTGCTGAACACCTGCAGCATCCGCGAGAAAGCGGAGCAGAAGTTCTACAGCGAGCTCGGCAGGCTGCGGCTCCTGGAGGAGCGGCCCAACGGCCGGCGGCGCATCGCCGTGGCGGGCTGCATCGCGCAGCAGGAGGGCGGCAGGATCCTCTCCCGCGTTCCGGGAGTGGATCTGGTGGTCGGCACCGCGGACCTCTCGCGCCTCTCGCTCCTGGCAGGAGACGGACCTGCGCCGCTCAGGCCGGTCGTCGCGACCGGCGGCGACCCGGACCATCACCTCGCGCGGCTTCCCGCATCCCGCAGGGACCGGGTGAAGGCCTGGGTGCCGGTCATGTACGGGTGCGACAACTTCTGCGCCTACTGCGTGGTGCCCTACCTCAGGGGCAGGGAGCGCTCCCGGCCCGCGGAGGACGTCGTGCAGGAGGTGCGGGACCTGGCCGGCCGGGGTTACCGGGAGGTTACCCTCCTGGGCCAGAACGTGAACTCCTACGGGAAGGGGGCAGCGGGCGCAGTTCCCTTTCCCGGGCTGCTGCGAATGGTCGATGCGGTCGAGGGCATCGAGCGCATCCGCTTCGTCACCTCCCATCCCCGCGACCTTTCGGACGAGCTGATCAGGGCGATGCGCGACCTGCCCAAGGTCTGCGAGGCGCTCCACCTGCCGGCGCAGAGCGGCTCGGACCGGGTGCTCGCGTCCATGCGCCGGGGATATACGGCCGACGAATACCGGGAGAAGGTGCGGAGGCTCCGGGACGCGGTGCCGGACATAGCGCTCACGACCGACATCATCGCCGGGTTCCCGGGAGAGACCGAGGAGGACCTGGAGCGGACGCTCGACCTGCTGGGCAGGACGGAGTTCGACAACATCTTCGCCTTCAAGTATTCGGTCCGGCCGAAGACCGCGGCGCGGGACCTGCCCGGCCACCTGCCCGAGGAGGTGAAGGATGAGCGGCTGGAGCGCGTCCTGGCCCTGCAGCGAAAGGTCACGCTCGACCGCAACCGCGGCCTGATCGGGTCGGTCCGCGAGGTGCTCGTGGACGGCAGGAGCCGCCGGGGAGGGATGCTGACCGGCCGGACGCGCCAGAACAGGGTCGTGAACTTCCCGGGCGACGAGGGGCTGATCGGGCGGCTCGTGAAGGTCCGGATCGATTCCGCGGGACCGAACTCCCTCGCGGGGACCCTATGCGAATAGCCTTTGCCACTTTCGGCTGCAAGGTCAATCAGTACGAGACCGAACAGATGCGGCAGGACGCCCTCCGCGCGGGAGGCGAAGTGGTTCCCTTTGGCGCAGAGGCGGACGCCTATGTCATCAATACCTGCACGGTCACCACGAAGAGCGATTACCAGTGCCGGCAGGCGATCCGGTCGGCTGCGAGGCGCGGAAAAGGTGCGCGGATCATCGTGACCGGTTGTTATGCCGCCACGAGGCCCGAGGAGCTCAGTGCCATCCCGGGCGTGACGCAGGTGCTGGGCAGCGGGGACCGGGGCTCCTTCCCGGGCTGGCTGGGAACCGCCGGTCCTGCACCGCACGAGGCTCGCACCGGGACCGTGCCGACCTCCGGTGGAAGGACCAGGACCTTTCTGAAGATTCAGGACGGCTGCGACAGCAGATGCGCCTACTGCATCGTGCCCCATGCGCGGGGAGCCTCCCGCAGCCTGCCGCCTGAGGAGGTCCTCCGGCAGTTCGATGCCGCTGTGGCCGCCGGTGCGCCGGAGATCGTCCTGAGCGGCATCCATGTGGGACGGTACGGGGCGGATCTTGCGGAGCCGATCACGCTCTCATCGCTGCTCCAGGAGCTGATCAGCAGGAGAGGCCTTTCCCGTGTCCGCATCAGCTCCATAGAGCCGGGCGAGGTCACGCCGGAGATCGTCGGTCTTCTGGGGAAGGGGCTCTGCAGGCATCTGCATATCCCGCTCCAGAGCGGCGATGACCGCATCCTCTCGGCCATGGACCGCCAGTACACCGCAGAGGCATACCGGGAGCTGGTGGAAACCCTGGCAGAGGCGGCGCCCGGCATCGCCATCGGCGCGGATGTCATGGTCGGATTTCCCGGAGAGGGGGAGCGGGAGTTCGAGAACACCTGTCGGTTCATCGAGGGCCTGCCCCTGACGCATCTCCATGTCTTCAGCTTCTCACGACGTCCGGGCACCAAGGCCGCATCAATGCCGCACCAGGTTCCAGAGGTCGTAAAAAAGAAGAGAAATGAAGTCGTTAGACAGATTGGATCGAGAAAGAACTTGAGCTTCAGGGAGGGCCAAAAAGGGCATCTGATCGAGGCTGCCGTCGAGAAAGGGGCAGGGATGGGGAGATGTTCCGGCATTACAGACAACTATATTCGCGTAGTTATTGAACAGGTAGAGAATAGTAACGATCAAGGTCTCGTAATGATACGGATCATCGATACAGACCAGGATAGTACTATAGGGTGTATCTGTGAAACTGATTGATAAACAATAAATAAATATGACCAATTATTGTGCATATTGCATTTCTTGTGCATTCAGGGCGCATGAAAAGAGGATTCCCACAGACTTAGCCACAGGTTCTTCACAGGCGCTGTGAAGAAACAGCTTAACTATTCGGTCTGACAGGAAAAGTGCTACATTGAACATACGGCTGATATCGGACGCAATTCTGATGATCGCAGAATGAAGACGTCCACAGTCGAATCTCATTGTTGCATCATCATCAGGTATTGCATGAGGAGAAGGGCTGCAACGAGCGGTAACTAGAGGTACTTCAGTATCTGGTAGGTCGTATCGCGCTGGGCAGGCTGGTATCCTGCATCACTGATCAGGGCCGCGATCTCCTCGCTCTTCATCCGAAAGGTCACCCCGGCCGCTGCCACCACGTTCTCCTCGATCATCGTGCTCCCGAAGTCGTTTGCGCCGAACTCCAGCGCCACCTGGGCGATCTTGGCGCCCTGGGTGACCCATGATGCCTGGATGTTCGGCAGGTTGTCCAGCATGATCCGCGCGAGCGCAAGGGTCTTGAGGTAGTCTACCGCGGTGGCCGGCCGGCCGCCCAGCTCCGTGTTCCCGGGCTGGAAGGTCCAGGGGATGAAAGCGGTGAACCCCCGGGTCTCGACCTGCAGGTCGCGCACCCGCACCAGGTGCTGAACGATCTCTTCAGGCGTCTCGATCGATCCGAACATCATCGTGGCCGTGGTCGGCATCCCGCGCCGGTGCGCCTCGCGCATCACCCCGATCCATTCCTTCCAGCGTATCTTGTTCGGGCTGACCAGTTCTCGGACCCGGTCCACGAGGATCTCGGCCCCGCCGCCGGGGATCGAGTCGAGACCCGCGGCCTGCAGGCGGCCGAGCACCTCGGGAACCGAGAGCCCCTCCTTCCGGCTGAGATGCATGATCTCGGAGGGCGAGAGGGCATGGACCTGGACCCGGAACCGCGACTTGATGGCGCGAAAGAGCTCCTCGAAGTACGCGATGCCCAGTCCGGGATGCACGCCGCCCTGCATCAGGACCTGGGTGCCTCCCAGCGCGAGGGTCTCCTCGATCTTCCGGAAGATATCATCATCGCTCAGCACATAGGCGTCGGCGCTGCCTGCGTCGCGGTGGAAGGCGCAGAACCGGCAGCGGTTCACGCAGATGTTGGTGTAGTTGATGTTCCGGTCGATGATGAAGGTGACAACGCGTTCGGGGTGAAGCCGTCTGCGGACCGCGTTCGCCGCCTCGCCCAGGGTCAGGAGGTCCGCCGAACGGAGCAGGGAGACCCCCTCAGCTTCGTCAAGCCGCCGGCCTGCATGGACCTTCTCGATAACGGCCGTCAGCTCCATATCCTCACCGTGTTGTAGACCGTGTCGCGCTCCACGGCCGTCCGGTCCGCCCGCCGGATGAGACGGATCAGCTCCTCGCGGGTCATGGCCCCCTCGGTCGTTCCGCCCGCCATCCTGGTGATCCGCTCCTCCACCACGGTCCCGTCGATATCGTCCGCGCCGAAGCTGAGCGCCACCTGGGTCAGCTTCTCGCCCAGCATGATCCAGTAGGCCTTGATATGGTCGAAATTGTCGAGCAGGAGCCGGGAGACAGCCATGGTCCTGAGGTCGTCGAAGCCGGTCGTATACGCGGTCTTGGTGATCTCGGTGTTCGGAGCATGGAAGCTCAGGGGGATGAAGGCCTGGAAACCGCCGGTACGGTCCTGGAGCTCCCGCAGCCGCAGGAGATGGTCCACCCGGTCCTCGATGGACTCGATATGGCCGTAGAGCATGGTCGCGTTCGAACGGATGCCCAGTCCGTGGGCGGTCTCCATCACCTCGATCCAGCGGTCGCCGGAGATCTTCTCGGCGCAGAGGGTCTTCCGCACCGCGGGAACGAAGATCTCCGCGCCTCCGCCCGGGAGGGAGCCCAGGCCCGCGTCCCGAAGCTGCTCAAGCGTCAAGCGGAGATCGAGCTTCGCGATCCGGGCCAGGTGGTCGATCTCCACGGCGGTGAAGGCCTTGAGATGGACCTGGGGGTACTCCCGCTTCAGGGCCTGCAGGAGCTCGAGGTACCAGGAGAAGGGGAGGTCGGGGTGGAGGCCGGAGACGATATGGAACTCCCGCACGCCCGGGTCGGCTCTCCGGGCCCTGGCCAGGATATCCTCGATGGTGAGCTCGTAGGCCCCGTCCTCGCCCCGGCTCCTGCTGAAGGCGCAGAACCGGCAGCGGTTCACGCAGAGGTTCGTGGGGTTGATATGCATGTTCTGGATGAAGTAGACGTTCCGGCCGTGCCGTTGCTCCGCAGCGCGTGAGGCCAGGCGGCCGAGCGAGAGCAGGTCGGGAGAGCGGAAGAGCGCGATGCCGTCATCGCGGTCAAGGCGCTCTCCCGTGGATATCTTCTTTCTGAGCGCTTCGAGGGACATAAGGAAAAGGACGGGCCGCTGCGTTCAGGGAGGGGGTCACTGACCTTCCGAGATGACCCCGGTGACAGGATCATACCGGAAGCCATCCGTGGGGACAGATAGGCCGCTGTGTAATTTCAGCTCATCGAGGTCAGCAGGGTATCTTCCCTGAGCGGACTGAAAGTCCTGAACAGCCTTTCTCAGTTCTGCGAGATGCGCCTTTTGCGCCGCCTTCTCAGCGCTGTTCAGCGACCTGATCATGGTATTCCCATATTGCTGGACAGGGTTCTTCTCTTCCGAGCAAGCTCCTGTAAGAAGGACCAGGACGAACGACACGAGGAAGAAGAAACTTCTAGGCATCATCATACTATAGAAGCCTCCAGGAGATAGTGGCCTTCCTGTTCTTGAGCAAGATGATCATCAGCGAGATGCTGTCTTGAGCAGGATCGTTCCGTTTACCATGGTCATACTACTGGATTTGGTCTCCCTGAGCAAGTCAGAACAGAGATCATCCGTCCGGCGCCTTGGGAGCGGGACGGCGATCATATCCGCCGCCTTCCCCGGCTCCAGCGTCCCGATCCGGTCCTGCATGCCCAAGGCCTTCGCCCCGCCGATCGTGGCGAGACGCAGGATCTCTTTTGCAGTGAGGCCGTCTCCCCGATGGACCTGGAGCGCAGCGCGCATCTCATCCCACATGTTCAGGGTCGGCACGCTCGCCAGGCTGTCCGTGCCGAGACCGACAGCGATGCCGGCATCCAGCATCCGGCGAAGCGGCATGGTCCCGACGCCCATCCTGCGGTTGCTGCGCGGACAATGGGCCACTGCGGCTCCCGAGTTCCTGAGCAGCCGGATGTCATGTTCATCGGCATCAACGGCATGGACAGCGAGAAAGGAGCGGCCAAGCACACCTGCCCTCGAAAGATAGTCGATGGACGATCTTCCGCGCGGCGCCCATTCCCTGCGCCAGCCTGCGCTATGATAGAGCCGTTCAAGGTCGCTCGGCCGGCCCTGGAGGAACAACCGCTCCTCCCTGGTCTCAGCCACATGCATGCAGAGCGGAAGCCCCTTCTTTCGGGCATGGGCATACAGACCAGCCAGAACGCCCTGGGAGACCGTGTGGGGCGAGTGCGGCGAGAGACCATGCATGATGCGGGAAGAATTTCGAAGGGCACCGGGAATGACCTGCCGTGATCGGTCTCCGGGCTGCAGGGAGATGATTTCGTGGAATATGACCGACCTGATGCCGCTCCGGACGATGCAGACGGGGCTTGTCTCGTGGGTGGTGATCTCGGCCACGGTCGTCGTGCCGCTCTCTATGAGAGAACGGATATTCTCACGGCAGGCCCGCCGATAGGCGTCAAAAGAGAGCTTCTTCTTGGCTTTGAGGAGGCACAGGACCCAACCTGCATAGGAATGGGACCCTCCGGACCGCGTCAGCAGGGGAAGTTCCAGATGGGCGTGGACGTTCACCAGGCCGGGCAGCAGGACGCATTCTGACAGCACTTCAGTGTGGTCGCGGGGGAACTGCTGACGGACCGCCTTTGAAGGACCGATCTTCTCGATCCTGCCATTGCGAACTACAATGGCCCAATTATCAAAAGGTTTCCGGCCGAAATGCGTAATGAGGATATCTGGTATAATGATCATATTTCGGTCACAGTACCATTGATTTCAACAACTGTCAATCGATCGAAATAGTGACAAAATTTGTCAGGGCAGATGACAGGTCATGGCTATGTGGCTTTCTAAGCGATTCCTAACATCCTGATAAATAGATAATTAGTATTGGCATGGTATCTGCATTAAAAGTGTGCAGTTTAATGGGCTTAAGGTTTGAAAGGAGGTGAGTTCCGCCCATAGAGCCTTAAGCTG
>CAZTXN010000028.1:0-21314 GCA_964617655.1 uncultured Nitrospiraceae bacterium | reverse complement strand
ATTTCATGGTCTATGCCCTCCCCCAGTAGAGCAGGATGAACCACAGGAGCAGGAAGCCTACGAAGATCCCGCGCAGCAGGGGACGCTTCAGCACGTTCTTCTCCTTCTGGGTGTCCAGGAACGGCCAGAACAGGAAGACCAGCCCGATGATGGCGAGGAGCGAGATGCCGAGGAACTTGTTCGGGATCAGCTTCATCAGCTGGTACGGCGGGATCAGGTACCACTCGGGCCGGATCTGCTGCGGCGTCCGCAGGGGGTCCGCGGGCACGGCGGACTCGGGCGGGAAGAAGAGCGTGGGGAAGAAGGTCATGATGAAGAATATGACGGCGAAGAAGGTCATCATCACGTAGAGCTGCTTCCGGAAAAAATCCGGGAAGTACGGGATGCCGTCGGCGTGCGTCTTGCGGATGTACCGGGTCATCGGCCGTTTCTCCTCGTCCTGCATGCCGAAGGGCGTGGCGGAGATGCCGGTCCGCGCGATCAGGAAGAGGTGGAGGCCCATGAGGCCGAGGAAGAGAGGCGGCAGGATCGAAACATGAAGCGCGAAGAACCGGCTGAGCGTGATGCCGGTGACCTGCTGACCGCCCCGGACGGTCTCTGCGATGAGATCCCCGATCACGGGAACGGCGGTGGGGATGGAGGTCGCGACGGTCGTGGCCCAGTAGCTCAGCTGCGACCAGGGGAGCAGGTACCCGCTCAGGCCGAAGAGCAGGGCGAAGAGCAGGGAGAGGGCGCCGGTCATCCAGGTCAGCTCCCGGGGCCGCTTATAGTTGCCCATCATGAAGACCGTGATCATATGGAGGGCGATCACGGTGATCATCAGGTTGCTGCCCACGGCATGCATCTCCCGGAAGAGCCATCCGTAGGGGACCACGGTCATGATGTCCTGCACGCTCCGGAAGGCATGGTCCGGGTGCGGTACGTAGTAGATCATCAGGACGATGCCGCTCAGGGCCTGGACGCCATAGGCGATGACGGTCAGGAACCCGAGGGTGTAGAAGATGTTGATGTTCTTCGGCACGCGCAGGGTCCGGATGCGGTTCTCGTAGAGCTCATCGAGCCCGAACCGGACGTTCAGCCAGTTTTTCATGGTCGTCCACATGGCGGTCACCCGAGTATGATGCTGTCCCCGTCGATCCTGAGGGGGATGGTCTTGAGCGGTTTGGGCGGCGGTCCGGAGAGGACGCCGCCGTCAAGGTCGAACGTGCCGGCATGGCAGGGGCAGATCAGCTGCTGCCTGGTGCGATGATACTCGACGAGACAGCCCAGGTGGGTGCAGACGCGCGAGAGGGCGATGAGACCTTTCTCCGGCCGGTTGATGACCACGATGGGAGAACCGTTCAGGACGAGGGTGCGCGCTTCGTTCAGCGGAAGGTCGCCCTTCCGGACGACCAGTTTGCCGCCCTCGCGGGCGCGGGCAGGGAAGGCCGCGAGATATTTCAGGAAGGCGTAGATGAACGAAAGGAACGTTATGGACCCGAGGAAGGCGAGCAGGACCTGAAAGAACCGGCGCCGATTCATGCATCCTCCCCTGCATAAATATTTCTTATGGTTGCATTAACGTAGCAAAAGCGCCGAGCAGTGTCAAGACATTTCCCGTGGCCCCTGCGGTGTATCTGGTCCGTGCCGATGCGGTCCAGCGGGCCGCGCCGCCGAGAAGGAACGCGGCACGCGGCCATTGCCTATTGACAATACCTGTTCCCTATGTTATAAAAACGGGTTTAGTCGTTCTGAAATTGTCACGGGTATTTGACAAGGGGCAGGGGGAGGCATGAAAGTTCTGGACTGGTTCAAGGGCAGGTTCGCGTGGGCGAAGGAGCGGCTGAAGGAGCCGCTGACGATCAAGGGTAAGATCATCATCATCTCGCTGGTCCTCGTCATCTTCGGCGGCGGCGGTTTCATCGCCTATTCGTTCTACGATTTCACCCAGAACAATCCGAAGTTCTGCGTCGGCTGCCATCTGATGCAGGAGGCCTACGACACCTGGGCCACAAGCGAGCACAAGCAGCTCAACTGCCATGATTGCCATCACCTTTCCATCCCTGAACAGAACCAGCTCCTGATCAGCTTCGTCATGCACCGGCCGAACAAGGTGCCCGACCGGCATGGGAAGATCATCGTGAGCTCCGACGTCTGCAACAAGTGCCATACCTCGGAGCTGGCGCCGCGGATCAACACCTCCCTGTTCCACGCCAAGCATGTCTACATGGAGCAGCTCGAGTGCACCATGTGCCATGGCGAGGTCAAGGAGGACAAGTCGGGTCTCCATCATTTCCTGCCGACCGAAAAGTTCTGCGTCAAGTGCCACGAGGGCAAGTCGGTGCACGGCGAGGGAATGGGCGGGCTGGCCTGTCTGAACTGCCACACCGACCGGACGAAGGACCTGAAGCCGGGCCGCCGCAAGTGCCTGTACTGCCACAGCACGGACGAGAGCATCCGCACCCTCCTGCGCGAGGACGCCACGATGGATGTGAAGTTCTTCCCGCCGGATCCGGGGGTCATCAAGCGGGCGACCAAGATCACGTACAGCGAGAAGGCGCCCATGCAGTTCTACTGCTACGAGTGCCATAAGCCGCATACCGAGGGGAAGGTGAAGCCGGGCAGCGAGCTCTGCCTGAGCTGCCACGCGCAGATCCCCAAGGTGGGCAAGCACAAGATCCACCTGAACATGGACATGCAGTGCAAGGACTGCCACAAGCCGCACCTGTGGCAGGTCACGGACGCATCGGCCAAGCAGCTCTGCGTCCAGTGCCACGACTACCGGAGCCCGCAGTCGTTCTTCTAACAGGCTGTATTCACCGACGCGTGCGTGTCAGATCCTTTTTGGATGTTGACTCTCAGAACGAAAGGAGGTGAAACACAGATGAAGAAGATGATCGTTGTTATGCTGGCGGTGGCGGTGACCTTCGTGCTGGCCTTCTCGGCCTTCGCGAGCATGAAGACCGTGGACTTCACCGGCGGCGGCGCGGGCAAGGTCGTGTTCGACGGTGCGGCGCACAAGGCGAAGGGCCTGAACTGCAAGGACTGCCATCCGGGCCTCTTCCAGATGAAGAAGGGCGGCGCTCCCATGACCATGAAGGAGATGGACGCGGGCAAGTCGTGCGGCGCCTGCCACAACGGCGCGAAGGCCTTTAAGGCCAACGACGCGGCGAACTGCGGCAAGTGTCACACCAAGTAACGCACTCTGTCATTATGGATGTGAAAAGCCCTCGCAGAGAAACTGCGAGGGCTTCTTTTTTGGCGGGAGAGCATGGGGATCGAACCCACCTCCCCTGGCTCTCGCCAGGGGCCACCGGATTTGAAGTCCGGGACGGGCACCAGCTCCGTACCCTCTCCCTTAGTCGGCGACCGAGCTGCACGGTCATGCTGCATAGCTGTTCGACGATTATACTCGGGGCTTTCTGCATTGGCAACTACATTCTCGTGAAGCTGCGGGATGTCTGCGTTCGGTTCCTGAGGCAGCGAAGCCGCGGCGAGAGGCTTTCTATCCATTCCCTGCTACCTGACCCCTGACCCTTTTGCCCTGTCAGCCTGGTTGCTGCGCAGGCTCTTCCTCTTCCGGCTCCGGGCTGCGCGTCAGCATCCGGACGGCCGCGTCCAGCTCCTTGTGGCCGCCGAGCAGCACCAGGATGTCGTCGGTCTCGAGCCGGAGGTCCGGTCCGGGGTTCGTGATCGCCTCTCCCTGGCGGACCACGGCGATGACCGTGGCGCCCGTGTTCCTCCGGATATCCAGCTCCTGCAGGGACCTGCCCTGCGCGGGATGCTCGGGCTGGATCTGCACGTTGTCCACCGTCGCAGCGGCGAAGAGCTGCGCGATCCTGCCGATCTTCTCCTGGTCCAGGGAGACGCCCCGGAGCATCTTGTAGCCGTCGAAGCGCACGAGATTGATCTGGTTCGCGATTATGTTGCCCGGCACATGGTACTGGTGCAGGACGCGGGAGAATATCTCGATGGAGGTCTCGAACTCCTCGGCGACGACCTGGTCCGCGCCGAGGGTCTTGAGCATGTCCACCTCCGCGGCATAGCGGGTGCGGACCAGGACGAAGATCGAGGGGTTGAGCTTCCGGACATGGCGGATGGCCAGCCGGGTGGCCGCGAAGTCCGAGATGGCGAAGACGATGACCCGCGCGCAGGGCGCGCCGGCCCGCACCAGGACGTCCTCCCGCGTGATGTCCCCGTAGATGATCGGCTCGCCCTCGTCCCGCGCCCGCCGGATGGTGTCCACGTTCACCTCCAGCACGGTGTAGGGGATGTGGGTGGCCTTGAGCGTCCGGGCCAGGTTGCGGCCGTTCAGGCCGTAGCCCGCGATGATCGTGTGGCCGGTCAGCGCGCAGATGTTCGGCGAGTCCTGCGCCTCGGGCTGCAGGATATGGAGCCGGTCGGCGAACCAGGGCGCGGCCTGCATGATGAAGGGGGTCGCCACGAGCGTGAGGATCGAGGTGTTGATGAAGGCCTGGAAGACCTCGCCGCTGATCAGTCCGTAGGGCGCGCCCTGCTGGGCCAGGAGGAAGGAGAACTCCCCCACCTGCGCCAGCGCCAGGCCGGCCAGGAGCGAGGAACGGAGGGGGTAGCGCAGGGCCAGGGCCGTGCCCGTGACGAGGCCGGTCTTGACCAGCGCCAGGGCCGTGGAGAGGGCGATGAGGAGGGGCCAGTGCTCGGTGAAGTAGCGCACCTGGAGCAGCATGCCCACGGAGATGAAGAAGATGCTGGCGAAGTAGTCCCGGAAGGGCAGGATGTCCGAAACGATGTGATGGCTGTACTCCGACTCCGAGATGATCAACCCGGCGAGGAAGGCCCCGAGCGCAAGCGAGAGGCCGAAGCTGTAGGTCAGCCAGGCGGTGCCGAGGCAGAGCAGCACCACGAGCAGGAAGAAGATCTCCCGGTTGCGCAGCCGGATGACCTGGTGGAGCAGGAACGGCACGAGCTTCCGTGCGGTGTAGAAGACCGCGGCAAGACCGATCACGGCTTTTCCGAGGCTGGCCAGGACCGAGAGGGGCGTGATGTCAGCATTACCCCCCGCCTGTCCCAGGATGGGCAGGAGCAGCATCAGCGGCACCACGGCCATATCCTGGAAGAGCAGGATGCCGGTCCCGAGCCGGCCGTGGGCCGTGTCGAGCTCGGCCCGGTCGGTGTACATCTTGAGCACTACGGCGGTGCTGCTGAGCGAGGCCAGGAAGCCGAAGAAGAGGGCCTGCTGCACCGGAAAGCCGAAGAGCGCGGCGATGCCGGCCACGGCGGCGATGGTCAGGAGGACCTGGAGGCCGCCGCCGAGCAGGAACTGCCGGCCCGAGCGGAGGATGTCGGCGAGGGAGAACTCCAGCCCCACGGTGAAGAGGAGCAGCACCACGCCGATCTCGGCCAGCCGCTCCACCACGATGGTGTCGGTGATGACCGCACCCCCGTGCGGGCCGATCACCACGCCGGTGATCAGGAAACCGACGAGCGCGGGGAGCTTCATCTTGTGGAAGAGGAAGGTGATCGGGAGCGAGACGGCCAGGAGGATGATGAGCTCCCGCAGGATGGTGGCTTCTTCTCCGTGCATGGGTCCTATATTAGCATACTTGCGCCGCCGCGCCTATGGTATCCCGGGGAGAACGGGCCCGGGATGTCATGGCGGATCAGAAATACTCCTCGAGCCACTGGCCGATCATGGCCACGCCCCAGAGCATTTCGAGCGGGAACCGGGGTCTGCCGTTGCAGGCGCTCTCATGCAGGGCGAGGAGGGCAGAGGTCCGGAAGAGACCGCTGTCCGCCAATTTCCCGCCGGCAAGCCGGTCGCGTACGAAGGGGGCCCATTCCCTGACCATGAACGTATCGTAGGGGATCTGGGAACCGTAGCCGGTCTTTTCCCGGTCCAGCACCCACGGGGGCAGGCGGTCACGGAGGGCCTGGCGCAGGACGAGCTTGCCACCGGCCGCGCCACGGCGAAGGGATACCTTGAGGGACGCAGGTATCCTGGCGGACAGCTCGATCATCTTCCGGTCCAGGAAGGGGGACCGGTATTCCAGGGAATACGCCATGCCGGCGATATCGGGTATCTGGACGATGCTATGCTGGCTGTTCACGGCCAGCTGCTGATGCAGAAAACCGTCGAACTGATTGTCGGCATGGCATGCCGTGTACGCATCGGCCAGGAGATCGCGCGGATCCGTACCTGCGATCTCCCGGAACATCCGGTCGCTATAGATGCTGCCGGTGAACTGGCCGACCGCTCCCTTGGAGAGGTCGGCCATGACGCGCTCAGGGGGGAGCGAGCTGATATGCTCGTACCTGCCGAACGATCTGCGCAGGGAGGCAGGAAGGAGCGGGCGGAGGAGCGGGGACAGGCCGAGCCGGCCGAGGGACCGCCAGACCGCCGCGTGCCGGTCCATCCTGAGCATCAGCCGATGGTCCGCATAACCCCCGAACAGTTCATCTCCCCCGTTGCCGGTAAAGGCCACCTTGACATGAGCGCTGATGGACCGAGAGATGACCATGGCATGGAGCGGCATGAACGTGCTGAACGGTTCATCGAAGCAGCGGACCGCTGCCGGCGCCTCGGAAAGCATGGCGCTGGTGAACGTGATCTCGTGATGGTTCGTTCCATAGCGTTCGGCGACCGCACGCGCGGCCCGGAACTCCTGGTCCCTTTCCGGAGTGTCGTAGCTGATGCAGAACGTATCGATCGGCGGTTCCTGCCGGCCGGTCAGCGCCACGATCGCACTTGAGTCGATGCCGCCCGACAGCATCGCTCCCACCGGCACATCGCTCCGCCGCATGATCCTGACCGTGTCCTGGAGGCAGCTCCGGACCTCGGACGCGGCCTCCTGGGGATCGCGGATCCTGCGATCGGGGTCGAAGGTGAGGTGCCAGTACCTGCCCGTTCTGACGCCCTCCCGGGAGATCACAAGGTGCTCGGCGGGGCCCAGTTTCCTGATATGCCTGAAGGCCGTGAACGGAGCGGGTGCGATCCAGTAGAAGAGACCGGTGTGCAGGCCGAGGGGGTCGATCTCCCGCGGGATACCGGGATGGGCCAGGAGCCCCTTGATCTCGGAGGCAAAAGCGAACATCCCGTTCAGACAGCAATAGACCAGGGGTTTTTCGCCTGCGACGTCCCGGGCCAGGAAGAGCTCTCCCTTCCTGCGGTCCCATATGGCAAAGGCGAACATGCCGCGCAGAAGGCCAAGGCAGGCGGTGCCCCTCCTGATGTAGAGCCGGAGCAGCACTTCGGTGTCGGAGGTCGTGATGAACCGGACGCCCTCCCGCTCCAGGTCGTTTCGGAGCTCGATATAGTTGTAGATCTCGCCGTTGAACGTGATGGCATAATCGCCGCTATTGAGTACCATGGGCTGGGCGGCGCGGGGGGCCGGATCGATGATGGCGAGGCGGGTGGAGCCGAATCCCATCGGTCCGTCGAGGTATATGCCTGTGCCGTCGGGACCGCGGTGACGGAGCTGCCGGGTCATGGCCTCGAGAACACGCCGCTCGGGGGTCCTGTTCCCTTCGGGATAGAATATGCCGGTGATGCCGCACATAGGTCATTCGTCTCACAGGTGCAGCCGGTGCATGACGAGGGGGCACGGGTGCTGTAGGTCCGCGCGGCGTCGGGAAAGGGGCCCGGAGGCGCTCACGTACCGCTGATCTTCAGGATGCCCCGGAACGCCGTCCGTCGCATGCGGTCGAACCGGTCCCGCCCGCGCAGGAGATAGGCCGGGGGGAGGACGGCGTCTGCCAGGCGTTTGAGGGATCGGGGGACCTTCAGACCGCGCTGCAGGTCCTCCAGATGCGGGACCTCCAGGAAGGACGCCAGGCATTCCGCTTCCTTGGCGACCGCGAGCGAGCTGGCCGTCTCCCGGACCTGCCGCGCGATCCAGTCCCAATCCATTCCGCCGCCCGCCCTGACCAGGATCTGTCGTATGTCCACGAGGCGGACCAGCCGGTCAAGATGATGGTCATAGGCGGCATGGAGCAGGCTGGAGAGGAGCAGATGTTCAGGCGGGAGGCAGGCAAGCGGGACGCCCTCGAGCGACACGGTATCGGTCGCGGCGAGCAGCCGCTCGACCGAGAGCTCCGGTCGTTCGCTGAACGGCAGGGGATAGGCATGCCAGTGAAGTTCTACGATGAGCGTGCCGTTCGAGAATGGCCACTCGCCCATCCGTTCCCAGTATCCCAGGTCGCGGTTCGGCCGATAGCCGAGGTCCTGCAGCATGCCCGCGGCCTTATCCAGAAGGGGACGCGGAAGGACGATATCGAGGTCCCGGTAGGTCCGCAGGGTCCGGTCGGGAAAGTACGCTGCCGCGATGGCCGGCCCGCGCAGGAAAAGGTGCGGTATCCGGCCGTCCGCGAGCGCCCGGTGCAGCGTGACGGCCGCCTGCTCGACATACAGCGCATAGGCGCGGGCATGGGCGAGCGTGCGCTCGGCGGAGAAGCCGGCAAAGTCATCTACGGGGTAGACATCCCGGATCCAGCGCGCGAGATGGCCCTCCAGGCGATGGTAGGAGAAGAGCCGGACGATCTCGGCCTTTGCCGACGCTTCCGTGCGGAATGCCTCAACGATGAAGCCGTTGCTGTCGCCGTCCAGGGTATGTGCCAGGACCCCCCGCAGGGCCATGGCGGGGACGAACGCTCCCGGCGGGCCGGGGACCGCGACGGCCGGCGGCGCAGGAGCAGGCGGACCGGCAGCAAGCGGCACGCTGCCCGCTTCACTCCCGGTCCCGGAGAGGAATTGGCCTGCCATGAACTCGCCCATTGCCACCGGGTCGGGTCCGGTAAAGAGATGCAGCGTCCGGGACCGCTCCAGGATGTTCCAGAGGACCTGCATGAGAGCGCCGGAAATGGGCAGGCCGGTCTCGAAGCGCTGGTTCTGGAGGATGAGGTTCAGCAGGTCGGCGACGCGGCAGTGAGCCAGGCGTGGTCCATCCTTCCCGATGTGCGTGACGATGACCGCGGCGACGGCGGCCTTCGAGCGGACCCGTTCGTCGCCCCACAGTTCGTCAGGGCTGACGGGCAGCTTCCACCGGTATTCCTGGGAACGGTCCATGACCTCTGCCAGATGGGCAAGCTCGGGAAAGAAGCCGATGGTCCGGCGGGAGAGGTTCATCTTCTCGCGGATGCCTTCCACGCAGGGGATGCCGTTCTCGAACGACAGGACGTTCAGATCGTCGGAGACGAACTGGAACCCCGCACGCGTGAGGGAGAGACAGGACGTGGTCTTGCCGCTGCCGCTGTGGCCGACGAAGAGGACCGCGCGACCGTCGGGCGCGGCGACGCAACCGGAGTGGACGAGAAGCTTTCCCTGTCTCAGCAGCAGCTGCTTGATGACCGGGACCACGACGGCCTGGAAATGGATGATCGCATCACCCCGGTCGGGACGCTGCACGTACAGAACAATGCCGTCGTCAGGACCGGTCACGGCATAGGTGGCTGTCCCGAAGTTCTTTACCAGGACCGTGAACTCGCCGGAAGGCCCGTAGAAGGCGAGCGGCGCTTCGCTGTCGGGAAGCGTCTGGTATTTCGCGCGCACATGGTCCGGCATCCTCTCCGCGAACGTGAGGTCGTTCTGAAAGAGGCAGCGCAGGGGGACCGCGGTATCCGACGCCGGGACGGCGCTGAGACTGAAGGCCTTGGACATTGCCGTGGCGATCTCCTGCGGCGGGTCGATCAGACGGACCGTTACGCCCCCCAGGGCGTAGTATTCACTGGCTAGATCATGCATGGAGGTTCCTTGTTCGCACTGACTTAGGACCATCACCCGTCTGCGTGAAAGGATCCTGTGCCGGTTCCGCAGGTGCGGAGAGCCGGACGGTGAAGGCGAGGTTCCAACGACGACCTCACAGGGCGGCGGCGGCCGGCCGGCGGTTCATGGCGTTCATCGCATGGGCCAGGCAGCCGCCCGTGCATTGCCGCGTGCGCAGATACCTGCAGTGCAGGCACTCGGGCCTGCAGCCCAGGGAGCGGTAGGGCCGGATGGCCTTCTGGTAATGGGTGACGATCTCCTGGCGGTTCGCAAAGCCATCGAAGCGGGTGATCAGGACCTCGGAGAGCGGGAAGCAGTGCCATACGTCCATGTCCGGGCCGACATCGATGATCGGGGTGCAGAGCATGCGGAACCCCTCGGTGATGGAGAACAGGCGGCCGATCTGCGCCTCCGTGAACATGCAGAGAGTGAGGCCGCAGTCGAACCCGAGAAGGACATCGCGGGCATGAAACCGCTCGGCGAGGCCGACGATGTACTCTCCGATCGCGGGGTAGCCTGACGGGTGCACATACTCGTTCGTCTGCCCGACGATGGGCTGGCCGATGCCGACGCGGACATGGCGCTGGAGGCCGAAGGTGTCGAGATAACGGTGCAGAAAGTCGAAATCATCGTTCGTCGAGGTGATGGTGATGCCGACGCGAAGCCTGGTCATGAGCGCCCGCAGCGCGTAATGGAGCTTCTCCTTCTGGCGAGGGGTGTCGTTCGCCTGGGGAGACACATTGCAGAGGAGCGTCACCCTGCCGTCGGGAAGCGTGCTTAGGTACTCAGCGGTAGCTTCCGGCATCATGCCGTTGGTGAACAGATGCACGGTAAAGCCCTCGTCGACGGCCTCCTGCACGATCCCGGTGAACTCCGGGTGCATCGTGGGCTCGCCGCCGAGCAGGCGAAGGTTCAGGTCCCCGGACCGCTTCAGGAAGGCCATGATGCGCCGCAGGTTCTCGCGGGTCATGAAGGGATCGCCGCCGCCGGCATTCCTGCCGAGGCGCTGCCGGGCAAAGCAGAACGAGCATCGTCTATTGCAGTGTTTCGATATCAGGATGTTCATGGTACGGTCCTCTCGTTCTCCGGACAGTTCTGCCGCCGCACTCGCCTCATCCGGGTTCTCCCGGCGGGTCTGCCGGCGCGAAGCACGGCGGGAAACGGGTCGCCGTGCTCAGGAGGCCGAGTTCCTCGAGAAGCGGGACCAGCCGCGCGCGCTCCCTGTGCTGCCGGAGAGCGAACTCCGCGGCTGCGCGGGGGAGCGCAAGCCAGAGGCCCCGCTGCTGGAGGTCCCAGAAGCTGGCAACGAGCTCGTTCATCCAGGTGTCATCCTCCCCGCCAGGCGGAGCGGGAACCGTGATAAGGTCCGGCGCGAAGGAAGCGATCCTATTGACCTTCTCGATGTATGCCCGGGGGGATCCGCCGGCATGCAGCGCCACGACCTCGGTAAAGGGCCGGAGCGAGGCATAGCCGTGCATGCTGAACGTCCGGCAGAGGTTCCCGAGGTTCTCCAGGGCCTTATGGGCCGGCAGGCGATCGGTCTCCCCGGCATAGCAGGTCTTGAAATGGAGGAGGCCCAGCGAGAGGAGCTTCTGGACCTCCGTAACGTCCGGGAACGCTTCGAGCGGGGCGGACAGCCTGATCCGCGATGCGCCCATCAGCATGAGATCGCCGTAGAGCTTGCGATAGGCAGGGTCGCCGATGGCGTCGCCGCCCTGGATGTGGACATCCGCTCCTGCTGCAGCGGCATCCAGCGACGGAGGCCGGCCGCCGACGGGGGGCGCGCTTCCGGCGCCCGCCTGGCAGCCGGGGCAGGACCTGCCGCAGGAGGACTGGTGGGATAGGCGGATGACCGCCCGCTGTAGGCTGCCCTGCCTGGTCCAGGGGGCGAGGGGGAACAGGCAGTCCAGGGAGAGGTTGTACCGCCGCTCCACGACCTTGGAGAGGACGTTCGTCATCAGGAGGTCGCGGCGGTCCATCCAGGCGGTCGCGCGGACGCGGTAGGGGGGAAGCGGATCGAACACATAGCCGTAGTCAGCGGCCCGTCTTCGCAGCTCGGTCCCGTTGAGAAGGCAGAGCTCGTTCAGGAAGATCTGCACCGGCCGCTGGCCTATGACGAACCGGATGCCTTCGAGAAAGGAGACCGTTGTCTCGTGCGGCAGGCCGCAGATGAGGTAGAGGTTGAACCGCCGGTTGGTCTTGCGCAGGCTCTCGAGGCCGGCCAGGAATCGCTCGCTGCTGAACTGACGGCGGATCTCCCGCTGAGTTTCCAGGTTGATGCTCTGGAGGCCCACATCGATGCTGGTGAACTCGGACAGGTACGGGGCAATTGCGTCGTTGATATGCTGCGCATAGGTCTCGAGCGAGATGAGCATCTTTCTCTGCCGGTTGAGGTCGCGGAACAGGTCGGAAAGGGCCTTGAGCCGCTCCGGCCTGCTGTTGCAGAGGATGGGATCGAGCAGGTGAAAATAGGATGCTCCCTGCGCGGCCATGGAGCGTGCTTCCTCGGACAGGCGTTCGATCGAGGCCATGCGGACCTTGGTCACCCGCGAGCCTTCGAAACAGAAGCTGCACTGGAACGGGCAGCCCCGCGCCCCCTCGAGCATGATACCGAGCTTGTACTTCTTCCCGGCGGGGACCAGTCCTGCAAGGATCGGCGAGGGGAGGTCGTCGAGGGTCGGAACGACAGCGGCCGGTCCCGTACAGGCCACCGTGCCGTTCGAGCGGTAGCGGAGGCCGGATATGCGGGATGGCTCGGTCAGGCGGCGCTCGGCGGGAGACCAGTTCTCCAGGAACTGCAGAAAGGGCAGCTCGCCCTCCCCGTCGACGATATAGTCGATCCCGTGGTTCTCGCTCAAGAAGTCGGTGACGGAGTTCGTGACCTCCTGGCCTCCGAGGAGGGTCGTGATCTGCGGTGAGCGCTGTTTGATGTCCGTGACCAGCCGGAGGACCGGCGTGAGGTTCCAGATGTTCGTCGAGAGCCCGATGATGTCCGGTGCCCATGCGGAGAGCCGTTCGAGAAGGGCCGTCCGGTCCTGGTCGAGGTCCAACTCCAGGTAGCGGACATCCGCGCGGTTCCGGGTGGCATCGCAGAGCGCTGCGGTCAGGGAAAGGATCCGGACGGCCAGCGAATAGTAGCCCGGCACATTGAAAGCGATCAAAAGGACCCGGCTGCGGGAGGGGTCACGGGGCCACTCTGCTTGGGCTGGGGACAGGTCCAGGAGGCGGTAATCGGTGGTGGAGTCAAGCTTATTGTTGATCTGTAGATCCATGATGGTCGATACCTGCATGTCCGCCTGCACGTCGCAAGCGGTCATCCGAGAGATGTCCGGTGCTCGTCGGGGACCGGCGGCCCCCCTGCGTATGGGTTTCCGCGTCCGGCGGGTTGGTCCTTTTTTCCCTGCTGAGCTGCCGAGGTGTGGGATAGGGCGCCGGACCCAGGACCTGTCGCAGTTCACGCAGCGTGGACCCCGAAAAGAGCCGAAGGAACTGCCTCATCCAGAGGGGGAACGTTTCCGCCACGAAGAAGAGGTTCCTCTTTCGCCGGAGGTAGTGTCCGAGGGTCTCGCGGCCAAAATAGAGTTGGGCATAGGATGCAAAGGACCTCCGAACGCTCTCCGGCAGGGACCGCGCGAACCGCGCAGGAAGGTCCAGGCGAAGATGGAACAGCTCATCTGCCAGCGACAGGGTCATGAGATACATGTTCGAGAGACGTGCTGACCTGCACCATCGGACGATCCGGTCCCAATCCAGCGGCCGGGTCGCCATGAGCAGTCCGATATCCAGCAGGCGGAACAGGCCGTGCAGTTCGTGATGGATGAGCGCATGAGCGACGAGCTCGATCAGTTCATGCTCGTCCGACAAACGATAGAACGCACCCTCGGGGGTGTCCACCCTGACCCGTGCGCCAAGCAGCTCGTCGCGGGAGAACTGGGTCTCGTAGCGCCGGGTCGTCAGCAATGCAAGGTGCAGCTCGGTCTCGACCCCCTGCAGGTCATAGACGACCTGGCGGCGGAGCAGTCTGGTCGGCGTATGGCCGCCCCGCTGCATCGCCCGTACGACCGTATCATGACCGTCAGCGTCCACGAGGATATCCAGGTCCTTCATGGGGCGGATGCCCGCATCGGGATAAAGGACCTGCGAGAGGCTGAGCCCGCGGAGGCCGACGGCGCGGATGCCGTTCCCGGCAAGGAGGTCGAACGTCCGGACAGCGACCTTGAGCTTGTGTAGATTGCTCATCAGCAGGTGCAGCCGCTCGTTCTTCCAGATCTCGAATACATCGGGGAGCGGCTGCCGGCCCTGATAGGCGAAGTGGAACAGCGGGCCCAAGTTATTAAGATGCACAAGCCGGACGACCGCATCCCACTCGGGCCCGGAGGGGAGCTGCGCGTCGCGGGCATGCCCCGCGACAATGAACTGGTGCAGCACGGTCCGGATGAACCGGTCCTGCGGGACCGAGGCCGAGCGGACGCCGGAGAGGTCGTTCATGATCCCTGCACCTCCGTGCCTGCCTTCCTGCGGGCGGCCGAGACCTGATCGAAGCTTGCGTTGAGATTGTTTTCCCACTGGGAAAGTATCGATCGTGCGCGATCGTGCACGGAACAAAGGAACCCGGGCGTTCCTCGAGAAGGTATCACGGCGGCATATCCGGCGCAGATCTCCTCTGCCGCGGAGCCGGTCAGCGGGAGCATGCAGGCGGCCAGCTGCGCCAGGTTCGCTATGCGGCGTTTCTCCGAGACCCTGCAGGCAAATCTGATACCCTCCAGATCGACCAGCATGATATCGAAACCGCCTGTCCCACGCGGGCGGACCAGGAAGTTGCCGGAGTTGACATCGTGCGGCTTGATGCCGTTCTCGTGGAGGATGGCGATCTGTCTTCCCAGTGCGCGGTTCAGCTCATGAAGGGCGGACCCGATGAGGCTTGGTGAGCCATTCCGCAGGACGGCATACTCCTTCAGCGGAAACATGTCCGCGATCCACAGGGTAGCGAAGAGCGATCGATCGATCTGCCCTCCGGGGCCTTTCCAGACCGCCGCGCCGACCGCCTCGGGTACGTCGATGCCTGCGGAGCGGAGTCGCCTGCTGGTCCGGTACTGCCGCATCCCGGGCGAGAGGACGCTCAGGACGGGCAGCCTGGTGAGGACGCCGGTATGCCGGTAGATCTTGACGAAAAGCGTCCTGGCCGGCCCTTCACACCGGAGAAGGGTCTTCCTTCCATCGTCGCGCAGGACCGTGCATCCTTCGCGCTCCTCGAAATATCGGTCAAGATCAGCTCTCACCGGTCATTCACCGAACAGGCCGCCCGAGCAGGCCCGGAGAACCTGCAGGGGGAGCACATGCGGAACATCCTTCGTGCGCCGGTGCGCCACGGCTGTGACGGCGTGCTGCTTCCCGCGCCGAGGTCGGAATGGTCCGGATGATGGGGATAGATGACCCGGCGTGCCATGGCATCCGTTCCGCCAGGATGCCCTGGTCATCGGGTTTCGAACAATGAGTGCGTATCAAGGTAACGATGAATGTCCTTTCCGCGGGGACGGCACAGGAACAGGTCGCGGCATGCTGGGGAAGGCCGTCATCTGATGGGGAGCGGCGTTCGATCTCCCGCTCCCGGTGATGGACGAAACGCATCATGGCTGGGAACCTCCTGAGCGTTCCCAGCCATGATGCATGGTGCGAAGACATCATACGTAATAGTAATAATAGTAGACGCCGGCTGCAGACTCGATCGAAGCATGCTTGGTAACGCTCGGTTCGGTATACACTTTTTTCATGCGCTGCACCTCCTTTCTAGGGCTATCCCCGGAAGCTAGGACATCACCAGCAGGCCTTGCCGGAAGAGATTGTCGATGAACGCGCGTACGTCGATGCGCGCCTTCTCTTCCGTGGTGGCATACTGGTCCGTAATGGACCTGGCGATCTCGTCGACGTTCTTGCCGTCGTTCAGGAGCAGCCAGATGACCCGTCCGACATCATTGAAGGTGAAGTACTCTCCGGACTGAAGGTTCAGTACCACCAGTTCATTGTTCACGTCCCTCCAGGAATAATTGTCCGGTGCCTTGTAGGTGCTGGTTGGTGCTATGTCCACTCCGTGCTCTCCTCTCTGCGGTCGATCTCCGGCCGTTTCCGGACGGCAGTGGTCTGGTCATTGAGCAGCATATCGTCGAACGTCCTGCCGATCCAGTAACGGACCGTCCCGTCGGCGTTCTGGCCCATGTCGAAGCAGTAGCGGGTCGTCTCCTCCCGGTCCGTGCGCTCATGGAACAGCCTGCCATCGAGCGTAAGCCAACTGTGCGCTTTCATGCGAGCGGACGTAAGGTTCCTTCCCCCCATGTTGACCAGCACGGGTACGCCCTGTTCCCTGAGCAGCGTTGCCAGGATGACCGAGCGGTAGAAACAATAATGGCCGCCTCTCCGGGTGAGCGGGTACACAATGGAGTCGGCAAGCCGGACCTGGCGGTCGATCATGATCTCATCGATCGTCCGGAGGGGCGAAACCGGAGGGATAGGCAGAGGTTTTCTCCCGAGTCGTCGCCTCATGAACCAGGAACGAGCTAAGAGCACCAGGACGCGATAGATGAACGTGATACGCCACATGCATGTCGACCGACCGGCGTGAGCGACGCCCGGGAGCGGAAGTGATTTCGCTGTAATTATAAGAAATGCGAGGAGATGATGTCAAGCCTTTGGTAAGAACAAGAAAATTGGTCTAGGGCTTCCTGGAGGGATGCGTGGTCGCATCCATGCCCTCTCCGCGCCGGCTGTCGCCGGGCAGAGGGGGGAGCACACGCTCCTTCCTGATTACGGTCGTTTGTTCCTCCCAGGGGGTCCGCAAGAAGACATTCCGGATGCGGCAGAACCTTCGCTCCCAGCGGGTGAGCAGCTTCGGCGCGAAGAGCGCCTTGAACTTCACCAGCGCCAGGCGGTCGGTGAGGCCCGCTGTCCTGGTCAGGAGCTTGCCCACAATGGGGACAGCGCCGGTATGCACGGCTGATGCCAGGTCTATCACGACGACGGTCCCTTTGACCAGCAGGAGGTTCTTTCTCCGGTGCAGGTCCAGGTGCACCCATCCACGCGCATGAAGATCACGGACGATCGTCTCCAATTGGCGCAGCGTTGCCGGTGTGATCTCATGGCGTTCGACGCTGCTGAAGGTCTTGCCGGCGAGATATTCCACGGCTATGCAGAACGGGGTGAGGCGGTGACTGACGGCAGGGATGCCCGGGATGCCGGACAGACCCCGGTAGGCACGGTGCTCCCTGCTGATCAGCAGCCGGCCGATGCTGTTCCGGAGCCAGGCGCGTTGATTGCCGAAGTCCTTGACCACGAAGCGCACGCCCCTGAACCGCGTGATGAATATGTCCGCTTTGCCGACCTTGCCAGCGCTCAGGCAACGCTCGGCGCCCTGCACTGCTTCCTGATAGGTCATCGGGTCGAGCATCCCGGTCTCCTGCCGCAACGGTCGGCGTTGCGCCGCCCATTCCGCCATCATTGCTGAATGCGCCGGGCGACCAGGGGGAGCAGCTCGCTGCTGATGATGTCGGCGGCATAGGCGCTCCCCTTGTCGTGAAAGTGCACGAGATCATAGAGATATTCGCCGGTCTTCGGGATGCGGCGGTCCAGGTCGATGACCAGGACGCCCTGTTTCCTGCCGACGGCGCGGATCCTGTCGTTGAACGCGTCATAGAGGGCCTTGAACGCATTGCTCGCGATCCCGTAGTCGCGCTCCATCGGCTCCATGAGCCCGGCAATGAACGCATCGGGATCATCGGTCATCCTGTGCGCCTGCGTCATCAGGACCGGCGTTATGCGCCGCGCCCGGCAGAGCGCGATGAAGGTGTTCAGGTTCATCTCGAACTCGCGAAGCATCGCATCCCGGTCGACCGGGATCGAACGCCCCCGCTTATGGGCGAACTCGTCCTCCCGGCCTCGCACTGCGGGGCCGCCGGACGAGAACGCGGCGATCGTCCGCATGGTATGGGGGATCCACGCGTCCAGTTTGGCGCGCACCAGGTCGCTCATCCTGGCGTTCCGCACAGTGAAGACCGGGGAGCGCCTGGGGTGGGCGTTCCAGTAGGACCGTTCCAGGAGCAGGACGACGAGATCGTTGATGTTGTGCATCATGACGACCACCTGGGGATCGAGGGGAATGACCTTGTTCAGCAGCACATTGATCGAATGCAAGGAGTTGTTGCCGCTCTTTCCACCGTTGAACGCATTGACCTTCAAGCCGCTCTTCCGGGCAAGCAGCTCACCGGCAAGCGCAGGGAACCGCAGGTCCTCCTCCACGAGGACGCATTCCGTCGTGGAACCGCCGAGGAACACCAGGGTGATATCCGGTTCATCATGCCGTCTCGACGGCATGATGAACCCGTCCCGATCGATGCGGAGGAGGTAGCGCTTGGGCTCGACATTCTGCGCCGATGCTCGAAGAAAGGCCGGGTCAGGCTCCTCGATCAGCACGCTTCCGGGAGGATGCTCCCGAAGCCGGACCGCCCGCTCGACGCCCTTCACGGCGACCGGGGCTTCGCTCTTCCGGTGCTTCAGGTAGAGCTCCAACCCTGCGAGCAGGGCAAGAGGGGTGCCTAGGAAATACAGACCGACCAGCACGGAACGGACGACCTTCCCCGCAGGTTGCCTGAGTCCGAACATCTTGGCTGATGCCTCCTTGAGAGACCGCCTTCTTACACGGGTCGCGGGGAAGACCGGTACGGCTGCGCAGACGAACACCCGGTATGCGTACCGGGTGATGCCCAGATCTCCCCGAGATGCGGCAGTACTATAGCATTCATCCGGCCGGGTGTCAAAACGAGATGGATCGCCCCGGATGGCTCTGGACGACAGGGCCACGGCACGGCAGGGGTGCGCGGTGGGATCCGGCAGGATGACCCCGGCGCGCGGGGAGAGGTTGAGCGATTGATTCTTGACACCCCGATGCCGCTGTGTTAAGAAAGTTCCGGACGGTACGAAGCCATGTTTATCCTCGGAATATCGGCCTATTACCATGACAGCGCGGCCGCGCTCGTTCATGACGGCGTGATCGTGGCCGCGGCCCAGGAGGAACGGTTCACGCGTACCAAGCATGATCCGGGTTTTCCCGCCAACGCTCTTCGCTACTGCCTGGAAGAGGCCGGCATCACCCTCCGCGATATCGGGTTCGTGGTCTTCTACGACAAGCCGCTGCTCAAGTTCGAACGCCTGCTCGAGACCTACCTGGCCTGCGCGCCGCGGGGTGTGGCGTCCTTCACCGCGGCAATGCCGGTCTGGCTGCAGGACAAGCTCTTCCTCAAGCGGCTGTTGAGGAAGGAGCTTGCCGCGCTCTCGGGCCTGCGGGAGCGGGAGCTTCCCCGGCTCCTGTTCTCGTCCCATCACCAGGCCCATGCCGCATCCGCATTCTATCCCAGCCCGTTCCCGCGGGCTGCGGTCCTCTGTCTTGACGGCGTGGGGGAGTGGGCCACGACGTCCGCCTGGCTGGGCGAAGGCAGTTCGCTCGTTCCCCGGTGGGAAATCCAGTTCCCGCATTCGCTCGGGCTGCTCTACTCGGCCTTCACCTCCTATCTCGGTTTCAAGGTCAATTCAGGCGAATACAAGCTCATGGGCCTTGCACCCTACGGAGAGCCCCGGTACGCGGACCGTATCAAACAGCATATCGTCGACATCAAGGATGACGGGACCTTCCGTCTGAACATGGACTACTTCAAGTATCTGACCGGTCTCACCATGACTAGCGGAAGGTTTCATGAACTCTTCGGCATGGAGCCGCGCAGACCGGAGTCCGATCTTACCCAGCAGCAGATGGATATCGCCCGGTCCGTCCAGGAGGTGACCGAGGAGATCGTCCTGCGGCTCGCCCGGACGGTGCGGCAGGAGCTGGACGCGGACCATCTCTGCCTTGCGGGCGGCGTGGCGCTCAACTGCGTGGCGAACGCGCGGATACTCCGGGAGGCCGGGTACAAGGACCTCTGGGTCCAGCCGGCCGCGGGCGATGCGGGCGGCGCGGTCGGCGCGGCCCTCCTCTGCTGGCATCACTACCTGGGCGCTCCCCGCGCCGGAGGTCCCCGGGATGCCATGCAGGGCGCCCTGCTCGGCCCCCGGTACAGCATGGCGGAGATCACCCGGGCGCTGAATGCGCTCGGTGCGCGGTATGAGGTCGTGGATGATGAGGTCCTGCTCCCCCGCGTGGCGGCATATCTCGACGCGGGGGCGGTGGTCGGATGGTTCCAGGGGCGCATGGAGTTCGGTCCGCGTGCGCTGGGAGCGCGATCGATCCTCGGCGATCCCCGCGACCCGGCCATGCAGGCGACCATGAACCTGAAGATCAAGTTCCGCGAGTCCTTCCGTCCCTTCGCGCCCTCGGTCCTGGGTGAGCGGGCAGCGGACTATTTCGAGCTCGACCGGCAGAGCCCCTACATGCTCCTCGTGGCGCCGGTCGCCACTGGCGTGCGGGTTGGGTCATCCGAAGCGGATGATGCACTGACCGGCCTGGAGAGGCTGAAGGTCCCCCGCTCGACCGTGCCGGCCGTGACGCACGTGGACCTGTCGGCGAGGGTTCAGACGGTCAGCAGGGACGCGAATCCCCGCTATTATGCGCTCCTCAGGGAGTTCGAGCGCCGCACCGGCTGTCCGGTCCTGGTGAACACCTCGTTCAACGTACGGGGCGAACCGATCGTCTGCACGCCTGAGGACGCCTTCCGCTGCTTCCAGCGAACCGGGATGGACTACCTGGTGATCGAGAACGCGATCCTGGCCAAGACCGGCCAGTCTACTGAGCAGACCGGCACGGACCGGTTGCAGGACCACGCGCTCGATCGATGAAAGGCGGTGAGTCGCGGTGAATGAGCCCAGACGCCCCGACCGGCAGGACCTGCGGAAGTTCGGCATCACCCTCGGCCTGATCCTGGCCGGCCTCTTCGGCCTTGCGCTCCCGCTCCTGCGGAAGACCGATGTGCCCCGCTGGCCCTGGTTCGTGGCGGCATCGCTCGTCCTGGCGGCGATCGCCATGCCTGCGCGGCTCGGCGGGATCTACCGCGCGTGGATGCGCCTGGGCAATGTCCTGGGGAAGGCGAACGCGCGGATCGTGCTCGGGCTGGTCTGGTGCCTGGTCATGGTCCCGACGGCGTTCGTGCTCAGGCGCTTTCGGCGGGACCCCCTTGAGCGCCAGTTCGATCAGCGTGCGGAGAGCTACCGCGTCGCGAGCTCCCACCTTGACCCGAAGAACATGGAGGAACCCTACTGATGCTGGAACTGTTGAGGGACCTTTGGGCGTTCATGCGCGTGCGGAAGAAATACTGGCTGTTGCCGATCATCCTCTTTCTGCTGCTGTTCGGACTGCTGATCGTCTTCACGCAAGGGTCGGCGGTCGCTCCCTTCATCTACACCCTGTTCTGAACCGCTTGTCAGTACATCGGACCGCGGGCGTCGTCGTCGGGGAGTGCCGTTCCCGCACGCATCCCGGCGACTCGGCTTCCCGGTTCCCCATCCCTCCCGGTGAATGCGCGGGACCGCATGAACGGGGCGCTCCCGGGCCTCCCGGTCTGCTCGATTGCACCGAATCCCCTTGACGGCCATGGGGCGGCATGGTATTGTATCAGGCCATTGTGCC
>CAZTXN010000027.1:19779-21317 GCA_964617655.1 uncultured Nitrospiraceae bacterium | reverse complement strand
CTCTGCGAGAGAGCGGTCCTTCGGTCTTCTTTCTCACCTTCTCTGCGAGACAAAGGGCGGCCACACAGGGCTGCCCCTACAGAACTCTGCAAGAGAAAGATCTTGAGCTTTGAGACTGAGGACACAGATAGGGTCTATGAAAGAGCGTATGAACTGTCATGCGTAATCATAGGTCTTCCCGCGTCATCAGCGTTGAAACCCAGCAAGTTCTCGTGCTTACGCCGCGACCGAGACCAGCTCGATATCGAAGGTCAGGTCCCTGCCGGCGAGCGGATGGTTCGCGTCGAGGGTGATGGTGTTGTCCGAGGTAGCGGTCACGGTCACCAGCAGTGTCGTGTCGTCGCCCTGCGTCAGCTCCAGCCGCTGCCCGACCTGCGGGTCGAAGTTCGGCGGCAGGTTCTTGCGCTCCATCTCGACCACGGCCTTCTCCTGCCGCGGGCCGTAGGCCTCGTCCGACGGGATGGTGACGGTCTTCTTCTCCCCGGCGTTCATGCCCACCACGGCCTTCTCGAACCCGTTGATCAGCTGGCCCTTGCCGAGCGTGAACTTGAGCGGAGAGCGTTCGCGGGACGAGTCGAATACCGTTCCGTCCGTCAGCTTCCCGGTGTAATGGACCTGCACGGTGCTGCCGTTCTGCGCCTGTGACATGGCGACCCCCTGAAAATGGAACGCGCCGGGGATGGTCGGTGAACGTCATCCCGGCGCGAACGGAATTAGATATAGTGTACTGCGAACCTGCCGTGACCGCAAGGGGTTTTTCCTGGTCAGGGATACGTATGAGAATCCGGTCTTCACCACTGAGCCACGAGGCATTGACTTCTGTTTAATTTCGCTTCAATCGAAAGAAATAGAATTTAACGCTGACGATATATGATGTGAATTATGATGGCCGCTGAAGAAGTGTCTTCATAATGACTCATAGATAGATCAGCGACCGTCCGCGTTGAATTCTGTCTCCATCCGTGGTTCAAATTAGATTTCCCTGAGCGGAGGTTTTCTTCGCCCCTCACGATCGCTGGAATATCTGCCGGCTCACCTGGCCGAGGATATAGTCGTACCCTTCCGCGGAATGGGGAAGCACGCAGGCGGAGCAGTCCTTCACCCCCTGGGTCGTCGTGAAATCGCCTTCGCAGTCCAGCAGGTAGAGCGGGCACCAGCAGAAGAGGCAGGACCTCCAGTCAGGCAGGTCGTGGCAGGGAAAGAACTCGCACTCGCGGTGCGTGAAGTGGCGGTACTGCATCGCAGATATTCCTCCCTCGGGAATTCGTTCGTCTGGGATCGGTCTTCCGGCTTCGGGTCCAAACCTACTCGCCCGCCTTCCCGTCATGGGTCGCATGACAGTGGCATATCGGGCTTTCGTCCCCTTCACGGCTGCGGGGCAGCGGGAGATTCTCACTCCTCTTCCCTATTGGGTGCATCCTGTCGCTGATCAAGAGGACCGTTCCGCTCGGTCCCTGCATACCTCCTGCATGCGAGAGATCGCTTTAGACACGGATACGAACAATTAAAACACCTGCTTTTTTTGGACACGGATAAGA
>CAZTXN010000027.1:0-19679 GCA_964617655.1 uncultured Nitrospiraceae bacterium | reverse complement strand
CGGATCAAACCAAACAACAAGGCCTGATCTTTGGACGCGGATAAGAGCGGATTTACGCGGATAAAACAAACCTAGAAAACATCATCCTTTTCTTTCGTTCTTTTCTGAAAACAAAGAATAAAGACCTTCTTGCTTTTGACCTTATCCGTGTCTATCCGTGTGCATCCGTGTCCAACACTGGCTTGAATGCTCTTTGGTTCTTTTCCCTTTTTGTCCGCCTCTATCCGCGTTCATCCCCGTCCGATTCCCGTCGTTGACCTGCTCCTTCACCTCTCGCACCACTCCCGGGCGTTCTGGAACATCCGGAGCCAGGGCGACGCGGCCAGGCTCCGCTTCATCTGCTCCGGCATCCAGCCCCACTGCCAGGTCAGCACCGCGCGCTCGGGGTGCGGCATCATGGCCAGGTGCCTGCCGTCGGGCGAGCAGAGCCCGGCGATGCCGGCCGGCGAGCCGTTGGGATTGTAGGGATAGGCCTCGGTGATGCGGTTCCCGTCGTCCACGTACCGCACCGGCGCGAGCCCGAACTCGGCTTCCTTATATATGGCCTGGTCCGGGAAGTAGGCCATACCCTCGCCGTGGGCCACCCAGATGCCGAGCGACGCGCCCTCCATGCCCTGGAGCATGACGGCCGGGCTCTTCAGGATCTTGACCGTGGAGAAGCGGGACTCGAACCTGCCGGAGCGGTTATGGATGAACCGCGGCTGGAGGTGGTCCGCGATGCCGCGCCAGGGCACCCAGCCCAGGAGGGCCATGAGCTGGCAGCCGTTGCAGACGCCGAGGCTGAAGGTGTCCCGGCGATGGTAGAACCGCTCGAACTGGTCCCAGACCTTTTTATTGAACCGGATGCTGGCAGCCCAGCCCTTGGCGGAGTCGAGCACATCGGCATAGCTGAACCCGCCCACGAAGACCGCGCCGCGGAACCGGTCGAGCGTCACCCGTCCCCTGAGCAGATCGGTCATCATCACGTCCCAGGGCTCGAACCCCGCGAGGTGGAAGGCCGAGGCCATCTCCCGGTCGCCGTTCGACCCCTCTTCGCGGATGATCGCGACCATCGGCTTCTCCTTCCGATCGAGCAGCCTCTGTTCGGTCGGTTTCGGGGTGAAGGGGATATGAAACTGCGGTCCGGGCCGGTCGTAGGAGCGCTTCCGCTCCTCACGGACGCAGTCCGGGTTCCGCTGGTAGAGGTCGAGCCAATGGCTCGTCTCCTCCCAGATATCCCGCAGCAGGAGCATATCTTCGTCAAGCACCGCGCGGAGCCCGGGGTCCGAAGGAGCGCGGAGCGAGATGCGCACCCGCTTCTCCTGGACGACCTTGCCGATGACCGCGAAGGGCACGGACGCTTTGCTCAGGATCTCGGCGATGGCTGCCTCGTTCTCCGGCGCGAACTCCATCACCAGCCCCGCCTCTTCGCTGAAGAGCAGGGCGAGCGCGTCCTGATCTGCCGCGGCCGGCAGCTCCGCCTCGATGCCGCAGTTGCCGCTGAAGGCCATCTCGAGCAGCGCGGTGATGAGCCCGCCGTCCGACCGGTCGTGGCCCGCGAGAATCAGCCGCCGCTTCACCAGCTCCTGCACCGCGTTAAACGCCCGCTTGAGCAGGTCAACGTCATCGATGTCCGGCGGCTCGTTCCCCACCTGGCCGTAGACCTGGGCCAGGGCAGAGCCGCCGAGCCGGTCCTTCCCGCCTGAGAGGTCGATGAAGAGCAACCTGCCCCAGCCGGGCAGCTTCAGGTCCGGGGTCACGGTCTTGGTGATGTCCGGGCAGGTGACATAGGCCGAGATGACCAGCGTGCCGGGCGACTTGACCGTCTCGCTCCCGCCGTTGGGCAGGGCCACCTTCGCGGCCATGGAGAGGCTGTCCTTGCCGCCGTCCGCCGCGATGCCGAGCGGCAGCATGAGGTCCCGCATGGCCACGGCAGCGTCATAGAGCCGCGCTCCCTCGCCCGGCAGCTTGGGCGCCCACATCCAGTTGCCGGAGCAGCGGATGTCCCTGAGCCCGGAGGTCTCGGCCCAGACGATGTTCGTGAGCGCCTCGGCAACGGTCATCCGCGCCATGGCCGCGGGCGAGAGCAGCTCCTTCACCGGCTGCTCGCCGATGGAGCAGGCGGCGCCCGTGGTTCCGAAGTGGGACTGGCTGATGACCGCCACATCGGAGACGGTGAGCTGGAGCGGGCCGCAGCACTGCTGCCGGCTGATGAGGCCGGTGACCGACCGGTCCACCTTGTTCGCCAGGAAGCGCTTCGACCCCACGGAGAGGAGGCGGAGCACCCGGTCGAGGGCCTGCCGGACCGTGAGCCCCGCGGGCAGCTCGAGCGGCCGGAGCGCGTCCTGCTTCCGGTCGAGCCGGAAGGTCTTCTGCGGCATGTCGCCCAGCACCTTCGCGAGCTCCAGGTTCACCGGCGTGGAGCCGTCGGTCCCGTCATGGAGCACCACGTACCCGTCGCCGGTGATGCGGCCCACGAAGGCCACGGGCGCCCGCTCGCGCCTGCAGAGGTCCTCGAAGACGCGGCGGTGCTCCGGCCGGAGGAGAAGCGCGTTCTGCTCCTGGTACTCGGCGCCCCAGATCTCGAGCACCGAGAGCGTCTCGTCGCCCACCTGGATCCTCCGCACCTCGATGCGGGCCCCGGCGGGATGAACGATCTCCTTCAGCACGTTGCAGTTCCCGCCCGCGCCCTGGTCATGGATGCTCACGATGGGGTTCCGGTCTCCCAGCTCGGCGCAGGCGCGGATCACGCGGTTCAGCTTCTGCTCCATCTCGGCGTCACCGCGCTGGACCGCGTTGAAGTCGAGCTCCGCGATGTTCTCGCCCTGGATCATCGAGGAGGCCGCGCCGCCGCCCATGCCGATGCGGTAGGCCGGGCCGCCGATCTTGACCACCAGCATGCCCTTCTCGGGCTCGGACTTCGCGGTGTGGCGCGCGTCCATCTGGCCGATGCCGCCGGAGAACATGATGGGCTTGATCCACTCCCGCCGCTCGCCGTCAGGCAGGCGCAGCCCGAAGGAGCGGGTGTAGCCCTGGATCACCGGCTCGCCGAATTTGTTGCCGTAGTCCGAGGCCCCGTTGCTCGCCTCGACCTCGATCCGGAGCGGGGAGGCGAGGTTCTCGGGATAGAGGAAGGACGGGTCCTCCCAGGGCAGGTCATAGCCCGGGATGCGGAGGTTGCCCACGCAGTAGGCCGCGGTGCCGGCGACCACGAGGCCGGCCGTGCCCGTGGCCTGAACATCGCGGATGCGGCCGCCGGTGCCGGTCTCGGCCCCCGGAAAGGGCGCCACGCCTGACGGGAAGTTGTGCGTCTCAGCGGTGAAGATGATGTTGTAGGAGCGCTTCGCGCTGTCGAAGGCCGAGGGCTCCCCGACCCTGCGGGGAACGATGGTCCGGATGTCGTAGCCCCGGATGGCGCTGGAGTTGTCGCTGAAGGCGATGACGCTGTTGTTCCGGTTCGCGTCATAGGTGGCCTTCGCGATGCGCATCAGCGTGTCCGGCACCTCCCTCCCGTCCACGATGAGCCTGCCGCGGAAGAACCAGTGGCGGGAATGCTCGCTGTTCGACTGGGAGAGGTCGAAGCACTCCACGTTCGTGGGGTCCCGCCTGATCTCCCGCACGAAGAGGTTGGTGTAGTAGTCCAGGTCCCAGTCGTCCATGCCCAGGCCCATCTCGCGGTTGAGGCGCTCCAGGGCCGGACGGCCTTCTTTCAGGAGAGGGATCGTTTTCACCCGCTCGGGCCGGATGCCGGGCTTGAAGGTCCGGAGCGGCCGCGGATACCGGCACTCGGTCATGCGGTCATGGACCAGGCCGAGGAAGGCCGCCTCCTGCTCCGCCGTGAGCGCCGCACCCGGCGCGAGAATGAGGAGGTACCGCCGCGACCGCTCGATGCGCGTGATCTTCCTGAGACCGCAGGCATGGCAGACCGAGACCGCGTTGGTGGACCAGGCGGTGGTGAAATTCATGCGGGGGCCGACCTCTACGATCAATTGCGGAGTGCGCGATCCCCCACGATCTCCCCCTGCCAACACCCCCCTCGTCTCCCCCCTTGCCAACACCCCGCTCCTGTCCCCCCTTGCCAAGGGGGGATGAAGGGGGGTTAAGAACGACGAAGAAGAGAAGTTCTCCGGCTCGAAGGTCTCGGCCAGGAGCCACTGAAGCAGCCGCTGCTCGTCAGGGGTGAGCCGTGCAGCGGCGGCCACATTGTAACAGAACTCGGTGTCGATGCTCCGGATATCCGATGAGACCGCTTCCCGTGCCCTGGCGAGCAGGTTCGCGGTCTGGAAGTCCGAAAGCGCGGGGGTGCGGAAGAAATGGATGAGGGTCATAAGGAATAGGGGTGCCGGTCGTTCACCTTCTGTTCTTATAGGGCAGCGCCTTCAGGGTCACCCGGGAACCAAGCGCATCGAATTCCGGGTCCTTATGCACCAGCGTCGCGTTCCGCGTGATCGCCGTGGCAATGATCCAGCTGTCGGCCACGGATATCCTGAACTGTGCCTTGAGCTCTGCTGCGGTCATGAGCAGGTCGTCATCGAGGTCAACGCGGATGGCGGGAAGCAGGCGAAGGGAACGGGTGATCTCCTCTGCGGCGTCCCGGCCCTGGTCCTTCCAGATGCGGTACCGGCACTCCATGACGGTCATGAAGGAGATGAAGACCGATCGCCGCTCTGAGGCGTCGAGGAGCAGCCGTTCAACGAGAGGAGCGCCGTCCTCCTCGTTCCAGAGGGTGAGGACCGCCGAGGTGTCCAGCACATAGGCCTCAGGACCTGCGGTCACGGGCCTCTTCCTCCTGACGCTCCCGGCGTCGGTCCTTCAGGAGCTTGTCGGACGTGTAGCGGCCGCGGCCGGCGCCGCGAAAGGCCCTGACAGGATCTTTCGGAATGGGAATGACCTTGAGGGCATTCCCTTCGTCTATCCATTCGACCTGGGTCTCCGGCTCGATATGGAACTTCTTCCGGAGCTCCGCAGGGATGGAAACTTGACCTCTTGTCGAAACGGTAGATTTCATGCTGACTCCTCCAATATCTTACCTGTCAGCATAATATCATGCCGATCTTGCTTCGTCAAGACGATGAAGCAGCCTGCCTACTGCCGCTCCGAGAGCGTCACGACCTTCTGCTCCCCGCCCTTCTTCATCCCCGCCATCTCGCAGGTGCCGTCGAAGGTCACGCCGTCCTCGATGATGAGCTTCGGGGTCTTGATGGTCCCCTCCACCACCGCCGGGGCGAGCAGGTGGACCTTCTGGGTGGCCGTGAGGTTGCCCTTGACCCGGCCGCTCGAGATGAGCGTGCCCACGGTGATCTCGCCCTGCAGGTGCGCCTCGTCGCCGGCGATGAGCGTGTCCTTCGAGACCACCTCGCCCTCCACCCTGCCGTCCACGCGGATCGTGCCGCCGAAGCTCAGCACGCCCTTGAACTCCGTTCCCTTGCCGAGGAACGCCGTGATCTCCGCGTGCTCCGCCGCGACGCCTGGTGTCTTCTTGAGCATGGAAACATCCTCCTGTGCAAAATATGTCGCTTGATGATGTTCGGATCTGGAGAAACGTACACCAGAACTCATTCACCGCGAAGAACGCGAGGATACCCTCATCAAAGTACCCTGCCGTTGGCCTTGCCTTCCTCGCGACCTTTGCGCCCTGGCGGTTCAAGTACCTGTTCATCGACTACGTGATCTTCTCCAGGATCCGGTCGAGGTCGTCGTTCGAGTAGTACTCGATCACGATCCTGCCGCCCCTGGCCTTCGGCGCGAGGGAGACCTTGGTGCCCAGGGCCTTCTTCAGCCGCTCCTCCACGGCGCGGTGCTCCGCCGGCGCGCGGACGGTCCGCTTCTCCTTCGCGGGATGCTTCAGCTTTGCGGCCAGGGCCTCGGCCTCGCGGACCGAGATCCCCTTCTTCACCGCGGCGTTCGCCACCAGGAACTGGTCGCGGTGGCGCTCCAGCGAGAGGATGGCCTTGGCATGGCCGAGCGAGAGCGCGCCCGAAGCCAGGTGCTGCCGGATCTCCTTCGGCAGCCCCAGGATGCGCAGGAAGTTCGCGACCGTGGAGCGCTCCTTGCCCACGCGCTTCGCCAGGTCCTCCTGGGTCAGCCTGAACTCGTCCTGCAGCCGCTTGAAGGCCTCGGCAGCCTCGAGGGGATTCAGGTCCTCGCGCTGGATGTTCTCGATCAGCGCCTGCTCGATCAGCTCGCGCTTCGTGGCCTCGCGCACCAGGGCCGGCACGGTCTTGAGCCCCGCGAGCCGGGCGGCCCGCCAGCGCCGCTCGCCGGCGATCAGCCCGTAGTTCGCGCCGATGCGGTGGACGATGACCGGCTGGATCACGCCCTGCTCCCTGATCGACGCGGCCAGCTCCCGGAGCTTCCCGTCGTCGAAGACCTTGCGCGGCTGGAACTCGTTCGGCACGATGCGGTCGAGCTCGACCTCCATGATGCCGAGGGCCTTCCGCTCCCTGGCGTCGAGCGTCGAGAGGTCCGGGATGAGCGCGCCGAGCCCCTTACCGAGCGCCTGCTTTTGCATGGCCCAGCACCTCCTTGGCGAGATCGAGATAGCTCTGGGCGCCCCGGGAACGGATGTCGTAGAGCAGCACCGGCTTGCCGTGGCTCGGCGCCTCGCTCAGGGTGACGTTCCGGTGGATCACGGTCTTGTAGACCTTGCCGCCGAAATGCTTCCGCACCTCGTCCGCCACCTGGTCCGCCAGGTTGTTCCGGCTGTCGTACATGGTGAGCAGCACGCCCTCGACGCTCAGCTCCGGGTTCAGGTCCTGCCGGATGAGCGAGATGGTGTTCATGAGCGCCGAGAGCCCCTCGAGGGCGTAGTACTCGCACTGGACCGGGATGAGCACCCCGTCCGCGGCGGTCAGGGCGTTCACGGTCAGGAGGCCGAGCGACGGCGGGCAGTCGATGAAGATGTAGTCGAAGTCATCGCGAAAGGGCTCGATGGCCTTCTTGAGCACCCGCTCGCGGGAGATCATCTGGATCAGCTCGACCTCCACGCCCACGAGGTCGATCTTCGCCGGCACCACCTGGAGCCAGGGGAAGTGCGTGGTCCGGAGGAGCTCGTCCAGCTTCCGCCTGCCGGTGAAGAGGTCGTAGGTGCTGCCCTCGAGCTGCTCCTTCTCGATGCCCATGCCGCTCGTGGAGTTCCCCTGCGGGTCCGCGTCGATCAGGAGCACCTTCCGCTCCGCGGCCGCGAGCGATGCGGCGACGTTCACGGCGGTGGTCGTCTTCCCGACCCCGCCCTTCTGGTTGGCAATGGCGATGATCCTGGCCACGGGACCTCTCCGGAGGGATGCAAAACCGGCTTACTTTACCATAGAAGGATGGATAAGGAAAGAGAAAACTTGTCATGAAAACATCGTTAAAACAAATAATTACATGCTCATCCGGGCGAAGCATCACTGCCCCGGGAATGCAGGGCAGAGGCGGCAAACAGAGTGTCATTGCCGGAGTGGATGCGCCTAGCCGAGGCCCGGTTCAAGGTCAGGCAGCAGCACCAGACAGATAAACCTGAAAACGGCAGTTGGTACACGGAAAATGCGGATAAAGCAAATACTTTCGTTCTGAAAAGCTTTTCACCTTGCAGGTGAGTTCTTTTTCAAGTATTGACCGTAGGTTTCTCCTGACGTTATCAGATATTATCCGTGTCCAAATGCTTTTTTCAGGATAAAAGAACGGCAGGACAGCCGTAACTGCGCTGTCCTGCCGTGAGGGAGGCTCTTTGTTCATCAGACCTATGCGCTGACCGACTCTTCGCACTCTGCCGCGGAGCGCGCCCAGCAGTCGCCCAGGATGTCCTCAAGATCCTGCTCCGGCGCGGCGGCGATGGGCTTGAGGTCGAAGTTCTTCACCAGCACGTCCAGCACCGCCGGCGTGATGAAGGCCGGGAGCGTGGGGCCGAGCCGGATGTCCCTGATGCCGAGATGGAGCAGCGTCAGGAGGATGGCCACGGCCTTCTGCTCGTACCACGAGAGCACCAGCGAGAGCGGCAGGTCGTTCACCGGCAGGTTGAAGGCCTTCGAAAGCGCCAGGGCGATCTGGACCGCCGAGTAGGCGTCATTGCACTGGCCCACGTCCAGCAGCCGCGGGATCCCGTTGATCTCGCCCAGATCCTGGTCGAAGAACCGGAACTTGCCGCAGGCAAGGGTCAGCACCACCGTGTCCTTCGGCGCCAGCTCCACGAAGCGGGTGTAGTAGTTCCGGCCCGGCCTGGCGCCGTCGCAGCCGCCCACGAGGAAGAAGCGGCGGATCTTCCGGTCCTTCACCGCGGCGATCACCTGGTCCGCCAGGCCGAGCACCGCGTTCCGGGCGAAGCCCACCATGACCTCCCTGCCAGCCGTGTCCCCGGTGAACCCGGGCAGCGCAAGGGCCCGCTCGATGACCGGAGCGAAATTCCCGTCCGCGATATGCCGCACACCCGGCCAGCCCACCAGCCCGCTGGTGAAGAGGTTGTCCTTGTACCCGTCCAGCGGCCGCTGGATGCAGTTCGTGGTCATCACGATGGCGCCGGGGAAGTCCGCGAACTCCTTCTGCTGGTTCTGCCAGGCCGTGCCGTAGTGGCCGTAGAAGTGCGGATGCTTCTTGAGCGCCGGGTAGCCGTGGGTCGGGAGCATCTCGCCGTGGGTGTAGACGTTGATGCCCTTGCCTGCGCTCTGCTGGAGGATGAGCTCCAGGTCCTTCAGGTCATGGCCCGAGACGAGGATGGCCTTGCCCTTCTTCGCGCCGAGCGGCACCCTGGTCGGCACGGGATGGCCGTAGGTCCCGGTGTTCGCGCTGTCCAGGAGCTCCATGGCCAGGAGGTTCACCTCACCGCACTTCATGGCCAGGGCCACCCAGCCGTTCAGGTCGATGTCCTTCCGGGTCATGGCAGCCAGGGCCTCATGCAGGAAGGCGGCCACCCGGCTGTCGGTCCTGCCGAGGATCGCGGCATGGTCCGCATAGGCCGCAACGCCCTTCAGGCCGTAGAGCACGATATCCTGGAGCGACCGGATGTTCACGTCCGCGGAGCCTTCGGCCTCGACCGCCTTCCCCTGCTGCTCCAGACCCTCGATGGTCCCTGCGGCACGGAAGAAGGCTGCCGGGTGCTCCGGCGCTGCCGTGCCGGGCAGCGCAGCGGCGAGCGTATCGCGCAGCTCCACGCTCCTGGTGATGAGTGCCTGGAACCTGGCAGGATCGAAGTCCACGTTCGTGAGCGTCGAGAAGAGCGCCTTCACGGTGAAGACATCCACCTCGGTCCCGAGCCTGCCGGCCTTCCGCGCCTCGACCGCGTAGAGCGAGAGACCTTTCAGGCTATGGACCAGCAGGTCCTGGAGCGCCGATACCTGCGGGTCCTTGCCGCAGATGCCGATCTTCGTGCAGCCCGTGCCGTTCGCCGCCTGTTCACACTGATTGCAGAACATTGATGCCCTCCTGAGATCGTGATGTTCGCTGCTTGTAGGGCTGATGATACAGGACCGGACGCAGAAGGCCTATGACGGGGGTCATAAACGTTGCGTTTTTTTGGGAACGTATTTCCAGGAAGAGAAGAAAAAGGCCCGGACAGGATGACAGGATAAGGAGGATGGTTGTAAAAAGGCTTGAAAGACCGATCGTCGAGGATTTGCGCGCTGACAGGTCGCTGACAAAGCAGGCGGTCTGTCATTGCGAGCGAAGCGAAGCAATCTCGTCTCGTGAAACTACGAGAAGAACCTTGACAGGATAACAGGATCAAAGGGATGGTCAAGAAGGCCTAGCAGTCTGCTGAAAAAGTCCCGGATTGTCATTGCGAGCGAAGCGAAGCAATGACGACCGGAGAAGCACTTGAACAAGCTATTTTGATTCCTATTCCGAAATCCGCAATCGCCTGTTCCACGTGGAACATTCACCCCGTCAGAGCCTCAAGCATCCGCGGGCCGCGGGGTCATCCCTTGTGCTCAGAGACTTCGAAGTACCTTATCTGGCTCTGACGGGGTCACCGGCCGCCCAGCTCTGTTCCTGCCGGGTTCACCCTGAGGGAGCCGAAGGAGAGGTTCCGGACCTCCGAGAGGTCCCGCAGCGGGGTGACCACCCGGAGCACCAGGTCCTTCAGATCGATCTCCCGGATGACGCCCAGGCCGTGACAGAGGTTCCGGTCGTCGTTCAGGCCGACCAGAAGATAGTCCAGCTCGGACCTCTTGATGGCCGTGATCTCCCGCACATTGTACCGCTCCTTGGCGGTGAAGAGCTCGGTCTCGGCATATTCGCCGTCTGTTACCACGAAAAGCCGGTCCGCCGCAAGCTCGGCATGGACCACGATGCTCTGGAGCAGCTTCGAGAGCAGGTTGATGTCCCGGAAGCCCAGCCGCTCGCCGGTGCCGAGCCCCGGGCCATGGATGCCCACGTCGGACAGGGCGATATCCTGGTAGTCAGCCCCGCGGAAGTACTCCTTGAACCGCTGCTCCCGCAGGGCCTTCCGGGCCTCGGGCGTCGAGACCCGCGCCTCCGGCGAGGCCGGCAGCCGGAGCGCCAGCAGCCCGGCCCGCTGGAGATGGGGCGCGATGAGATGCTCCACCTCGTTCGCGCGTTGGACCGCAACGACATAGCGCGGGGCGATGATATCGATCTCCTGGTACTTCAGCTCCCGCGCCGCACCGCCGTTCACCAGGCCGCAGGTATTGATCAGCACCAGGGAGGGGTCCAGCTCCCCTGCCCGGACCGAGAGCTTCTGGAGGTTCGCCACCGCCTCGAGCAGGTGGCCCACCGGGCTGGTGTTCCCGATGAAGCCCATGGCAAGGGGATGCTTCCGCTTCAGCAGCTCTGCTGCATCAGTATAGAGCGCCAGGGAGAAGGCGGCCGGAGGGCCGATGAAGGGCTGGCCCGGGTCAGCGTCGATCCAGGCCACCCGCCTCCTCCTCCGGCAGAACTGGGCAGCAAGGAAGATGCAGAAGGTGGTCTTGCCCGAGCCGGGCGCGCCGACCACGATCACCGGGCCGCTGCCTGCCTCGATCTCCTCTGCTGCCGCCCGCCACTCGGGCGGGATATGGAAAGAAGGCTCCGCCATTTATTGAAATACCTGAAAGGGTCTTTGACACGGATCAGATCTGATAAGAGCTGATCAGTCCCTAACAGTGTGCTGAATAAGCCTGGATTGTCATTGCGAGGAGCGATTTTGCGACAAAGCAATCTCGTATCTGCTTGAAATCCCGGACTACGAGTTTGCTTCGCTTCGCTCGCAAAGACACCGAAAAACGTTTTTCAACAACCTGTTAAAGGTCTTTGTATTGTTCGTCAGCCTTTGACGTCCTCGCGCTCCTTGCGGCCTCCCGGTGAAATCATTCTAGCCCTTTGAGAAAAATCCTTATTCCGCAATCCGAAATCCGAAATCGTCCCTCCCCTGTTCCACGTGGAACTTCAGGCCGTTCGCCGGAAGACCCAGATGGCTCTCCGGTCCCCGGAGACCGGCAGGCTCAGCTCCAGCCGGTTCTCCGCCGCCAGGCCGAGGGCCTGGACCTCCCGCTCGCTGATGCTCTCTGCCGGCCCCCGGCTCAGGACCAGGAGGCCGCGGGGCTTCACGAACCGCGCGCCGGCCTCGAGCGCGGTCTCCATCTTCGCAAAGGCGCGGCAGGTCACCACATCGAATGCAGCAAGATGTGCCTCTCCCAGGTCCTCGGTCCGGCTCTCGGCAACCTCGGCGCCGGTCAGCGCCAGGGTCCTGATGACATGGCGCAGGAAGGTCGCCTTCTTTCTGATGGACTCCACGAGCAGGACCTGCAGGTCCGGGAAGGCGATCTTGAGCGGCAGGCCGGGGAAGCCGGCGCCGGAGCCCATGTCCATGAGCCGGCTGCCCGGGAGCGGGTCGAAGCCCCGGACATGGGAGAAGGAGTCGATGAAGTGCTTGATGATGATCTCCTGCTCATCGCGCACCGCGGTCAGGCTCATCTTGCTGTTCCATTTCCGGAGCTCCAGGAGATAGACCAGGCAGGCGTCCGCCTGCTTCTCGGTCAGCCTGATGCCGAAGACGTCGGCGCCCTCGATCAGCGTACGCCGGAGGGTCATGGGGCCGCCTTTCCGCGCCGCCGCTTCTCGATGGCCACCATCAGGAGCGATATGGCCGCGGGCGTCACGCCCGAGATGCGCGATGCCTGGCCGAGCGAGACCGGCTGCACCTGCTTCAGCTTCTGCCGCACCTCCGCGCCCAGGCCGGTCACGGCGTCATAGTCCAGGTCAAGGGGTATGGACCGCTGCTCCATTCCGGCGAACCGCTCCACCTGGTCCTGCTGGCGCCTGATGTATCCCTCGTACTTCACCTGGATCTCGACCTGCTCTGCCGCATCTTCTGCCAGCAGCGCTGACGGCGGGCTGATGGCGACGATGTCCCCATAGGAGAGCTCGGGCCGCTTCAGGAGCTGCTCGAGCGAGAGGTCTGACAGGAGCTCGCTCGAACCTCTTTGCCGCAGCAGTTCGTTCACGTCCCCGGCCGGTCTGACCCAGGTCCTTCGCACCCGTCCGAGCTCCTGCTCGATGGCCTGCTTCTTCTGGTCGAATTCACGGAAGTCATCATCCGATACCAGCCCGACCCTCCGGCCGATCTCCCGGAGCCGCATGTCTGCGTTGTCCTCGCGCAGGATGAGCCGGTACTCTGCGCGGGAAGTGAACATGCGGTAGGGCTCGTTCGTGCCGCGCGTCACCAGGTCGTCGATCAGCACGCCGATATAGGCCTCGTTCCTGCCGAGCACCAGCGGCCTCTCCTTCCGGACCTTCAGCGCTGCGTTGATGCCTGCCATCAGGCCCTGGGCAGCGGCCTCCTCGTATCCCGAGGTGCCGTTGATCTGGCCGGCGAAGTAGAGGCCTGCCACGCGCTTCGTCTCGAGGGAATGCTGCACCTGCGTCGGCGGCGCGTAGTCGTACTCGATGGCATAGGCCGGCCGCATGATCTCCACATCTTCCAGCCCCGCAATGCTCCGGTAGAGCTGCACCTGCACCTCGTAGGGCAGGCTGGTCGAGACCCCGTTGGCGTAATATTCCCCGGTCTCGAGCCCCTCGGGCTCGAGAAAGACCTGGTGCCGCTCCCGTCCTGAGAAGCGCATGACCTTGTCCTCGATGGACGGGCAGTACCGAGGACCGATCCCCTTGATCACCCCTGCATAAAGTGGTGATTTGCTTAGGTTTTCTTGGATGATTCTGTGGGTAAGTGGGTTGGTGTGTGTCAGATAACAGGAAATCTGCCTGAGCGGGTGGGTCTTCTCCGTAAAAGAGAAGAAGGGCGCAGGGTCATCGCCAGGCTGTTCCTTCATCCTCGCGAGGTCTATGGTCCTGCCATTCAGCCGCGCAGGCGTGCCGGTCTTGAGCCGTCCGAGCTCGAACCCAGCATCCCGCAGGCTCTCGGAGAGACCGATGGACGGGAACTCCCCTGCCCGGCCTGCGGGATGCTGGGTCAGGCCGATATGGATGAGGCCCTGTAGAAAGGTGCCGGTCGTGACGATGACCGTCCTGCCGGGATACTCTACGCCGATGGTCGTCTCGACGCCCCTGATGACGTTGTCCTCGATCAGCAGGCGCTGCACCTCGCCCTGCTTCACGTCCAGCCGCTCCTGTTTCTCGAGCGTCTCTTTCATCATCATGCGGTAGCGCTGCTTGTCCGCCTGGCCGCGGGTGCCCCGCACCGCCGGCCCCTTGCTCCGGTTCAAGACCCGGAACTGGATGCCTGTGCGGTCGATGCACCTGGCCATCTCGCCGCCCAGGGCGTCGATCTCCTTCACCAAGTGGCCCTTTGCCGGCCCGCCGATGGCCGGGTTGCAGGACATCTGGCCGATGGTGTCGAGGTTCATGGTGAGCAGGAGCGTGGAGCAGCCCATGCGCGCCGCCGCCAGAGCCGCCTCGATCCCCGCATGGCCCGCGCCGATCACGATGACGTCGTATGTTCTCGTTCTATCCATATGAGAAGAACCTGATATCCCTTTTTCTCGCAGAGGCGCAGAGGACGCAGAGATGGGATCAGAACCTCTTGTCTCGCCAAGGCGCAAAGAACAGCAGGTCATTTGACACGGATGCACACGGATTTACAAGGATACGTCAAAAGCCTTTTCTTATCTTGCATAGGAGATGATAAAGATCATCATTCTTTTCGCGGACTGTGAGAGGTCTTGTTCGGTCTTTGCATTTTCCGCATCCACCCGTCGCAAATATCTGCTCCCGCTGTTCTCTGCGTCTCTGCGTCCTTGCGAGAAATACCTTCTTCTTTGTCCTGCTTCTTCCGTCCTCGTCTTTGTTCATCTGTGGTTAACACTACAGCAACACTTTTCCGTCATTCCCGAGTGCCTCTATCTGTGGTTAATGCTCTTTCTGCTTTTTCTGTCACTCGCTTGGGCCCTGCTCACTTCCCGATACAGAAGTCCCGGAAGATCCGCTCCAGGATGTCCTCCGTATACGTCGCGCCGATGATCATGCCGAGATGGTCCAGGCCGTCCCGCAGGTCCAGGGCGATGAACTCCGGCGAGAGCGCGGCCTCTGCGGACCCCAGCGCCTTTCCGATGCTCTTCCCCGCCTGCTCCAGGCTGAGCCGGTGGCGCTGGTTCACCGCCCAGGCATGCTCCCGCGGCGGCGCCGCTGCCTCCTGCATCAGGTCCAGCATTGCCTGTTTCAGCCGGTCGATGCCCTCGCCGGTCCTGCAGGAGATGCTGACCTGCCGCTCGGGCCAGGGGATGCTCTCGAGCCTTCGCGGCAGATCGTTCTTGTTCACCACCGCGATCGCGGCCCTTCCCTTCGCTGCCTCGAGCACCCGCAGGTCGTCGCTTCCCAGGGGGAGCGATCCGTCCAGCACGATCAGGACCAGGTCCGCGGAAGCGATCGCGGCCAGGCTCCTCCGGACCCCCTCCTGCTCCACGATGTCGCCGGTATGCCGTATGCCTGCCGTGTCCAGGACCCGGAGCGGCATGCCGCTGATGTTCAGGCACTCCTCCAGCACGTCCCGCGTCGTTCCCGGCACCTCGGTCACGATGGCCCGGTCCTGCCGCAGAAGGGCGTTCAGGAGCGAGGACTTGCCCGCGTTCGTTCTCCCGGCGATGGCCGCGGCTGCGCCCTCGCGCAGCACCCGGCCGAAGTCCGCTCCGTCGAGCATCCGCTGGACCGCGTCGGAAAGGTCCCTGAGCTCCCCGGCCAGCGGTCCGCCGTTGGGCGTCTCGATCTCCTCCTCCGGGAAGTCGACCCCTGCCTCAACGCCCGCGATGATCCCGACCAGCCGCTCGCGGAGCGCTTCCACTTCGCGCGACAGGCCTCCCTGGAGCTGCTCGTTCGCCGCCCTGAGGGAGAGCTCGGTTCGGGCATGGATGATGTCCATCACCGCCTCGGCCCGGGTCAGGTCGAGCCTCCCGTTCAGAAAGGCCCGCTTCGTGAACTCGCCCGGTTCCGCAGGGCGGCAGCCGGCTGCAAGCAGGAGCTCCAGGGTCCGCCGGAGCGGCGCCGGTCCTCCGTGGCAGTTGATCTCCACCACGTCCTCGCGCGTGTAGGTCCTGGGCGCCCGCATCACGGTCGCGAGCGCCTCGTCCACCACCGCGCCGGTCGAGGGATCGAGGACCTGTCCGTACTGCACGGTATGCGACGCCGCGCCGGCGAGGGTCGAGTTTCCCGCGGGCCGGAAGAGCTTGGCGCTCATCTCGATCGCGCGGCTGCCGCTCACGCGGATGATGCCGATCCCGCCCGCGCCGACCGGCGTCGAAACCGCACAGATGGTCTCTTCGTGATGCATGGCCTATATTACCATAGAAGGTCCTGCAGGACCTACGCGGTTTTTCCGCTCCGGCCGCGCGTTCCGCGCTATTTGTGATAGAATGTCCCTGCACCCCATTCGAACGGAACGAGGACCCCTTTCATGCCGAACAGCGACCGATGGGAACGCTTCCAGAAGCATCTCTGCGGCCTTGACGAACTCGGGCTGACGCTCGATATCAGCAGGATCTCCTTTCCTGACGGCTTCCTGGGGCGCATGGAGCCCCGGATGCAGCAGGCCTTTGCTGCCATGGATGATCTCGAGAAGGGCGGCATCGCGAACCCGGATGAGGGACGGATGGTGGGCCACTACTGGCTCCGCGCGCCGGAGCTCGCTCCCTCGAAGGAGATCACGGCTGAGATCCGGCAGACCCTCGCAGCTATCCGCTCCTTTGCCTCGGCCGTGCATGGCGGGAAGCTGCGTCCGCAGAAGCGGAAGCAGTTCACCCGCCTGCTCTCCGTGGGCATCGGCGGCTCTGCCCTCGGTCCGCAGTTCGTCTCCGATGCCCTCGGCACCGGGAAGGACCGGATGCAGGTGAGCTTCCTGGACAACACCGATCCTGACGGGTTCGACCGCGTGCTCTCCGGTCTCGGCCCGTCCCTCGCCGAGACGCTCTGCATCGTGATATCGAAGAGCGGCGGCACTGTCGAGACCAGGAACGGCATGCTCGAGACCATGGGAGCCTATAAGAAGGCCGGTCTCTCTTTTTCCCGGCATGCGGTCGCTGTTACCGGAGTGGGGAGCAAGCTCTGCCGGGATGCTGAAAAGGGGAAATGGCTGGCCATCTTCCCGATGTGGGACTGGGTGGGTGGAAGAACATCTATAACCTCAGCAGTGGGCCTTCTTCCCATGGCCCTCCAGGGCCTTGATATCAGGAAGTTCCTTGCCGGCGCCGCGCTCTGCGACAGCGCCACCCGCATCCCTTCGACGCGCTCCAACCCTGCGGCCCTCCTTGCGCTCATGTGGTTCCATGCCACCTCCGGCCGGGGAGCGAAGGACATGGTGATCCTGCCCTACAAGGACCGGCTGCAACTCTTTGCCCGGTACCTGCAGCAGCTCATCATGGAGTCGCTCGGCAAGGAGAAGGACCTCTCCGGCGCGGTGGTGAACCAGGGCATCGCTGTCTATGGGAACAAGGGCGCCACGGACCAGCATGCCTACGTGCAGCAGCTGCGGGAGGGCGTGGAGAACTTCTTCGTGACCTTCATCGAGGTGCTGAAGGACCGGTCCGGCAGGTCGCCTTCCGTGGAAAGGGATGTCACGAGCGGCGATTACCTCAGCGCCTTCCTGCAGGGCACCCGGGACGCCCTGACCGAGAAGGGCCGCGACTCCCTCACCATCACCATTCCCTATCTCGATGCCCGCACCCTGGGCGGCCTGATCGCTCTCTACGAGCGCGCGGTGGGCCTGTATGCTTCCCTGGTGGGGATCAATGCCTATCACCAGCCGGGCGTGGAAGCAGGGAAGAAGACGGCAGGAGCGGTCATCTCGCTGCAGCGGGAGATCCTCTCTTTGCTTCGTTCGAACAAAGGGAAAGGCCTTTCGGTCCAGGATGTCTCCGCAAAGCTCGGCGCTGATGCTGAAGCGGTCTACCGGACCCTCGAGCACCTTGCTGCGAACCGGGACCATGGTATACGTAAGACCGCAGGGAACGCCCCTTCCGAAGCGCGCTACCGATCCTGACCGTTCATCTCATTTCATCGAGCTGCGCAAAGAACCGTTCGAGCTCTTTTTCGGTGTTGTAGAAATGCGGGGATACCCGCAGGCCTCCTCCCCTTGCGTTCACCAGGGTTCCCTGCTTCCGCAATCCTTCCCGCATTGTCTCGGGTTCAAAGGGGCCCCTGAAGGTGACCGCCCCTCCCCGTTCAGGTCAGCGCAGACACAACCGTCCGGGAAGCTGATGAACAGCTTTCACTTCTTGCCGCCGCGGACCCACCATTCCCCCTTGTCGCCGAACCACCAGAGCGATGAATCCGTCTCAAGTATCACCTTTGCCAGTTCCTGCGCTGTCACGGTCTGCAACCGCTTCAGGGAGAACTCGAGCCATTCCTCTGCATAGTTGTTGCCCAGGTCCTTGTGCTCCTTGAGCGCGATGATGAACTCCAGTTGGTCCGCATCCCTTGCCAGCATCGCTTCCTCTGTTCTTCCCTCCTCGAACTCCAGGATGGCGTCCTTGATATCTTCTCCAAAGCTGAGCGCTTTTGCCATGTCCTCGACGGCCTTCCCTGAATCCACGGTCACGTACTTCTTGTTCACGTAGTTCTGGTCCCCGGTGCGCGCCTCCGGGAGGTCATGGAACATGCACATCTTCACGATCCGGTCCACATCCGCCGTTCCGTCCATCCTTCCCAGCGCATACCCGATATAGACCGTACGGAAGATATGCTCCGCGACCGATTCCGCGCCGGATCCCAGAAACTGGTATCCTGTTCTCGGCGTACGCTTCAGCATGCCCGCTTCGAAGAGAAAGTTCGCTATGTTCTTCATGGCGCCCGGCACCCCGTTCTTGCGCGAAATACTAAAAGGTCAGACCTTGCCGCTCCATCAGGAGCTCTCCCAGAAAGGAACCCGGCTTGATCTCCGCGTTCGTGATCAGCTCCGCACCCTCCAGTCCATAGGGCTTGACGCAGGAGGCGCAGACATAGAACCTGCAGCCGAAATCCTCGACCAGGCTCTTGACCAGCTCCGCTACGGGCGAGAAGGCCTTCTGCCAGGCGGCGGACTCGGCGAATCCCTTCTTCGCAAGGAACGCGCCCTCGTTCATGAGGAAGAAGTCGATCTTCGCATCAAAAGCAGCCATGTTCGCCGCCAGCTGGAGCGCGCCGGCCGCCTTCTCGATCTTGTCATGGGAATGGGTGATGATGAAAACGAACTCCTTGTTCTTCATGGTCTCTCCTGTGTTCTTCTCGCCGGATATATACTGCACAGAACAGGATGTCAGAATACCACGGCAGGATGTTCCTGCCAATGATTTATCGCTGTTCAGGAAGAAAAAGAAAAGATTGACAGAGAGCAGCGGAAATGATTTTATGCTGTAATACTTAATAAGATTCGTCGTAGTAGTAATAAGGGGTGTGGATATGTGAAGAGAGAAGGTAACCAGCGGGAAGAAAGGGAGAAAGAGCAGGGGATGACCATGGTGATGCCGAAGATATCTGATCTTGAAGAGCTGTGAGGAACTTCCTCCTTTTCATTCTCCACAGCATGTTCATTCCGATTTCACAGAGCAGCGTGGATATACAGCTGCCCGAAGATCATCCCGGCGGCCAGGCAAACGCACGTCCGGAGAGAAGATGCAGATGGATGTGGAACACGGTCTGCCCCGCGTCCCTGCCGTTGTTGATCACCATCCGGTAGCCGCTCTTCTCCAGGGATTTCCGGGATGCGATCATCTTCGCAACGAAGAAGAGATGCCCGATGGTCTCCTTCTGGTCGCTTGAGATGCTGTGAATGTCCGCGATATGCTCCTTGGGAACGATCAGCGTATGCACCGGCGCCTGCGGGTTCAGATCCTCGAACGCGATGGCATGTTCATCCTCATGCACGATCCTGGCCGGTATCTTCTTTGAGATGATCCTGCAGAATATGCAGTTCTGGTCAAGACTCATGTCTTCCCTCCCGGTTCCCTGAAGCTTCTGAAGAAGCAGGACCGCTCCCCGGTATGGCATGCAGGTCCGGTCTGGTCCACCTTGATCAGGAGCGTATCCAGGTCGCAGTCATACAGGATGTCCCGGACCCGCTGGATGTTCCCGGACGTGGCGCCTTTCTGCCAGAACTCCCTGCGGGACCTGCTCCAGAACCAGGTAAGACCACTCTCTACGGTCCGGCGGAGCGATTCACTGTTCATGAAGGCGACCATCAGGACCTCGCCGCTTCCCACATCCTGGATCACCGCGGGAATCAGTCCCTTCTCGTCGAACTTCAGACCTTCCGGTATCTGCATGCCGCTTTGTAGCACAATCATCAAGAAAAGTCCAGCAACAGAAAA
>CAZTXN010000026.1:0-22527 GCA_964617655.1 uncultured Nitrospiraceae bacterium | reverse complement strand
CGTCGAGGAGTGCGTCCAGGCGGTGATCGCTCTTCTCAGGTCCCGTAGCGTCATCCCGGAGAGGTCGTCCTGATGACGGTTCGGGCCGTTCGCAAAGCGTTCTGCAGCATGCTGCGAAGCGGGCATCATCCCGGGGGAGCCGGAGCGACGTCCCACGCTCACGCAATGCCCCGGTAAACAGGAGAGATGAAAAAGTGATACTCGTCACCAACGACGACGGCGTCTATTCGCCGGGCATCCAGGTACTGGCCAAACGGCTGCGGGAGCTGGACGAGACCGTGATCGTGGCGCCGGACCGGGAGCGGAGCGCGGCAGGCCATTCCATGACCCTGCACCGGCCGCTCCTGATCGAGGAGCTGAAGGACGGCGTCTACAGCGTGAACGGGACGCCCACGGACTGCGTGAACATCGCCGTCAAGGGCCTGCTGCAGGAGGTCCCGAAGCTGGTGGTCTCGGGCATCAACAAGGGGCCGAACATGGGCGATGACGTGACCTATTCGGGAACGGTTGCGGGCGCCATCGAGGCGCGCATCCTGGGCGTGCCGTCCTTCGCCGTCTCGCTCGCTGCACGGGAGAACTTCCGGTTCGCCGAGGCCGCCGAGGTGGCGGTCCGGGTGGCGCGCCACGTCCTCGCGGAGGGCGAGGCGGAGGGAACGCTCCTGAACGTGAACGTGCCGAACCTTCCGCTGGAAGGCATCCGGGGCACGGTGATCACCAGGCTCGGCAAGCGAATCTATCACCAGATGACCGTGGAGCGCGTGGACCCGCGGGGAAAGAAGTATTACTGGATCGGCGGGGGAGAGCCGGAATGGGAGCAGGCGGAAGGCACGGACTTCGACGCCATCGCACGCGGCATGGTCTCGGTCACGCCGCTGCACCTGGACCTGACGGACTACGCCGCTTTCGACCGCCTGGCGTCCCTTGCCTCCCTGGCCTTCCGCGGGAAGGAGTGAGCCGCCCGCCGGGGCCGCCGGGCACCTCGCTATGCCGCCTGACTACGAGAAAGAACGCCATCGAATGGTCGAGGGACAGATCGCGCCGCGCGGCGTCACGGACGCGCGGGTCCTCGCGGCCCTGCGGAAGGTCCCGCGCCACGAATTCCTTCCCGACGTGCTGAAGGACCAGGCCTACGGCGACCATGCCATTCCCATCGGCGGCGGCCAGACCATCTCCCAGCCCTATATCGTGGCCCTGATGACCGAGCTGCTCGGGCTCAAGGGCACGGAGCGGGTGCTCGAGATCGGGACCGGTTCCGGCTACCAGGCCGCGGTCCTCGCCGAGCTCTCCCGGAAGGTCTATACGGTGGAACGGGTGAAGTCCCTCGCGGACCGTGCCCGCGCCACGCTCGACCGGCTCGGCTACCAGTCAGTGGCCATCAAGGTCTTCGACGGGACCTACGGCTGGAAGGAGATGGCGCCCTTTGACGCCATCATCGTCACTGCCGCGGCGCCCGAGGTCCCGGCGCCGCTGCTCGAGCAGCTCGCGGAAGGCGGGATCCTCGTGGTCCCGGTGGGCGAGCGGTATTCCCAGATGCTGGTGAAGGTGGTCAAGACGCCAGAGGGCGTCGTCCGGCGGACGAGCATCCCCTGTGTCTTCGTACCGCTCATCGGGAACCATGGGTGGAAGGAATAGTCCCGAGTGCGGAATTCGGATTGCGGAATGCGGAATGGATACGGCAGGAACAAGATGGCAGACTGATGATTATGAACAGGAAGCCCCTCACTTCTTCCCTAGCAAAATATAGAGCGCTCCCAGCCCGCCGTCGCACTGGCGGGCGCTCACGAAGGCGATGACCTGTTTCCGGTAGTGCCCCGCCAGCCTCCGCACTACGGCATGCTTCAGCACCGGCCCGCGGACCGAGCCGAGCCCCCTGCCATGGATGATCTTGACGCAGCGGAGGCCGCGGCGCTGCGCATCGACCAGGAACCGGTCCACCTCGCCGTTCACGTCCCCGCCGAACGCGCCGTGCAGGTCGAGCATCGCCTGCACCGCGAACCTGCCGGCATGAAGCTCATCGGTCAGCCCCTGACGATGGTCCGGGTTGGTCCACTCGATGTACTCCTGGGTCGCGGAGAGGTTGATCGGGACCTCGCCGCAGGCGATCCGTTCGAGCATCCGGAGCGCATCGTCGTCCGCGTCATCGCGGGACCGCGCAGGCGCGCCGCGCCGGGAGGTGCGGCTGCAGGGCAGGACGCGGAAGCCCTCGATCTCCCGCACATCGCTCATGGCATCGGCGAAGAGGTCCTCCTCCGTGGGCTGCGCCGGAGCGGGCGGAGGGGGCGGGGAAGGGGCCGCTGCTGCGGCACGCTTCAGCCGCTGTTTCAGCTTTTCGAAGGGGCGATTGATGGACATGATGCAGCCGCCTGCTGCACGATGGCCGGAGGGGGCGCGAAGGTCCGGGAAAAAAGGGTGTGCAGCGGTGCGAAAAGGGAGTATAATGACCCGAACGCATGGTTCTATAATAACACTACCCGGCAAGGAGATAAACATGAAAGAGCAGGTCGAGCAGGCGATCCAGCAGGTGCGGCCGGCGCTCCAGCGGGACGGCGGGGACATCGAGCTGGTGAGCGTTGACGAGAGCGGCGTGGTGAAGGTGCGGCTCAAGGGGGCCTGCGGCTCCTGCCCCATGTCCACCATGACCCTCAAGAACGGCGTCGAGAAGTTCCTGAAGCAGCAGATCCCCGCGGTGAAGGAAGTGGTCCAGGTCGCGTGACGGCGAGATATCGTCAGATCAGTTCCTCGTCGCGATCAATGCAGAAGAGCTCGAGAGCAGGGAGGCTACGGCGAAAAGATGCCGTGCCTCCCTGTTTTTGTTGCATGATTGCGAACAGGCGATCTTGCGGCCTGACGCACGCCGAGTGCGCCGGGACCATCCGCTGGTACAGGAAAAATCGCTTGACACCCTTCGTGACATTTGTTATAAACGTTGCGGCCATTTCAGAACTTGTCAAACCGCAACTTTAGTTCCCATCCCCATACAAGAGGTGCGGAGAGATATGGAAGCATCCACCATAAGGGCCAGCGCCACGTTCAGCGGCGGCGTCCATCCTGCAGACAACAAGCAGCTCACCTCCCGCAAATCCACGGTCACCGCAGCCGTCCCCCAGAGAGCCGTCATCCCCTTAAGTCAGCATATCGGAGCGCCCTGCAAGCCGACGGTCGTGATCGGCCAGGAAGTGAAGAAGGGCGAGAAGATCGGGGAGACCGGCGGATTCGTCTCGGCGCCGGTGCATGCGAGCATCTCGGGCAAGGTGGCCGCCATCGGGAACTTTCCCCATCCGCTCGGCATGGACGCGACCTCCGTGGTGATCGAAAGCGACGGGAAGGACGAGTGGGCGGCGGGCATCAAGGAGACCCCGGACCCCATGATGCTCTCCCCGGAGGAACTCAGGAAGATGGTCTCCGACGCGGGCGTCGTGGGCATGGGCGGCGCCGCCTTCCCGACCCATGTCAAGCTCTCGCCGCCCAAGGAGAAGCCGATCGATGTGGTGATCCTGAACGGCGCCGAGTGCGAGCCCTATCTCACCTCGGACCACCGCCTGATGCTCGAGCGGTCGAAGGAGATCATCGAGGGCCTCCGGATCCTGATGCGGATCCTGAACGTGCCGAAGGGGCATATCGGCATCGAGGACAACAAGCCGGACGCCATATCCGCCATGCAGCAGGCCGCCGCGGGGTCCGCGGATATCATGGTCTGGCCGGTCAAGGTGAAGTACCCCCAGGGCGCGGAGAAGATGTTGATCCAGGCCATCACGGGCCGCACGGTGCCCGCGGGCGGGCTGCCCATGGACTGCGGCGTGGTGGTCCAGAACGTGGGCACCGCCGTGGCGATCCATGACGCGGTCCGCTTCGGCCGTCCGCTCATCGAGCGGTACGTGACCGTCACCGGCAGGGGCGTCAAGGAGCCGAAGAACTTCCTTGCCCGCATCGGCACGCCATTCTCTCAACTGGTCGCCGAGGCGGGGGGACTGACCGAGGACGCGGTGAAGGTCATTTCGGGCGGTCCGATGATGGGCATGAGCCAGTTCACCCTCGAGGTGCCGGTGATCAAGGGCACATCGGGCATCCTCATCCTTCCCCGGTCCGAGGTCAGCACCAAGTCCTATGGTCCGTGCATCCGCTGCGCCCGCTGCATCGACGCCTGCCCCATGCTGCTCCAGCCCTCGGTCATCGGCCTGTTCGTCGAGAAGGGGCGCTTCGCGGATGCCAAGGACTATCACGTCCTGGACTGCTTCGAGTGCGGCTCCTGCACCTACGTCTGCCCGGCCAACCGGCCCATGGTGCAGTGGGTGAAACGGGCGAAGCGGGAGCTGGCGAAGAAGAAGAACTGACCGGAGGGGGCGGGTCTGCGGCCCGCCCCTGCCGTATGCGGGCATCATCAAACCAGACGAGGTCATCCTATCCATGGAAGCTCCTGCCAAAGCGAAGCCGACGGCGCAGCCTGAACTGATCGTCTCGATCGGTCCCCACATGCGGACCGAGGAGAGCACGGCGAAGATCATGTGGACCGTGAACGCGGCCCTGCTGCCCGCCACGCTCATGGGCGTCTACTATTTCGGCATCCCCGCGGTCATGGTCATCGTGGTGAGCATCCTGACCGCCGTTCTGACCGAGGCCGCGGTCCAGAAGATGCTGGGCAAGGAGGTCACGGTCGCGGACGGGAGCGCCTTCATGACCGGCCTTCTCATCGCTCTGAACATGCCGGCGAACATCCCGCTCTACATCCCGGCGGTCGGCTCCTTCACCGCCATCGCCATCACGAAGCAGCTCTTCGGCGGCCTGGGCTACAACATCTTCAACCCCGCCCTGATCGGCCGGGCACTGGTCCTGATCAGCTTTCCCAAGGCCATGACCACCTATACCCAGCCGGTCGCCTCCCTTGCGGCCATGGATGCCAAGACCATGGCCACGCCTCTGGCGGTGCTGAAAGAGGACGGCATGGCTCGGCTGCTCGAGCTCTATCCGAACATCTACCGCGACCTGCTCATGGGCAACCGCGCCGGGTCGCTGGGCGAGACGGCCACGATCATGCTGCTGCTCGGCGCGGCCTTTCTGCTGATCAAGCGGTACATCACCTGGCATATCCCGATCACCTTCATCCTGACCGTGGGCATCTTCACCTGGGCCTTCGGCGGCAAGGAAGGTCTCTTCACCGGGGACGCCATGCTCCATATGATGGCCGGGGGGCTGATGCTCGGCGCCTTCTTCATGGCCACGGACTATGTGACCGGCCCCTCGATCCGGAGCGCCCAGGTCGTCTTCGGCATCTCCTGCGGCCTCCTGACCGGCCTGATCCGCATCAAGGGAGGCTTCCCCGAGGGCGTGATGTTCGCCATCCTGCTCATGAACTGCTTCGCGCCGATCCTCGACCGTCGCATGCGGAGCCGGGTCTTCGGCAAGGCCGAGGCCAAGGGGGTGAAGCGATGAAGGAGATGATCAGTATCACGGTGAGCCTCGTGGCGATCTTCGTGGGCGCGGGCTTCATCATGGGCGGGACCTTCAAGGCCACCTCGCCGGTGAAGTACATCGCAGAACAGCGCGAGAAGGAAGAAGCGCTGAAGGAGATGGCGCCGGAGGCCACGGAGCCCATCAAGACCGCGGGCACCTGGGAGGTCCACCGCAAGACCTATGAGTATTTCGCCGCGACGGCGAACGGGAAGCCGGTCGCCTACATCGCAAGCTCGGCGGGCAAGGGGTATTCGAGCTACATCAAGCTGCTCGTATCGATCGACCGCGACCTCCGCGTCAAGAACCTCAAGGTGCTGAGCCATCAGGAGACGCCGGGCCTGGGGGACCAGATCCTGGAGGAGCCTTTCCTGGACCAGTTCAAGGGCAAAGAGCTGGCCAAGATCGTCCTGGTGAAGTCCGAGACCACCGAAAACATCCAGGCGATCTCGGGCGCCACGATCTCGTGCCGGGCCGTGGCCGAGGGAGTGAAGGACGCGGTCCAGTTTCTGGTGGACCAGTACGGCGGCGGCGTGACGTCAGCGGCGCGCACGGCGCCGTCCGGGCAAGGGGGGCAGAAGTAATGGCGAACCAGGTGAGCTACGGCGCGATCGTCAAGAACGGCATCTTCGGGGAGAACCCGGTCTTCCGGCTCGCCCTCTCGCTCTGCCCGGCGGTGGCGGTCACGAGCGGGGTCAAGAACGGGTTCCTCATGGGCGTGGCGGTGCTCTTCGTCATGACCATGGTCAATGCCACGGTCTCGCTGCTCAGGAACTTCATCAACGCCAAGGTCCGGGTGCCGTCCTACATGTTCATCATCGCCACCTGGGTCACGGTCACGGACCTGGTGATGGCGGCCTATGCGCGCGACGTCTACCGTGAGATGGGGCTCTATATCATGCTGATCGTCGCCTTCGCCATCGTGCTCTCCCGCGCCGAGATGTTTGCCATGAAGCACTCCGTGCTGCCCGCGGCCGTGGACGGCGCGGCAATGGGACTGGGATTCCTGCTCGCCCTGGTCCTGATCGGCATCACTCGCGAGTTCCTCGGCAAAGGGTCGCTCTGGGGATACCAGATCCTCGTTTCGGAAGGCAAGCCGATCAAGCCGCTCCTGATCATGATCCTCCCCACGGGAGGGTTCTTCGCCATGGGGCTGCTGATGGGCATGCTGAACTGGATCGACCGCAGGTATTTCGGCGGCACGGGAGCGAGCGGGGGCGGACACTAGGCCGTTCGGAGCTTCGCGTCCGGCGTGCGGGGTCTGAGCTGCAAGAGGACCGCTGAAGGCCTGAACTACATCAATTCGGATTGACGGTCCGGAACTGCGGACGACGGGAATTCCGCATTCCGCGCTCCGCACTCCGCATTCGGGGGGTTCCCATGTGGGAGCATATCTTCACCATCTTCATCGCGTCGGCGCTGATCAATAATTTCGTCTTCTCCCGGTACCTCGGGCTCTGCATCTTCTTCGGGGTGACCAAGAAGATGGAGACCGCGGTGGGCATGAGCATCACCTTCACGGCGGTCATGGTCATCAGCGCCGCGCTGAGCTGGGTCATCTATGCCTATGTCATGGTCCCGTTCAACCTGCTCTACCTCAAGATCGTCATCTTCATCGGCATCGTGGCTGGCTTCGTGCAGGCAGCGGACACGATCCTGAAGAAGGTCGCCCCGGCGCTCTACTACAAGCTCGGCATCTACCTGGCGCTGATCGTGACCAACTGCATCATCCTGTCCGTGCCGCTGATCAACGCCGATGAGCACTACAATCTCTTCGAGAGCATCTCGCTGGCCCTGGGGTCCGGCGCCGGTTTCAGCCTGGCGCTTGTGATCATGGCAAGCATCCGGGAAAAGCTGGAGCTCGCCGAGATCCCGAGGTCGTTCCAGGGGCTGCCGATCTCCTTCGTGGTGACCGGCCTGATCGCCCTTGCGTTCATGGGCTTCTCCGGGATGATCACGCTGTAGACGGGGGGCGCGTATCGAGGCAGTATTTCTGCAAACAGACCAGTTCCTCACGTGCGGTAGAGGGGTAATGCCATGTTCGAACAGATCATGCAAGCCATGCTGAACGCGCTGTACGAGGCCGTGAATGTCTTCACGCACAAGCTGGCGCCCATGGCGGGCGTCGGCGGGTCGGTGGAGGCGATGAAGGAGGTTCCGTGGAGCCTTCTCGTGAACGGCCTGTGGGTGCTCGCGCTGCTCGGCGTGGGATTCGGCGTTTCGCTTGCTCTCGTTGCCGCGCGGTTCGTGGTAAAGATCGACCCGAAGGTCGAACAGGTCAGGGAGAATCTTCCCGGCGCGAACTGCGGCGCCTGCGGGTTTGCGGGCTGCATGGGCTACGCGGAGGCGGTCGTCGGCAACCCCGAGGTGGCGGTAAATCTGTGTGCGCCCGGGAAGGGGCCGGTGGCCGAGAAGATCGCCGAGATCACCGGAAAGAAGGCCGAGGCCGTGGAGCCGCGGATGGCGCGGGTCTTCTGCCAGGGAGGGAAGAGCAGGAGCCAGCGGAAGTTCCAGTATACCGGCGTCATGGACTGCACCGCGGCGGTCCTGGCCGCGGGAGGGGACAAGTCCTGCGATTACGGCTGCCTCGGCTACGGGACCTGCATGCGCGCCTGCCCGTTTGAAGCAATCACCATGAGCGGCGACAACCTTCCGATCATCAGCCGGGAGAAGTGCACGGCCTGCGGCAAGTGCGTGGCCGCCTGCCCCAAGCAGGTGATCGAGCTTGCCCGGACGGCCAAGGCGGTGGTGATCAGCTGCCACAGCAGGGACAAGGGTGTGGACACGAAGAAGAAGTGCCAGGTCGGCTGCATCGCCTGCGGCATGTGCGTCCGCACCTGCCCGGTGGACGCCATCAGGGTCGAGAACAACCTGGCGCGCATCGACCATGACAAATGCGTCGTCTGCGGACTCTGCGTGAAGAAATGCCCCACGAGCGCCATCCAGGACCACCTGGCGCCGCGGCTGCTGAAGGCCTCGATCGATCCGGCGAAGTGCGCGGGCATCGATGTCTGCGCCAAGGTCTGCCCGGTGAACGCGATCTCGGGGGATCTCCGCGAGGCGCACCGCGTGGACCGCGAGAAATGCATCGGCTGCGGCATGTGCGAGGCGCGCTGCCCGAAGAAGGCGATCGCCATGACCCCCGTGCAGATGACGAACAACGCAGCGGCAAAGCGCGAGAAGCGCGAAATGGCGACCGCCTAGATCGAACGCCGAACGTTCGAATGTCCGCATACAGGGATACGCAGGGGATGCGCATGCGCATCCCTTTTCCTTTTTCCCTTGACAAAGAGCGCTCCTTGCGATAAATAACGTTCACCTTCCCTTTTCCGTTCGCACATCGCATGTGAAGCGATGCGCGAAGTCGTGCTCCCGAACACCCGGAGGTGCAGGATGAACCCTGACGACATCAAGTATCACCGCGAACATGCATGGGTGCGCGTGGAGGGAAAACGCGCGACGATCGGGATCACCGATTACGCGCAGCAGCAGCTGGGCGACATCGTCTATGTCGACCTCCCGGAGGTCGAGACCGAGGTGGACGCCGATTCCGAGCTGCTGGAGATCGAGTCCACCAAGGCGACCTCGCCGGTGATCTGTCCGGTGTCCGGGTCGGTCGTGGAGGTGAACGAGGACCTGGCGGACTCTCCCGAGATCATCAATGAGGACCCCTACGGGAACGGCTGGCTCGCCGTCCTGGAGATGGGGGACCCTTCCGAGGTCAACGATCTCATGAGCCGCAACGAGTACGAGAAGTTCCTGCGCGAGGAAGAAGAGAAGTAGCGTGGGAGCGAAGCTCACCATCATCGGCGCGGGGCCGGGCGGATATGTGGCCGCGGTCCGCGCCGCCCAGCTCGGCGCCGAGGTCACGGTCATCGAGGACCGCGAGGTAGGCGGCGCCTGCCTGAACCGGGGCTGCATCCCCACCAAGACCATCATCGCGTCCACCGAGACCCTGCACCGCCTGCGGCGCGCCGAGGAATACGGCCTGCTGCTGCCCGAGGGCGTGCGCTTCGACCTCGAGCGCATCCGCTCCCGGAAGGACGCCGTGGTCGCGGCCCAGGTGCGCGGCATACGGGAGCTCTTCAAGAGCTGGCGGGTGCGGCTCATCGAGGGCCGCGGCTCCCTGCTTGCCGGCGATGCTGTCCGGGCGGTGCAGCCGGACGGGACCACGATGGATGTCCGGTCGGACCGGATCATCATCGCCACGGGCTCCCGGCCGGCCTCCCTCCCGGGCATTGCGTTCGACGGCAGCGTGGTCCTCTCGAGCGACGATGCCGTGCTCCTGAAGCGCGTACCGGCGAGCATCCTGATCATCGGCGCCGGCGCCATCGGCTGCGAGTTCGCCTTCATCTACCGGACCCTGGGGGCCGAGGTGACCATCGTCGAGACGGCGGGCCGGGTGCTTCCGTCCGAGGACGAGGAGATCGCCGCGGTGATCGCCCGGGAGCTCAAAAAGGAGAAGATCCCGGTCATCACCGGCAGCAGCGTGAGCTCCCTCGAGGTCCCGCAGCAGGGGCCGGCCGTGGCGCGGCTGCCGGGCGGGAAGGATATCAGGGCGGAGCAGGTGCTCGTCTCGGTCGGCCGGGTCATGAACAGCGGGAACCTCGGACTCGATGCTGCGGGCGTGGCGACCGGCAGGCGGGGCGAGATCACCGTGAACGAGCGGATGGAGACCTCGGTGCAGGGCATCTATGCCGTCGGCGACGTAACCGGCAGGATGCTCCTCGCCCATGTGGCCTCGCACCAGGGGCTGGTCGCCGCGGAGAACGCCCTGGGCGGGAGCGCGGTCATGCGGTACGACGCGGTCCCCTCGGCCGTCTTCACCCGGCCCGAGGTCGGGAGCGTGGGGCTGCGGCAGCACGAGGCAGCGGAGCGGGGGATCCCGGTCCGGACCGGCTCCTTCCTCTACCGGGGCCTCGGCAAGGCCCATGCCGCGGGCGAGATCGCCGGCATGGCAAAGGTCATTGCCGACGCGGCGACCGACCGCGTCCTGGGCGTGCATATCGTGGGCGCCCATGCCTCGGAGCTGGTGCATGAGGGCGTGCTCGCCATCGCCGCGGGGCTCACCTCGGCTCAGCTCAGCGGAATGGTCCATGCCCATCCGACCCTGTCCGAGACCCTCATGGAGGCAGCCGGCGCCGTGCAGGGCCGGGCCATCCATGCCCTCCGGCCGGGGAAGTAACCCTCACCTGGCAGCCCTGTTCCCCCTTCGCTCGAACGCCCTCCGGCCCCGCGCTGTGAGGGGATTTTTCCCTTGTCAATAAATGCAAAAATGTGCTAGTCTTGAAGCTGACACGAACGCCGGGCCATTCGCATCGCCGCGGATGCCGATTCGACGCTCTCCTTCGCCCCTGGTGACTTCCGCTTCGGTCCTGCTATGAAGAACAAGATACTCATCCCGCTGCTCATCGCGGTCCTGGTCGCTTTCGGGACCGTAGCGGCCTACCGCGACGGACTCTTCGAACGGGCAGAGAACATCGTCTACGACACCAAGGCAAAGTTCTACCGCTCCGGAACGGCCCCGCCCAGGAACATCAAGGTGATCCTCGTGGACGACGCCTCGATCAAGGCCCTGGAGTCCATCGCCGGCAGATGGCCCTGGCCCCGGGCCATCTGGGCGGACCTGCTCGACTTCCTCGCCATCGGCGGCGCCCGCGCCGTGCTCTTCGATATCCTCTTCTCCCAGCGCTATGACGATCTGAACGACCAGGTCCTGGTGGATGCCACCGCCGGGGCCGGGAACGTCTATCACAGCATGGTCATCACCCATGAGACCGCGGAGATGGACAAGCGGACCAGGCTGCAGCTCGGCGCGCCGCTTCCGGGGGGATTCCCTGAGCGCTTCGCGGTCAGGAACGTGCTTGGCGAGGAACGCCTCCGGCCGGCCCCGCGGAACAATGACTATGAACTTCCCATGGCCGCGCTCTTCGCCGCCTCTCGCTCAGTGGCGGTCGTGGAGTTCTCGAAGGACAGCGACGGCACCTTCCGCAGGACGAGCCCCGTCCGGGAATACCAGGGCAGCTACTTTCCCGTGCTCGGCATCGCGCCTTTCCTGGACGGGTCCTCGGTCGTGGAGTTCCGGGAGCGCTCGGTCAGGATCAACGACCGGGTCCTGCCCACCGACCGGAACGGGAACTACCTGATCAACATGTACGGGTTTGAGAGCATCGAGCCCTACTCCATCGGAGGAATCCTTGCTTCGCTCCAGCGCATCCGGGAAGGAGAACTCGAGGAGCTGCTGGTCCATCCCGACGAGTTCCGGGACAGCATCGTCTTCGTGGGCGTGAGCGCCATCGGAGGCGCGGACCTCAAACCAACGCCGCTGGCGTCCAGCACGCCCGGCGTGATGCTCCACGTCTCCCTGGCGGCCAACTATCTCCAGCAGGACTTCCTTGCCCCGCCGGACCCGCGGCTCACCGTCGGGCTCGTCATCGCCGGCGTGCTGCTCACGGCCGGCGTGGTCTTCTTCACGAAGCAGTTCGTGGTCCGCGCGCTCTTCCCGATCGCGCTCCTGGCGGTCTTCGGGTGGTACTCCTACCACGCCTTTTCGGCGAATGCCATCGTCGAGACCGTTCCCTTCTTCTTCGGCACGGTCATGACGAGCTTCCTCTCCTTCGGCTACCTCACCTTCACCGAATCGGTCGAGAAGCGGCGGGTCTCCCAGCTCTTCACCCAGTACGTGAACAAGGACGTGCTGAACGAGGTGCTGCACAACTACAAGGACTATCTGCGCTCGAGCGCGGGCCAGAAGGTCGAGATCACCGTGCTCTTTTCGGACATACGGGGGTTCACCACCATCTCCGAGACCACGCCGCCCGAGAAGATCGTCGAGATGCTGAACATCCACTTCTCGCACATGGCGGACATCATCCTGAAGCACAACGGAACGCTCGACAAGTATATCGGCGACGCCATCATGGCCTTCTGGGGGGCCCCGGTGAAGGTCGAGAACCATGCCGAGCTGGCTGTGCGCGCCGGGCAGGAGATGCTTCGGGAGCTGGACCAGGTGAACCGGGAGCTGAAGGAGAAGGGTCTCGACATGGAGGTCAGGATCGGCATCGGCATCAATACCGGCGTGGCCACGATCGGCAACATCGGGTCGCAGAAGAAGCTGAACTACACCGTCGTGGGCGACGCGGTGAACCTGGCATCGCGGCTCGAGACGGTGACCAAGGAGTACCATGCGCCGCTCGTGTTCTCGGAGCATACCTGCGAGCAGTTGAAGGACCGGAACGGCTGCAGGCTGCTCGGGAACGTGAAGGTCAAGGGCAGGGAACAGCCGGTCAATATCTATACCGTGGACTGACGGGCGGTGAATATTCCCCGGGACTCACCCGGAAATACCCCGGCCCGGCGATTGCGGCAGGCCGCCGGCCGTGGTACAAGAACGGTACGGCATGGTCGCCGGTTCCGGTGGCGACGATGTAGAGCTGCGATCACCGCATTCGTTCCTCTTTTTTCCTGTCTTTTCGTGCGGAAAGGGGTCCAGGAGCGTTCGGGACGCTCCGGATGCCCGTTTGCGAAGGTATGGCGGAACACGTGCGAGGACCGGCAATGTCGAGGGAACCGCGCTTTGACCAGTGGAGGTGCGCCATGAGATACGGCATACCGTTTCTGATGCTCTTCCTGGCAGGACTGCTCGCGTCCGCGGAGGGATTCGCGGCAACGGACAGCTACTATGTCCAGAGCGCCAGGGCCAAGGTCATGGCCTCCCCGTCCTTCAAGGCGGCGGTGCTGGGCGAGGCCAGCAGGGGCACGAAGCTCTCCTTCATCGGGAAGCAGGGCCGGTGGATCAAGGTGAGCTTCTACGGAAAGGAAGGCTACGTGCCGGCGCTGCTCGTTACCCCTCATCCGCCGCTGGCGATGCGGGGGCTCATCAGGGCCGAGGAGAGCGATTTCCGGGACAGCGTGCGTCGGCGGGCCTCGACCTACACCAGCGCGGCCGCGGCGAGGGGGCTGGTCCAGGACGACCGCAGGCGGCTGGGCGGGTCGGAGAAGGCGGACTTCGAGAGCCTCGAGAAGGTCGAGGCCTTTGACGTGACCGAGGCCGAGGTCGCACGCTTCCTCGAGGGGGGCAGACCATGAGGATCATCCATGTAGCGGTCGTACTCTCCGTCCTTGCGCTCCTGTCCGCCGCAGCGTTCGCCGTTGCGGAGGGGGAGCAGGAGTGGCGTCAGCGGATCTCCGCCGAGGCCGCGGAAGCCGGGGCGGACGATGTGAGCGAGGAGATCCGCTTCGGCAGGGAGGTGGCGGCCCGGCTGCTCGGCCGGTACGGCCTCTATGAAAATGAGCGGATCACCCGCTACCTCACCCTCCTCGGAAGGACCCTGGCCCTTCAGTCGAACCGGCCCGAGCTCACCTACCATTTCGCCGTCCTGAACACCTCGGAGATCAACGCCTATGCCTCCCCGGGAGGGTTCATCTTCGTGACCCGCGGCGCGCTCGAGCGGGCGCAGGACGAGGCCGAGCTCGCGGGCATCCTTGCCCACGAGATGGTGCATATCAACGAAAAGCACGTGGTCAAGGCGCTGAACATCCGGGCTTCGGAAGGTTCGGCCGCGTCGGGCCTCGCCCGCCTGATCGGCGGCGGCACGGAGACGGCGCGGATCGCCTTCTCCCAGGCGGTCGAGAAGGCCATGGAGATGCTCTTCCGCACCGGGTATGACCGGGAGGACGAGGTCCAGGCGGACACCGGCGCAGCGGCGCTCTGCGCGCTCGCAGGCTATGATCCGGCAGGACTGGTCCGGTACTTCGAGCGGATCAGCGGCGTCAAGGGTAAGAACACCGAGGTCCTGGACAAGACCCACCCGGCCTATGCCGACAGGTCCGCCCTCATCCGAGAGACCATGGCAAAGGAAGGCATCGAGCCGGCGGCCTTCCGGACGAACAAGGAGCGCTTTGCCGAGGTGATGAAGCATCTGCGGTAGGACCGCCCCGGGGCGGCCATTTATCCTGAACGGTGGAGGTCATTATGGTCCGGAGAACCCAGAAGGTCATCATGCTGCTGGCTGCCGCGCTCCTGTCCGGGGGCGGCATGGCATCGGCCGACGAGTTCCACTATAACAACTTCCTGATCGGCGACCGCGCCGCCGGCATGGGCGGGGCGTACACCGCCGTGTCCGATGACCCGAGCGGCCTCTACTACAACCCCGCGGGCATCGTCTATTCCACGGGCAGGAACCTCTCGGCGAGCCTGAACGCCTACTACAGCCAGACCAAGAAGTACGACAGCGTCATCGGCGGGAACGGCTGGGAACGCCACTCCACCGCCCTCCTGCCGAACTTCTTCGGCATCGTTCAGCCGCTGGGAAGGTTCAAGTTCGGTTTCTCCTACGCGGTCCCGGACTCGATCAAGGAGGACCAGGACCAGGTCTTCACCGGCAGCTTCCCCACGGCCCTCGGCTCCCCGGCAACGACTTACACCATCAATTTCAACAACGAGGACAATACCTATCTCTTCGGCCCCTCCCTTGCGGGAGAGATCACGCCCCGGCTCTCGGCCGGCATGACGCTCTATCTCTATCACCGCAGCAACCAGTCCGTCCTGAACCAGCACATCCTGCTCCAGGACGGACGGTATGAGTGGACCAACCAGTACATCGAGAGCGTGGAGCGGGGGTACAAGCCTATCCTGGGCCTCATGTACACGCCCGTGGAGAAGCTCTCGCTCGGCCTGTCCGTGGCGCGGGTCTTCGTCTACAGCTCCTCCCTGAGCAGCCAGGTGATCTTCAAGGACGCGAACGCGCTCACGCCGGACGATTTTACGATAACCTACGACGGCGATACCGAGACCCGGGACCATCCCTGGGAGATGCGGCTCGGCGCGGCCTGGTTCCCGTCGAGCAGCCTGCTCCTGAGCTTCGATACGGCCTACTACACCAAGGTGAGCGACCCTGTGCGGGGAGACAAGGTGAAGGTCCTGAACGCTGCCCTGGGCGCGGAGTACTTCTGGAGCCGGAACTGGGCGGTGCGCGGCGGTCTCTTCACGAACATGGCCAATACGCCGGACATCGATCCCGCGCGGTACAACCAGGATGAGAAGATCGATCTCTACGGCCTGAGCCTCAGTGTGAGCAGCTTCACCCGGAACACCTCGGTCACCTTCGGCGGCAACCTGACCACGGGCTCAGGCGACGCCCAGATCCTGGCGAACCGGACGGAGATCCAGAACGTGGATGTGACGGGTTGGATGCTCTTCCTCTCGTCCTCCTATTCGTACTGATGCAAACGACATGATTATGGTTCCATCGGAACGGCGACCCCTCACCCAACCCTCTCCCCCGAGGGGAGAGGATACAAGGTGAGGGACTGGGAAGTGGCGGATCTCAATGCATTTGTATCAGGTAGAGGTTCTCGGCAGTTACCATTAATTCTTGAGCAGGAAAGACGCAGGAGGTGGGTCATGAAGCGGCGTTTCGGGAGCTCACTCTGGTTCATGGGACTTCTTGCTGTGCTGGTCGCAGTCGCCGGGTGCAGCGGCGGGGGCACGGGCGGCGATTCCACCGGAGGGACCGGTACGACGGTGGTCTCGGGCAAGGTGACGCTCTCGAGCACCGTCCTCGGGAAGCCGCAGCTGATGCGCAAGGTCTCTGAGCAGGCCCGGCTGCAGCGTTTCAGCATGAGAGGGGATGACCAGCTGGCACCTCTCCCGGACCTCGATGCGCTGATGAAGCTGAACCAACCGCTCTTCCAGACCGCCATGGCGAACGCCTCCGTGGACATGTATGACGCCGACCACCCCGAATGGCTCTATCCCGTGGCGTCGGGCAGCACGGACTCGAACGGCGATTATACGCTCTCCTCCATGACCAACGCCTCCAGGAACCCCGGGGCGACCTATATCGACGGCAGTGCCATCCCCGCGGGGAACTATACGCTCGTGGCCTATTCCGGCTTCGGCCTGGGCCAGAAGCCGACCGTGGCGGTTCAGAGCATCGTCAAGAACTTCGATGGTCAGATCCAGAATGTGAACTTCGAGGTCCTGCCGAGCGACGTTGCGCCCGAGGTGATCTACATGTTCGGCGTGAAGAAGAACACCGACGGGACCGAGCGGTGGGGACATTCAGCGAGCGGGGTGAACGCTTCGATCCCGGCCAATTCGGCGATTCAGCTCTCCTTCAGCATGCCCATGTGGCGCGACAGCCTGGCCGCCGGCATCACGATCTCGCCTTCGCTGTCGGGAAGGTGGTCGCTCTCTGCGGACTGGCTCACCGCGACCTATTACCTGAACCCGAACGTCCAGATGGTTCCGGGCCAGGTCTACACGGTCACGATCAACGGCGATGACAAGGACTCGGCGGTCCCGCGGGCACTGAACGTCTACGGGAACGCGCTGAAGACCACGGCGGTCGGCAAGTTCAGGGCCGCGGCCGCGGATACCATCGGTCCAACGGTACAGTGGAACAGCCCTACGGTGATCGAGATGGGCGGGACGGTGGATGTGACCCAGTCCTTCCGCATCGAGTCGAACAAGCCTTTGGATGTGAACGGCATCAACCTGCGCGGCACGCCGAGCATCGGCGTGAAGCCAGGCGTGCTTTTCCTCGGCAAAGGCGCGAACGGCCTGTATGTCTATGAGTTCCTGCTGGGCGAGCCGCTGAAGCTCGATACGTCCTACAGCCTCGTGGTGACCGGCGGCAGGGACCTTGCGGGCCACGCGATCAATAATCTCACCGGTTCGATCAGGACCAAGGATGCGGCCAACACGCCGGGTATCGATCCCGCCGCATCGGCCGCGATCCAGAACCTGCAGGCCCAGGTGAAGGCGGTGTTCGGGAAATGGGCGCGGTCAGCCAATGACCGGAACATCGCCCAGTGGCAGAGCGTCATGTCCGGAGACTTCTACCTGGAGTATGACGTCGCGTCGCGGGGCATCGACTCCACCTGGGACCTGAACCGCGACGGCCGCTACAGCCTGGGAGAGTTCAGCCGGCAGCTTGTCACCTATAACTTCCCGCAATGGGAATATTGCGGGTCCACCATCACCGGCATCATCTCGCCGCAGGCGGGGACCTACATCAATGTCGTGCCCCTCACCGAAACCGCGGACTTCGAGTTCAAGCTGACCGCATCCAATCAGGTGAACCTGAGCCGCTGCTTCGATGCGGCGCCGCGGGAGTCGCTCTATATGACATTGAAGTTCAAGAACGGCGCCTGGAAGATCGTGCACGGCTCCATCGGTATCGATACCCGGGATAAATCGATCACTAAGCCGAACCTGATCAATGTCAAGCTGGAGCAGGATGCCTTCCCGCAGGGCTCGGGCGGGGACGACCGGGAGATCACGGACGGCGCCAGGATGAGCCGCATCCCGGACAATACCAATCTCTGGGCGAAGTTCTCCTGGGAGGCCACGCAGGGCGTGACCACCTATATCTTCGTGCTCTCGAACGAGCGGAACCCCTATAACGGGTTCGCGATTGCCTTCCCCTCGACCGTATCGGCCGTCTCGTCGGACAAGGACCCGATTTCGGACCTGAAGGGAGTTGATGTGAGCGGGAAGATGGGCTTTGACGGGTACTCGGAATTCACCTTCCAGGAGGGGGGAAAGTACTACTGGGAGGTGATCGGGCTTGGCACGGCAACCGCGGTGCCTGACCCGGCGAACCCCAACAACCCGAACTTCGTGGGGAACAAGTCGGCCAAGGACGTCATCCGGGACATCTCGGCGGTCAGCAAGGTCCGCCGGTTCGGGATCGACGGCCTCTTCTCCGAGCTGATCGTCGAAGTCCGGGCCGGGTCCACGGGAACGAACGCTCCCTCGCCGTACAATCCGGCCATCTTCGGATATGACGTGGGCAGCGCCTTCCAGGCGACCATCACCATCTATACGCCGAACTCCGATGCCGGCATGGATGTGCGGATCATCCAGTCCGCCGCCGGATACAAGATCGTCTATGCACCCTTTGTCAACAGGGTGGCCACGGTGACCATTCCGCTCTACAAGGGAGTGAATACCTTTTCGATACGGGAGAACAATGTGGCTCCGGGCAGGAACCCTCTTTCCCGGAGCTTCTGGATCATCACCAAGGGCGGGAAGCCGGCGCCCATCAGCGTCTGGGAGGTGACGGACGACCTCGGGAACACCCTCTCGGGCGATGAATGGTCGTACTACAGGGCTCCGGGCGCGAGCAAGATCAGCATCTATGGCTCGGTGTCCGACATGGCGGTGGACTGGATCGATGTCATGGTCTCGAACGAGTTCGGTCCCTTCACCCGGACCACGGTGACCACGAGCCAGTCCGGGGACAACACCTTCGATACGGCCGCGCTCGTCCCGCCGGACATCGAGATCTACAACGGCAACAACTACCTGACGCTCTACCGGTACATCTCGGGCTCGACGCCTTCGCGCTATCGAACGCGCCTCAACGTCTGGACCGACGCCGGTTCGGTCTGGGTGCCGCCGATCAAGATCAATTCGGTAACAGCTACGGGCAGCACGATCACCAAGACCGCCGACTTCTCGACCAGCTCGGACTGGAACGCCACCCTTGGACCGGCGGCGAATTATACCGTGACCGTGAGCGGGACCTTCAAGACCGTGGCGAACGGACGGTACTATGTTTCGAGCGAGGGTGGATACGAGAGCGCAACGATCGCGCCGGACGGAGCCGGGAACTTCTCCTTCCCCGCACTGCTCTATAACGGATGGAACTACATCAGCATCAATGATGTGAGCAGCAACTGGTACGGTGTGAACATCTATACGACCACGGGAAAGCCGGTGATCAAACCGGAGATCAAGTTCATCGACAGCAACCCCTATAATGCCACGACCTCGGGAGGCAAGTATGCTGACACGAACTGCTCGGCCACCATCGAAGGAACCTCGGAACCGGGCAGCATGTGGGTGAACTGGACCGGAACGATCGGGACCTCGAGCTACTACGAGAGCCAGAACATCTCGAACACCGCGGGCACCTTTAGGTTCTCGGTGCCGCTGGTCGGACCGGGCGGTTCGAACATCGTGGATATCAACGATTTCAAGGGCCGTTGGACCAGCGTGAACATCACCACAACGGGTTCCTGCCCGTACAGCGCGCCGACGTTCAACATTGTGACCATGACCACATCCACAGGTGCGGTGGTGGCGCCGTCCGGCGGGTCGTACTATTCGGGAACCACGTCGACGGTCAACGTCACCGGCACCTCGAACCGGCTGGGCGCGCAGATGCGCGTCCGGAACTGGATGTGCGGCCAGGAGGAGACCTTCACGGCCTTCACCTCGGCGACCGACGGGTCCTGGACCGTGCCGAACATCAAGGTCTACGGTCAGGCCGGGGGGGGATACTGGAACTCCCTGAACTTTGAGATGTCGAACCAGTACCAGTACAAGGACGTCTACAGCCAGAATACGCTCTCGCCGACGCTCCGCATGGGTATCACCTCGGTGACGGGCAACAGCGGCGGGGTGACGCTCACGACGCCCTACTGCGGGTATGGGTACTGGGACGCGGGCGCGTCGAACACGCTCATCACGACCACCGGCACCTCTTCGGTCCAGAACGGCACCATGACATTCCGGGATACGCTGAACCGGACCGGCACGGTGCCGATCGTGAACGGCGCTTTCACCATCAGGGATATCCCGGTCTACCAGGGTTCGGACAACTACGTGAGCATCTACAATTTCGACGACCCTGCGGGATACTCGTCCTATTCGCTCTACATCACCTCGGGCAACGGCATTCCGAAGCCGCGGTTCGTTCAGATCACCTCGCCGGGCCATGGCGCCACGGGCATCTACGGCAGCACGGTGGTGAGCGGGACCATCTCCGACCCCATCGGCTCGGGCTACAGCGGCTCGAACGGCCAGATCTACGCCCAGGTCCATGACTGCGGCGCCTGGAAGTACTACACCAACGATACCTGGATGCAGACCAACTATGGATACGGCGCAGCAACGATGAGCGCCAATGCCTTCTCGTTCACGCACAATTTCTGCGGGACCCCGGCTGCACCGGAACCGGCATCGATCTACGTGGACATCTATGACTACAACAGCAGCTCCTCGCACTATCACCAGGTCTACTACAACTACGGAACGCCGCCTGGCGAGCAGTGGTCCAAGCCCGGCGTCCGGAGGCCGCCGGTCGATGAGCGGCAGAGGATGCTCGATGCCGAGGCAGCGCGGAAGGCGGTCAGCGTGATGCCGAAATAGACGGAGCCTCAAGAGGGATGATCAGGCCGGGGGCGGCGCTGCCGCCCCCGGGGATGTATCAGCTGCCTTGCATTTACCTGTTCCGACCGGGTATAGTATCAGACGCAGGCAACACCACTTTCAGCAAAGGACAACGAGAGAAAGCCCATGAAAAGAAGAATGATCGCAGTCATCATCGGAACGTTCCTGGCCGCGGTGTTCCTCTCTCCGGCCCAGGCGGCGCCGCCCGGCGGCAAGCCGCAGCTTCCCATCCAGGTCGGCATCGCTCCTGTCCAGCCCGGGGTCTCCGCCAAGACCCTGCGTCCGGGCGACGTGGCGGACCTGGCGGTGACCGCGACGGCCATGACCGCCGCGGACGAGATGCGCATCGAGCTGAAGCTCCAGGGCGGCGCGCAGCTCGTGGCAGGCTCCCTGAGCTGGTCCGGGCCCGCGGAGAAGGGCGAGCAGAAGCAGCTCCTCATCTCGGTCCGGGTTCCCGATCAGGGAGCCGGTCGGGTGAAGGCCACGGTCACGCTCATCCGGGGCGGGAAGAAGGTCATGAAGCGCTCCTTCCAGTACGTCCTGTCCGAGGACGCGAGCGAGGAGGAGCGGGAGCCTGCCGGCAAGCCGCGGAAGGACTCCCGGGGCAGGGACATCATCGAGTACTGATGATCCCGATGGAGATCCTGGATCAGACACGCTAAGTGCTGTTACATCAGAACGACATCCCCCTCACCCAGCCCTCTCCCCCGAGGGGAGAGGTGAAGGCGAGGGGCTTGTTAGCAGCGAATCCAGATGCGTTTGTATGAACTCACGGAACAGCAAGAGGTCACTATGATCCGTTCGATCAAGAAGGCGGGACCGGTTCTGTTGCTCATGATATCTTCGCTCGCGCTGCTGAACTGCGGGGGCGACGGGGGAGGAGGCGGCGGCGGAAGCACGGCGCCGGGGATACCGTCAGGCCTGAAGGCGGAGGTCTCCTCGAACCTGGTGACGCTCACCTGGAACGCGTCCGCGAACGCTGCGAGCTACCGGGTCTATCGCTCCACCAGCCCGGGGCTCACGAAGTCGACCGGCACTCTTCAGGGAACGACAACGAACACGACCTTCAACAACTCCGCGGCGAACGGGAACACCTATTACTACGTGGTGACCGCGGTGAGCGGATACCTCGAGAGCGCCTCGTCAGCAGAGGTCTCGGCACGGCTGACGGCCCCGGTCCCGCCGGCCACGGTCCTGGCCACGGCAGGCAACGAAGAGGTGAGCCTCTCCTGGTCCTCCAGCCCGAACGCCCTATCCTACAGCGTTCATCGGTCGATCACGACCGGGACCGGCTACAGCCAGATCGCCAGCGGCCTGACGACCACCTCCTTGCGCGATTCCTCGCTCACGAACAGCACGACCTATTATTACGGTGTCCGTGCGGCGAACTCCTTCGGGCAGGGTGTGTTCTCCTCAGAGACGTCCGCAACACCCACTTCCGCGCCGAGCGCGACCGTGACCATCAGCGGGCTCATGAAGTACGAGGACCGGGAGTATGACCAGTTCCGTGGCCACGGCGGGAGCACCATGTTCCAGGCGGTCCGGTTCGCGAAAGTGGAGCTGGTGAACGCTTCGACCCTCTCGGTGATCGCCACTTCATGGACCGATTCTGCAGGCGGCTATGTCATCAACGTAGCATCGTCATCGGTCAGCGGCGTGACCGCCTATGTGCGCGTGACCGCCACGGCCAGACCGGCGACCGGGCAGGAGATCAATGTGCGGACCGTCAGCGCCTCTCCCCTGGTCTATGCGGTGAAGTCCGCGAGCTTCGCGCCCACGGGAAACACCGTTTTGAACCTCAGCATCCCGGTGACGAATGCCGCTGACAGCGCCTTCAACATCCTGGACGTGATGACCAGCGGGTTCCAGATGATCAACAGCGCCTCGACGCCCAC
>CAZTXN010000025.1:0-22537 GCA_964617655.1 uncultured Nitrospiraceae bacterium | reverse complement strand
ACCACATTATATTCCCGCACGCGGTAGTTCGCGCCGAGGTCCTCGGCGATCCTGCGGCAGGCCTCGATATCGACATCAGGCGCGGAGACGACCGTGGCGGTCACCTCGGGGATGTAGTTCTTCGCGTCGCCGATGAACTCCTTGACCGCTTCATAGGACCCGGGACCGAACTTGGGCTGGGAGAGTTTGTCATAGAGCTCTGCGTTCTGGGCGTTCAGGCTGACGCTGACCGCGTCCACGAGGCCCTTGAGCTCAGGCAGGATGTTCCGCTTATGGATGAGGTTCCCGTGGCCGTTGGTGTCGATGCGCACCCGTCCGCCCCTGGCCTTCACCGCCGCGGAGACCTCCTTCACCACATCGAGCCGGAGCAGCGGCTCGCCGTACCCGCAGAAGACCACCTCGTCGTACCGCTTCGGGTCCCCGATCTCCCTGATCAGCTCCTTTGCCGAGGGCTCGTCCCTCAGCCGCAGGTTGTGGCCCTTCACCACGTCGGTGAAGTACCGCACGCAGAAGGTGCAGGCCGCGGTGCAGCGGTTCGTGATGTTGAGGTAGAGCGAGTTCCGGATGGGATAGGCGATCTTCCCCTTCTTCGGGACCTCGCCGATGCCGAAGAGCTGCATGGCGTTGTAGCTCGTGATGCGCGCCACGTCGTCGAAGGTCAGGCCCTTCACCCTTGCGATCTCCTCGGCCGTGAAGCGCACATAGGCCGGCTCGTTCCGCCGGCCGCGGTGGGCCTGGGGCGCCAGGTAGGGCGCGTCGGTCTCGACCAGCATCCGCTCGATCGGCGCCTGCCGCACCGTCTCCCGGAGCGCCTCGGCCTTGGGGAAGGTGACCGGCCCGGCGATGGAGATATGGAAGCCCAGGTCCATCACCTGCTTCGCATACTCGATGTCGCCCGAGAAGCAGTGCATCACCCCGCCGAGCCCGGGGTCCCACTCCTCGCGGAGGATGCGGAGGGTGTCCTCGTGCGCGTCCCGGTCATGGACGATGACCGGCAGCCCGAGCTCCCGCGCCTCCTGGAGCATGTCCCGGAACTTCCGCTGCTGCACCGCCCGCTGGGTGTGCTCGTAGTAGTAGTCCAGCCCGATCTCGCCGTAGGCCACGACCTTCTTGTGCGAGGCGAACCGCCGGACGATCTCGTAGGCCGGGTGGAGGATATCCTTGGTTTCGTGGGGATGGATGCCCACGGCGGCGTAGACGCGGTCGTGCCGCTCGGCCAGCATGACCGCGTCGCGGGTGGACTCCACCGTGGTACCGATGGTGATGATGTACTCCACGCCCGCTTCCCGCGCGCGCCGGATCACGTCCTCGCGGTCGTCCTCGAACTCCCGCATCTCGAGATGGGCATGGGTGTCGATGAGCATGAGCAAACCTCAAATGCGTAAGGGGTAAAGGGTAAGGGGAAACGACACTGCGTGCCGCATCACCCGACCCCTCACCCCTTACCTTTCACCCCTCACGGGTGTTATTTCACCTTCGCTCCCGGCGCTATCTCGCGCTCGGGCGTCACGATGGAGAGCGCGTCGCCGCTGCTCGCGGCCAGGAGCATGCCCTGGGACTCGACGCCCATGAGCTTGGCGGGCTTCAGGTTCGCCACGATCACCACGCTCCGGTCCAGGAGCTGCTCGGGCGCGTACTGCCTGCCGATGCCGGCCACGACCTGGCGCGTCTCGCTCCCGATGTCCACCTTCAGCTTGATGAGCTTCTCCGACTTCTCCACCCGCTCGGCCGCCACGATCTTCCCGACCCGGAGCTCCACCTTCCCGAACTCCTCGATCCCGATCAGGTCCGGCCCGGCTGACTGTGCTGCCGCCGGCTTCTGCTCTTCCGCTTTTGTTTCCATCTTTTTTCCTTCCTTCTTCTTATCCGTGTCAAGACCTGTCGATCCGTGGTTAACCGTCTTTTTCGTCTCGATCCTCGGGAAGAGCTGCGCCCCCGGCCTGATCGCCGCGCCTGCCGGAAGCCCGCCCCAGCCTGCTTCCGCTCCCGCGTGGACATCGGCCAACTTTCGCTCCATCCCGATGGCCTCCCAGATCTTCTGACAGGTCCCCGGCAGGACCGGATAGAGGTGCAGCGCGATCAGCCGGAGCGCCTCGGCGAGGTGGTAGAGCACCGTCCCGAGCCGGGCCAGGTCGTTCTGCTTCGCCAGGGTCCAGGGAACGTTCTCCTCCACGTACCGGTTCGCCCGCGCCACGAGCTGCCAGGCCGTCTGGAGATACCTGCTGAAGGCGAGCTGCTCCAGCTCCGTACCAAGGGCAGCGGGGAGCGCCAGCGCGGTCTCGCGCAGCTCCCGGTCGCTGGCCTGTTCCGCCCGGGGCGGCGGCACCCTGCCGTTATAGTACTTCCCCACCATGGTCAGGACGCGGGAGAGCAAGTTCCCCAGGTCGTTCGCCAGCTCGGTATTGAAGCGGGTGACGAAGGTCCCGGTCGAGAAGTCTCCGTCCAGGCCGAAGGGCACCTCGCGCAGCACGAAGTACCGGAAGGCGTCCGCGCCGTAGGCGTCCACCACCTCGTGCGGGTCGATCACGTTGCCCAGGGACTTGGACATCTTCCTCCCGTCCCGCGTCCACCAGCCATGGGCGAAGATGTTTCCCGGCAGCGGCAGGTCCAGGGCCATCAGCATGGTGGACCAGTAGACGCTGTGGGTGGTCAGGATGTCCTTGCCCACGAGGTGATGGTTCGCGGGCCACCAGAAGGACTGGCGCTGCGCCGGGTCCGTCGCGCCTGCGGCAGCAGGGCTGAGGTAGCGCGTGGCCGAGAAGTAGTTCACCAGGGCGTCGAACCAGACATAGGTGACGAAATCGCGGTCAAAGGGGAGCTCGATGCCCCAGGAGAGCCGCGCCTTGGGCCGGGAGATGCAGAGGTCCCCGAGCTTCTGGCTCGTCAGGAACCCGAGCACCTCGTTCCGCCGGGTCTCGGGCCGGATGAAGCCGGGATGGTCCGTAATATGCCGGATGAGCCGCTCCTGGTACCTGCTCATCAGGAAGAAGTAGTTGTCCTCCTTGATCTGCTCCACCGGCCTGCCGCAGTCCGGGCAGGCGCCGTTCCGGACCTCCTTCTCGGTCCAGAACCGCTCGTCCGGGGTGCAGTACCAGCCCTCGTAGGTGCGGCGCTCGATCTCGCCCTTGTCATAGAGCTTCTGGAGCAGCTCCTGCACCACGACGACATGCTCCCGGTCCGTAGTCCGGATGAAGGCGTTATGGGTGATCTCGAGCTTCTCCCAGAGCTTCTGGAAGTTCTGCGACAGGAGGTCGGCGTGCTCCTGCGGCGTACGGCCCTTCTCCTGCGCCGCCTTCTCCACCTTCTGGCCATGCTCGTCCGTGCCGGTGAGGAAGAAGACCGGCTCGCCCTTCAGGCGATGGTACCGCGCCATCACGTCCGCGGCGATGGTGGTGTAGGCATGCCCGATGTGCGGCACGTCGTTCACATAGTAGATGGGGGTGGTTATATAGAACTTTCCGGACATGATCGTAGAAGACAACGACAGAACAGCCTTACCGCGAAGTCGCGAAGTACGCGAGGACGGCATCGGCGCCGGTGCTCCGGTTTTCCTGGCGACCTTTGCGCCCTGGCGGTTCATTGTCCTGCATTCATTTTTTGCCCTTGCCGCTCCCTGGACTATGCTCTACCGCCCGGCTGCGACGCACCGCCACCGGACGGCGGGCCGGCATCGCCGCTGCCGCCCTTCTTTTTCCGCTTGCGCCAGAACCCGCGCTTCCTCCGGGACTTTCCTTCCGCCTTCTCGGCCTGCTGCTGCGGCTGGCCTTCCTTCGGCTGGGGCGTCTGCGCCGCTCCGGGTTGGGGCTTCTGCGGGGGACGCTCCCCGCGCCGCGGCTCCTGCTGCTGCCGCTGCGTCTGCTCCTGGCCTGCCCCCTCCCGCCGTTTCTCGTCCTTCCGGGCCTTCTGCTCCTTCTGCCGCTGATGGTCGAGCTGCTTCTGCTCCTGCCTTCGCTGCTCGTCCTCCTTGCGCCGCTTCTCGTCCGCGAGCCGCCGCTCCTCTGCATCGCGCCGCTCCTCGGCAATGCGCCGCTCCTCGGCCTCGCGCTTCTCCCGGACCGTGGCCTCCTTCATCTCGGCAAGGTCCTTCTTGATGGCGTCGTAGACCGGAAACTCGTAGGCCAGGCAGCAGAGGAGGCGTCCGCAGATGCCCGAGATCTTCGCCGGGTTCAGCACCATCTCCTGTTTCTTGGCCATGCGGATCGAGACCGGCTCGAAGGAGCGCAGGAAGGAGGTGCAGCAGAGCTCGCGGCCGCAGGGACCGAAGCCGCCGATCATGCGGGCCACGTCGCGCACGCCCACCTGGCGCATCTCGATCCTGCTGCGCAGACGGTGGGCCAGGTCCTTTACCAGCTCTCGGAAATCGACGCGGGTCTCGGAGAAGAAATAGAAGGTCACGCGGGAGGCGTCAAGGGAGTACTCGGCGCGGATCAGACGCATCGGGAGCTCGCGCTCGGCGATCATCTCCTGGCAGGCGCGGAAAGCATCGTCCTGGCGCTCGCCGTTCTTCTCCATCCGCCGGTGATCGTCTTCCGTTGCCTTGCGCAGCACCTTGCGGTGCCCCTTGGGAGGCCGGGGCCGCTGTGCAGCCTGCTCGGCGGACTGCTCAGGAGGCTGCTCCCCCGCCTTCTCGGCCGCCGCCGCGGCCGCGGCAAGGGAACCGGGGGTCTCGACCTCGATCTCGACCTCCTCTTCCTCCTGCGGGGGTTCCCGCCGCCCTCCGTCGCGTCCCTTCTGCTCCGGCGCCGCCTGCGGAGCATCAGGCAGGCGGTCCGCCACGCGCAGCCGCACGACGCGGGCGAACCCCAGGCCGCGGTCCGACTCGACGATCACGTCGTCGCCCACCGAGACCGTGACATCGCTCGCGTCGAAGTCGTAGACGCGCCAGTTTTCCCGGAACCGTACTCCGGCGATCTTCACGTGCCTGCACCCATCTCAGGTCCTGCGCGGATGCGCAGCTCCCGAACGGTCGTTGGAATGGTCCGCCCCGCGCCGGGAGCCCCGGGCCGCGGCGGAGAACACAATAATACCCTTTTCCCGCATGGCGTACAATCCTTTTTCCCGAAGAACGCGTGGAAGGGCCCGCGGGATCACGGGCGGCCGAGGGAGAAGAGGAGATGCTCAGCGACAAGCTGGGCGTTCACCCGGCCGTCGAGCATCCGGCGGCTCTCGGTGAAGAGCTCGAGGTCACGCAGGCAAGCGGGCAGCGACCGGCCGCTCCCGGAGCCTGCGCCGCCAAAGACCACCAGCCGCTCATCGCCCGTCTGGCGGAGGACCAGGGCGTCGCGCAGCCGCTCGATGCCCATGGCGATGAGCCGGTCGAACCCGTCGCGGTCCTTGGCGATGCCCTCGGCCAGGGCGAGCACCTCGTCGCGCCGCATGCCCGCCAGGCGGTCCCAGACAGAGAAGAACTCCTCGCGCTCCTTCCGCTCGCCGGCCGCGTCCATCTCGAGCGCCCTGCCGAGGCTCCCGCCCGCCAGGGCCGCGAGGAACCAGGCGTCCTCCGCCGTCAGGCCCCGCCGCTCCTGCAGCACCGCGGCGAGCCTCCGGCGCGGCAGGGGCTGGAACGCCAGCACCTGGCAGCGGGAGCGGATCGTGCCGAGCAGGCGCTGCGGCAGGGACGAGACCAGGATGATGAGCGTCTCGCCCGGCGGCTCTTCCAGGGTCTTCAGAAAGGCGTTGGCCGCCGCCGTGTTCATGGACTCGGCGTTGTCCACGACCAGGACCTTCTTCCGGCCCTCGAAGGGCCGGAGGGCGAGCCGCTCCTGCGCCTGCCGGACCTGCTCGATCTTGATCTCCCGGCTCGCCTTCTCCCGCTCCTTCCTGCTCAGGTCGGCGAGAAACTGCTCGTCCTCGCTCTCGGGCGTCATGATCTGCAGGTCGGGATGGTTCCCCGACGCCGTCTTCCGGCAGGCGGCGCAGGACCCGCAGCCGCCGTCCGGCCCCGGGGCCGCGCAGTTCACCGCCGCCGCAAAGGCCAGCGCGGCCATGCGCTTGCCGATGCCCGCCTCGCCGGTGAAAAGGTAGGCATGGGCCACGGTGCCGTTCACCAGCGTGCGCCGCAGGATGCCGAGGGGCCGTTCATGGCCGATGATGTCGAGAAAGTTCATGGGAGTGCAGGCTCATTCTCTACGCAACGTCAGGTATGACCGCTGATGAGGACCACAGTTCTCCGGCTGCGCTTCGCTGCAACGTTTGGTACAACCCGACCTTACATTCAGGCAATTTCGCACAAGGCCAAAACCAACCGCCAAAACAAAGCGATGATCCGCAGATGACGCAGATTTTCAAACCCGAAGACCAGGATCTTTTCTGCGTTGATCTGTGAAATCTGCGGACGGAGGTTTTTCCCGGTTCGGCTTTATTTCACGATCGTCCGGGGCAGCGCCTCGCTACGAATGATCGTATCCCCTTCCGAGTTTCCCGCAACAGAACAGGAGAGACAGCCACGGCTCACCCCTTCTGCGCCAGGAACTCGTCCACGATCCTCCGGACGTCGGCCTGGATCTCGCCGGGCTCGCGGGCGGCGTTCACCAGCCGGATGCGGTCCGGCTCATCGTTCGCCAGGATGTAGTAACCGTCCCGCACGCGCGTATGGAACAGGATGTCCTCGTTCTCGAACCGCGCCTCGCCCTCCAGCCTCTCCCGGGCGTTCCGCCCCCGGGCCCTGCCCAGCCCCGTGCGCGCGTCGATGTCCAGCAGTACCGTGAGGTCCGGCCTGAGTCCCTGGGTCACGATCCCGTCGAGCTCGCGGATCATGGGGATGGAGAGGCCGCGGCCGTATCCCTGGTAGGCCAGCGTGGCGTCCGCGAACCGGTCGCAGAGGACGATGCGGCCCGCCGCGAGGGCCGGACGGATGACCCCGGCCAGGTGCTGCGCCCGGCTGGCGGCATAGAGCAGCAGCTCGGCCGCGGGGTCCATGGCGCCATTGGCGGGATCGAGCAGGATGCGGCGCACCTGGTCGCCGATGGGCGTTCCGCCCGGCTCGCGGGTGAGCGTCACCTGCCGGCCGGCAGCGGTGAGATGGTCGTGCAGGAGCGCGATCTGGGTGGACTTGCCCGAGCCCTCGATCCCCTCGAAGGTGATGAAGGCGCCGGGCATCTACTTGAGCTCCGCGGCGGCGTCGTTCGGCGACCGGAGCGCGGGGTTGGAAGTGAAGAGGATCACCTGGGTCTTGGCGCCGAGCAGGCGCAGGACCTGACAGGCTGCCGCCTGGCGCGCAGGGTCGAGGCCCGCGAAGGGATCGTCCAGGATAAAGGGCAGCCGCCGCTTCCCGGCCACTGCCTCGACGATGCCGGCCTTGATGCAGAAGCAGACAAGGTCCCGGGCGCCGTGGCTGAGCCGTGAGAAGGGATGTTGCATACCGCCCTTGTCATGCACCGTCGGCTGGCCGTCCGGCCCGACCTCGACGCGGACATACCTGCCGCCGCTGGTCGCTGAAAGGTTGCGCTGCGCCGCGCTCTCCACGGCCGGGACCAGCGTCTCCATCTCGATGCCGCTCACCCTGCTTGCCACGGCGATGTCCGCCAGGACGTTCACCCCGCCTCCCGCCGAGGCCGGCTGCGGCAGCTCTTCGTTGAAGGAGAACTCGCCGAACCCGAGGTCCGGCCCGCCGGGCGAGAGCTCGCTCTCGATGCGCTCGATCTCCTGCCGAACGCTGTAGGCGTCCACCGCATACCGGGAGAGCGCCTTGGCCGCCTCTTCCAGCCCGGCAACCTCCTGCTGCAGCGCGGCGATCTCGGCCCGGACCTCCTCCTCCGAACGGCCGCCAAGGGACATCTGCTGCTGCTGCCGGAGGTCGTCCTGCAGGTTCTGGTAATGCCGGTAGTTGTCGGCCTTCTCCTGCAGCTCGCCGGCGGTCTCCACGCCCGCGGCCTTCATGAACTTCATGATCGTGGCGCCGCCGTCCTGGAACCGCTTCTCGATGTCCGCCCGCTCTTTCACGAGGCCGTCGATCTCCTTCTCCACCGCCCTGCGCTGGACGTTCTTGCGCGAGCTGTTGTACCAGCCTGCGACCATGAGCAGCACCGCGCCGAGCACACCCAGGGGAAAGAAGAGCGCCTGGTCCTCCGAGAGGACGAAGAGGCCGGCGATCAGGGCGAGCACGAAGAGCGCAACGCCCACGATGAAGAGCTTCTCGGTCAGCAGGTTCGCCTGGGGCAGGCCGTCGCGCTGGGCCGTCAGGCCAGCAATGTCATTGTCCAGTTCGTCGGTCCTGACCAGTTTCTCCGACTGTTCCTGCTCGTGCGTGCTGATCAGCTCGACCAGGTTCTCCGGAAAGGTCTCGCAGACCCTGAGCTCCTCGATCCGCTCCTCGAGCTCGGCGGCCTGGGTCCGGCTCTCCTCGATCCTGCCGATCTTCCCGGACGCCTCGTTCAGCCGGATGCGCGCCGCTTCGGCCTTGTACTCCGCGTCGGCCGCTTCTTCGGCCTTGCGCAGCGTCTCCCGCAGTTCGGCAAGGCGGCCTTCCTGGCCCGAGGAACGGGCGGCCGGAGGAGCCGACCGCGCACGCTGCGGCGCCGCGGCCGGCGCCGCGGCCGGTGAAGCGCCGGCGCAACTGTCGCGGCGGAGGACGAAGATCCTGCCGAAGTCCTCCTCTGAAAGGCCGGGCAGCAGCCCGCTCAGGAACTGCGCCGTGGAGTTCCAGTCCTTGTGCCGGAGCATGAACTTCTTGGTGGCGGGATCGTGCTTCGAGAGGTTCACGCCGCACTTCGAGAGGTCCTGGATGACCTGGTAGTAGGACTGGTCGTCGGAATAGATGACCAGAGCGCCGCGCGAGGCGTCGGGCGCGGCGCGGGAGATGAGCGTGCCCGTCCTCGCGGGATCGTCGGTCGGGAAGAGCATCCGGACGATGGTGTCAACAGCCGTGGACTTGCCCGTCTCGTTCCCCGCGGCGATGATGTTGAACCCGCCCTGGAACCGGAGGCGCGCAAGCTGCTGGAACCCGCGGATGCCCTGCATCACCAGCTCTACCAGGAACATCGGACCCTCCCTTCGCACCGAGCAGTTGGGACCTACTATAGCGCAAGCGGGAAGAATGTGCAACAGAGAAAAATGGGATTATCACAGTTTTTCCAGCGCTTTCACGAGCGCCTCGGCCTTCTGGAGGGTCTCCTGGTACTCCCGTCCGGGGTCCGAGTCCGCCACGATGCCCGCGCCGACCTGGAGGTGGGCCACCCCGTCCTTCACCACGAAGGTGCGGATGATGATGTTCAGGTCCAGGTCGCCCGTGTTCGCCAGGTAGCCCAGCGATCCGGTATAGAGCCCCCGCGCCACGGGCTCGAGCTCGTCGATGATCTCCATGCAGCGCACCTTGGGCACGCCCGTGATGGTGCCGCCCGGAAAGACGGCGCGGATGAGGTCGAAGCCGTCGCGGCCCGGCGCCAGCTCGCCGCGCACGTTCGAGACGATATGGATCACGTGGGAATAGTCCTCCACCACCATCATCTCGTCGACCTGCACGCTCCCGTAGTCGCAGACCTTGCCGAGGTCGTTCCGCTCCAGGTCCAGGAGCATGATATGCTCGGCGCGCTCCTTCTCGTTCGTCAGGAGCTCGGCCGTGAGCTCCCGCGTCTCGTCCATGTCCCTGCCCCGCCGCCGCGTCCCGGCGATGGGCCGCGTGTCCGCCACGCCTTCACGCAGCCGCACCAGCCGCTCGGGAGAGGAGCTGACCACGGTAAGGTCCCCGAACTCGCCGTAGGCGGCGAAGGGCGACGGGTTGATGCCGCGAAGCACGCGGTAGAGCTCCAGGGGGTCCCGGCCGCCCAGGTCCGCGGAGAAGCGCTGGGAGAGGTTCGCCTGGTAGATGTCGCCCGCGGCGATGTACTCCTTGCAGGTCCGGACCATGGACTCGAACCGCTCGCGGGTCATCTGGGCCCCGAGCGCCGGTCTGGCGCCGCGCGGCGGCCCTGCGGTCGCGGCGGACGGCATCTCTCCGGCCAGCAGCGCCGCATGGGCCCGGAGCCGCTCCGCGGCCGCATCGTAGAGCCGCGGCCATTCGCCGGCCTCGGGCCGCCGGAAGCCCATCTCCTGCTCCCGCGCCCCTGGGTTCACGATGAGCCAGGCGCGCTCCGCAGCATGATCGAAGGCCACGACGAGGTCCACGAAGAGGAAGCAGGACTCGGGCGCCCGGAGATCGTCCGCAGCCCGGGAGGGCACCTTCTCGAACCGCCGGACGAAGTCATAGGAGAAGAACCCCACGGCGCCGCCGGTGAAAGGCGGGAGGCGGGGAACGCGGGCCGTGCGGTAGTTCGCTGTCAGCTCCCGGAGCTTCGCCAGGGGCCGCCGCCTGAGCGTCGCGCGGCCGCCGAACTTCCCCGAGGGCGCGGCGGTCCAGTGGAGGTCCACGCGATCGCCCCGGGAGCGAAAGACCAGGTAGGGGTCCGCGGTGACGAAGGAGTAGCGTCCGATGCGCTCGTTCCGCCGCACGCTCTCGAGCAGCACCGCGTGGCCCAGCGGCCGGAGCGCCTCGAGCGCGCCGAGCGGCGTGACCGCGCTGCCGAGCTCCGCGGCGAGCGGGATGATGCGGCCCTGTCCTGCTGCGGCCAGGAACTCTTCTTTATACGGAAGGATCTCCATGGGTGCTGATGCCGGGTGACGGGAGGCGCCCGGGCTGATGCAGAGAACTGGAGTCTAAACGCCCGCCCGCCCGCCGGTCAAGGGAAATCTCGACCCGCCGGTGCGGGAGCAGGCATTGACAGCCTCTGGTATAATAAGCATAGACGTTTTGCAGCATGCAGCATGATCTTTGAAAGCGGAGGATGTTGGATAGGGGCGTTGCCGGACCCACACCTGTAGGTGTACGGATATTGACCCGTTACCAGGGGAACCAGGCAGCGGCCCTGCGGATGCCGAAACCGGCACGCGGACAGCAAGTCGAGCGGTCAGGCGGCCGGAGGGCAGCATGCAGTACAGGGGTCCGCAGGACCGGAAGAGCCGATGTCCCCGAAGCAGCGGCTCCCGCGGGTCTGGGCAGCAACAGCTTCACCGGTCCTGCAGGACAGGACCACCGAAGCGAAAGGAACCTGCGGGTACCGCAGCTCAACGGAAACTTACCCAATCGGTCCACGGGCAACGCCTCATCTTTTTCTCTCTTCGTTCTTCCCTGTTCGGTCCTTGCCGTTCCTCCTCCGCTCCCGGCCGGACGCCTTCCGCAGGCGCTCCCGGCCCGCACATTCCCGTTTCCCGTACGAACGTTCGCTTTCCGGAGCATGCCATGGGTGTTCTTGCCATGATCCTCGCCGGAGGCAAGGGGGAGCGGCTGCATCCCCTTACCCTCCACCGCGCCAAGCCCGCCGTCCCCTTCGGCGGGATCTATCGCATCATCGACTTCACCCTCTCGAACTGCATCAACTCGGGCATCCGCAAGATCGCGGTCCTGACCCAGTACAAGTCCCTCTCCCTGGAGAAGCACCTGCGCCGCGGCTGGAACGTCTTCTCGGGCGAGTTGGATGAGTTCATCATCCCCGTGCCCCCGCAGCAGCGGGTGGGCGAAAAATGGTACCAGGGCACGGCCGACGCGATCTACCAGAACATCTACATGATCGAGAAGGACGCGCCTGAGCACCTGCTGGTCCTCGCCGGGGACCATGTCTACAAGATGGACTATGCCGAGATGTTCCGGTTCCACCGGGAGAAGAGGGCCGACGCGACCGTGGCGGCCATCGAGGTGCCCCGGGAGCAGGCCTCGGCCTTCGGCATCGTCGAGGCGGAACAGGACTGCCGCATCGTGGGATTCGAGGAGAAGCCGAGGGACCCCAAGCCGGCGCCCGGCCGGCCCGACATGTCCTTCGTCTCCATGGGCATCTACCTCTTCAACACCCGGACGCTCCTGGAGCACCTGCGTTCCGACGCCCTCCTCGATACGCACCATGACTTCGGCAGGAACATCATCCCCGCCATGATGCGGACCGCCCGCGTCTGCGCCTACAACTTCATCGACAAGAACCGGAAGGAGGCCAAGTACTGGCGGGACGTGGGCACCGTGGACGCCTACTGGGAGGCGAACATGGACCTCGTGAGCGTCGATCCCCTGCTGAACCTCTATGATCGTTCCTGGCCCATCCGGACGAACCAGCCGCAGGACCCGCCGGCCAAGTTCGTCTTCGCCCAGGAGGAGAAGGGCGGCAGGCTCGGCCTCGCGCTCGATTCCATCGTATCCCACGGCTGCATCGTCTCCGGCGGCCGCGTCCAGAACAGCGTGCTCTCGCCGAACGTACGGGTCAACAGCTACGCCGAGGTGCGCGCATCGGTCCTGATGGAGAACGTGGAGATCGGCAGGAACTGCCGCATCCAACGGGCCATCATCGACAAGGACGTGGTGATACCGCCGGGCGCCGAGATCGGCTTTGATCTTGAAGAGGACCGCAGGCGCTTTTTTGTCAGCCCCCACGGCATCGTGGTGATCGCAAAGGGCGCCGAGGTCGGCGCGCCCCTCGCCCCGCCGGTCCTGAGCGAGGCAGGCTGATCTTCCCGGGCCCCGCCCCTTCCCCCGCCATCCCCCTCACGCCAGCCCCAGCTTCTTTCGCAGGGTCAGCCTGCTGATGCCGAGCATCCGCGCGGCCTCGGACTGGTTCTCCCCGCACTGCGCCAGCACGGCCGCGAGCAGGGTGCGGTCCACGGCGCCGTGCACCCGGTCGTAGAGGTCCCGCTCCTTCCGCTCCAGCGCCTCCCGCACCAGGGGCGCCACCGCGGCCGCCAGCGCATCGGCCTGGCCGGCCCCGGTCCGGGTCGGCGAGTGCGACCCCAGGTCGCGCAGCTCCAGCGTGGTGAGGTAGTCCGTGCGGGTGAGGGCGATGGCCGACCGGAGCGTGTTCTCCAGCTCCCGGATGTTCCCCGGCCAGTCATAGGCCAGCAGGCCGTCCAGGAAGCGCCTGGTCACGCCCTTGATCGGCTTCTGGGCCGTATGGGCATGACGGTAGAAGAGGCACTGCACCAGCGGCGCGATGTCCTTCTTCCGCTCGCGCAGCGGCGGGACCTGGACCGCGGCGACCCGCAGGCGGTGGTAGAGGTCCTCCCGGAACGCCCCCTCCCGCACCATGGCGGCAAGGTCGCGGTTCGTGGCAGAGATGACGCGCACGTTCACCTGCGCCTCCCGCGTGCTGCCCACGGGGTAGAAGGCCTGGGTCTGGAGGAACCGGAGCAGCTTGCCCTGGAGCGGGAGCGGCAGCTCGCCGATCTCGTCGAAAAAGACGCATCCGCCGTCGGCCGTCCGGAGCATGCCCTCCTTCGCCGCAACAGCGCCGGTGAACGCGCCCTTTTCGTGGCCGAAGAGCTCGGACTCCAGGAGCGCCTCGGGCACCGCGGCCGCGTTGATCACCACGAAGGGCTTCCCGAACCGCGGCGAGAGCTGGGCGATGGCCTCGGCCACGAGCTCCTTGCCCGTGCCGGTCTCTCCGGTGATCAGGACCGGCACCTCCACCTGCGCCAGGCGCGCCACCTTCTCGCAGAGGCTCATGACCAGGGCCGACCTGCCCACGATGACGCAGGTGGCCGCGGGCGCCACCACGTCCTTGGCGATCTCGATCGTCTCCCGGACCTCCTCCCGCACCCCCTCCAGCTCGGCCAGGACCTTCCCGGTCCGCTCCTTCCGGAGCGGCCTCCGCAGGATCTCGTAGGCTCCCCGCGTGGCCGCCTCCATGACCGGACCGGTGCTGTCCTGGTCCGTGATGGCAATGACGAAGCTCCCGGTGCTCAGCTCGCGCACCCGCCGGAGGTCCACGGTATCGATGTCGATGAAGACGAAGGCGCTTCCGGCCGCAGGAGCAGGGTGTTCCGGCCCCCCGGTCTCGAGCCGGTATCCTGGGGGAAGGTTCTCCCGCAGTTCTTTTATCAGTTCTGCGTTCTCGGTCAGGAGGAGGACCGTATCCATACATCACCTGATAAATAGATTATCAACATGGTAATTATATTAACCACTCCTTTGCCTGTCAAGGATAAAATATCTTTGTTTATATCGTGTTATACATGGCATGGTCGTTGCTTAAAGGGTCTGAAACAGGGCCGGAATGTATGCAGCCACCCAAACCGGGGCAGCGCGGCCCTTTGCGAGGTGAACAGAATGAGCGAAAGCACAGCAGCAGCGGTCAGCACCGATGAACTGAAGCGCGCAGGCATCATCAGCCAGAAGCAAAAGGACCGGTTCCTGATCCGGCTCCGGACCGTTGCCGGCGACCTGACGGCCGCGCAGCTCGGGACGATCGGCTCCGTGGCCAGCAGGTACGGGAACGGCGGGGTGCACCTCACCACCCGGCAGGCCGTGGAGATCCATCACATCGGCCTGGCCGACCTGGAGTCCGCGCGGCAGGAGCTTGAACAGGGCGGGCTCGTGCTGGGCGTCTGCGGTCCCCGCGGCAGGGGCATCGTGGCCTGCCCCGGTGCGGCGACCTGCACCTCGGGCGTCATCGAGACCAAGGAGCTCGCAGCAGCCCTCGATGCGGAGTACTTCCGCGTCAACGCGCCGCACAAGTTCAAGATCGGCGTCTCGGGCTGCGCGAACAACTGCTCCAAGCCCGTGGAGAACGACGTGGGCATCATGGGCGGTGTGCTGCCCCGATGGGAGCGCGAGACCTGCATCTCCTGCCGGCTCTGCGTCAGCATCTGCCCTTCCGGCGCGATCCGCGAGGAGGGGAGCGAGTTTCTGCTCGACGAAGAGCAATGCATCCACTGCGGCCTCTGCATCAGCGCCTGCCCGGTCTCGGCCTGGACGGCGAAGCGGACCGGCTACACGCTCTATCTCGGCGGCACCATGGGCAAGCGGCCGCGGCTCGGCACGCGCGCACGGGTGCTCATCGGGACGAAAGAGGAGCTGCTCGGCCTCGTGCGGCGGGCCTTCGACTGGTACGTCGCCCGGGGAAGGAAGAAGGAGCGCTTCGGCCATGCCCTCGACCGCGTCGGCGTGACCGCGGCCCTGGACGAGATCTTCGGCGATGCTCCGGCGCTGGTTGATGACGCGACCGCGCCGGCGGAGAGCGCAGCCTCCGGCCATCCGGTGCGGGACCTCCGGGGCGTCACCTGCCCCCTGAACTTCGTCCATGCCAAGCTGGCCATGGACAAGGTCGCCCCGGGCGGCCGCATCGAGTTCCGCCTCGATGAGGGCGAGCCGGTCGTGAACGTCTCGCGGAGCCTCAAGGACGAGGGCCACCGCGTGCTGCAGGTCGCCCAGGAAGGCCGGTCCTTCCGGGTGCTGGTGGAGAAGCGAAGCTGATGCCGTCCCTCCTTCCTCCTTGCCCGCCGCGCCCGGCATGGTATAATGCGGCTCACCATGTCCGGGACTCCTGACCAGAAGGAAGGCGCCGCGGCCTCGCCGCTCGATCTCATCGGCGCCACGCCGCTCGTCCGGATCGCGAAGCTGGCGTCCCGCCTCCCCCCGAAGGTCCGGGTCCTTGCCAAGCTCGAACGGGGCAACCCCGGCGGCTCGGTCAAGGACCGCGCGGCGCTCCGGATGATCACCGAGGCCGAGCGAGCCGGACTGCTGACGCCAAAGAAGACCCTCCTCGACTCCAGCTCAGGCAACACAGGCATCGCCTATGCCATGATCGGCGCGGTGAAGGGCTACCGCGTCAGGATCGTGCTGCCGGAGAACGCCGGCGCCGAACGGAAGAAGATCATGCGCGCCTTCGGCGCGGAGCTGGTCTTCTCCGACCCTTTCGCCGGCGCCGACGGCGCCATCGCCCTCGCGAAGGAGGTCCTGGCAGGAGACCCCGACCGGTACTACCAGCCGGACCAGTACAACAACCCGTCGAACCCCCTGGCGCACGAGCTGACCACCGGGCCCGAGATCATCGCGCAGACCGGGGGAGCGGTCACGCACTTCGTGGCCGCCGTGGGCACCGGCGGCACGGTCATGGGCACGGGCAGGGCGCTCCGCGTCCGGAACGCGGCGGTCCGCATCTGCTCCGTCCATCCCGACGACGCCATGCACGGCATCGAGGGCATGAAGTACCTCGAGGAGGGCGCCATCGTCCCCGGCATCTTCGACAAGACCTTTCCCGATGAGCGGCTCACCGTCAGGACCGAGGACGCCTTCGAGATGACCGCACGGCTGGCGCGGGAGGAGGGGCTCTTCGTTGGCCATTCCTCCGGCGGGGCGCTCGCCGCGGCGTTCGCGGTCGCGAAGCGGCTGGAGGAAGGGACCGTGGTGGTCATCTTCCCCGACGGCGGGGACCGGTACCTGAGCAGGGAAATTATATGAGATGACGACCCAGAGGGCAAAGCAGGACCGTTCACCGCGAACCAGACGCGAAGAACGCGAGGAATGCGAGAAGTCAACAATATCACGGTCCGCCCTGTCTTCCTGGCGTCCCTTGCGGCCTCGCGGTTCCCTGATCTGAACTGTTGCAGGCAGGAGAGAGCATGCTGACCAGATCTTCCATCGAGGCCATCTCGAAGCAGGCAGTAGCCGAGTACCCGTCGGAATGCTGCGGCATCATCACCGGCACGGATTCCGTCCAGCGCGTCCATCCCTGCCGGAACCGGCAGGACGAGCTGCACGCCCGGGACCCGGAGCAGCATCCGCGCACCAGCCGCGAGGCCTATGACATCGACCGGAACGAGATGGAGCGCATCTTCCGCGATGCAGCCGCGACGGGCGAGCAGGTGCTCGCGTTCTACCACTCCCATATCGACTGCGGCGCCTATTTTTCCGAGATGGACAAAGAGGTCCTGACGGTCTTCGGCGAGCCCGAGCATCCCGAAGCCGTGCATATCGTGGTCTCGGTCCGGGACCGGGAGGTGCGGGAGATCAGGGGATATCTCTGGGACGGCGCGCGTCAGGACTTCGCCGATGTCACGGTGGCGTGATCCTGCCGGCGAGCGGGACGGGCGCCCTCTGCCGCGGTTCCCCGGCCTCGCCGCCGGTCAGGGTCGCGCAGCTGCGCCTCGTTGTGATGGTCCTTCAACCTGCTGACTGCAAAGGTCTTTCCGGCTTCCGGTGATGAGGGAGATGCAGGGTACGGGGGCAGGCGCTGTAGGACATGGCGCAAAAAGACAGACAATGGAAAGTCAAAGAGTTCCGCAACTACAATGGTCGCTGACGCTGCTCATCAGACCGTCCACGTGATCTCGTCCAGCGGCCTCCGCGAGCGGGGCCCGGGGCTCTCGTCCGGCACGCCGAGCGGCAGCAGGGCGGCGATGGACCGTTCCTTCCCGTAGCCCAGCAGTTTCTCGAAAGCCTCCTGCGCCACGAGCGGTCCGGTCATCCAGCAGGACCCGTACCCGAGCGCATGGGCTGCCAGGAGCATGTGCTCCACCGCCGCGGCCACGCTCTGGAGGGCGGGGTTCGGCCGGAGCCGCAGGATCTCCCCGGCGCCGTACCCCATGCGCCCCAGCAGCCGGTCGGAGGACGCGTCGTAAGCCTCCAGGAAGACCGCGATCACCACCGGCGCCTGCTCGAAGAAGGTGTAGTAGCTGCCCTTGTAGGCCGCCAGCCGCTGCGCCTGCTTCTCGCTCTCCGCATGGGGCAGCATGCGGTCGACCATCTCCCGCACCGCCGCGGCCATCCGCGCGGTCACGGCCCGGTCCCGGATGACCAGGAAGCTCCAGGGCTGGGTGTTGTTCGCGCTCGGCGCGAGCCGCCCCGCCTCCAGCACCTTCCGGACGTCCTCCTCCGGCACCGGCAGGTCCTTGAACCTGCGGATGCTCGTCCTTCCTGTCATGGCTTCGAACAGCTCCATGCCGGAGCGCCCTCCTAGAGCTCCTGCGGTTCGAGCAGGAGCTTCAGTCCCTGGATGATCTGCCGCACGCGGCCGGGACGGAGCGAGCCGATCTTCTCCAGCAGGTCCGACCGGTCCACGGTGACGATCTGCGATATGCTGACGACGCTGTCCTTCGCGAGGTTCGCCTCGCCCTTCTCGAGAAGCACGTTCCCCGGGACCGCGGCGCGCTTCAGGTTGGACGTCAGGGCGCAAAGGACCACCGTATTGATCCGGCTGCGGTTGAACAGGTCGTTCTGGACCACCACGTGGGGATGGCGATACCCGGGAGCGGAGCCGCGCGGCTCGCCGAGCTCCACCCAGTAGACATCGCCCTGCCGGACCGTCATGGCCGCTCCCGGGAGAGCATGCGGCCATACCGTTTCTTGCTCTTCTGCCGTACGGCGTAGTCCTCCCCGGACTCGGCGACCGCGAGCGCGGCATCGATCTCTTTCAGCAGACGGCGGGCCTTCCTCTTTTCGAGGTATTCCCGCACCGCGACGACGAACACCTCGCTGCGGGAGAGGTGGTTCTCCCGGGCGGCCTTCTCAACCTCGCGGAAGAGCTCATCAGGGACCGAGATGGCGGTTTTCATACACAGAGTATACCCATTGGTCATACCAATGTCAATACCGGCGTTGTCCGGAGAAAAGCCGCCGCACTTGCGGAGGAAAATAATAGGGCCTCCCGGATCACGGGAGGCCCGCAGAAGAGCAGATCAACCGGACCGCGGCGCCATGCCGGCGGACCGGTCCGGGGGTCAGCCTTCCCGCTTGGACGCGTAGAGGAAATCCACGAACCCCGAGATCTGCGTCCGCGCTTCGTCGGTCACCTGCCGGACCTTGCGCAGCATCATGATCTCATCCTCGCTCAGGATCTTGTTGAGGTAGGAGGTCTGCTCCTCGGAAAGGGGGTACTTGCGCTTCGATTTGCCGGTCTTCGTGGGCGACGGGGTCAGGAAGAACCCCTTGACCTCCGCCGGGACCCGCTCCTGGTGCGCAGCCAGCACGAGCACATGCATCTCGAGGTTCAGCTTCTTGGCGATGCGCGCGAGGGTGGAGTCCTTCGGGATATGCCCCTTGTTGATGATCACCCGCACGAGCTCGGGGCTCAGCCCCATGGCCTTGGAGGCGTCCTTGAGGTTCTTGTAGCCCTTCTTTTCTATAGCATCCCTGATCATCTCGGACAGTTTCATCGCTCTCGTCTCCTTCGAGGATGAAGTTCTCGCACCGGCCTTTCGGACCGGCGTCAGGTGGCGAATTCGGACGGCGTGTGTCTCTATAATACCCTAAATCAGGCTCCAGGAGCACAAAAAAAATAGGCCTCCCGTCGGGGAAGGCCCTTCGCATCGTTCCTCGCGCCTGCGGTCCTAGGCCATGGCCGCCAGGTCGCGGATGAGCTTCTCCGAGTCCCTCCAGCCCAGGCAGGGATCGGTGATGGACTTCCCGTAGACCCCGCCGTCGACCTTCTGCGCCCCCTCCTCGATGAAGCTCTCGATCATGAAGCCCCGGATCATCTTCCGGAGCAGGGGCGAGTGCTGGCGGCTCCGCATCACCTCCAGGGCGATGCGCGGCTGCTCGGCGTACTTCTTGTTCGAGTTCGCGTGGTTGGTGTCCACGATCATGGTGGGGTTCGCGAGGCCCCGCTTCCGGTAGGACTCGGCGAAGAGCGTCAGGTCCTCGTAGTGGTAGTTCGGCACCGCCTGGCCGTGGTAGTCCACGGCCCCCCGGAGCACCGCGTGGGTCAGCGGGTTGCCGGTGGTCTTGACCTCCCAGCGGTTGTAGCTGAAGACGTGGGGCGACTGGGCCGCCTGGATGGAGTTGAGCGTCACCTCCACGTCGCCGGAGGTGGGGTTCTTCATGCCCACCGGAACGTCGAGGCCGCTGCAGGTAAGCCGGTGCGCCTGGTTCTCCACCGAGCGCGCGCCCACGGCCACGTAGGCCAGCACGTCCTCGAGGTAGGGGAAGTTGCCGGGATAGAGCATCTCGTCCGCGGCGGAGAGGTGGGACTCGCGGAGCGACCGGATATGCATCCTGCGGATGGCCTTGATGCCTTCCACGATGTTCGGCTCCTCGGCCAGGTTCGGCTGGTGCGCCATGCCCTTGTACCCGATGCCGGTGGTGCGCGGTTTGTTCGTGTAGATGCGCGGGATGAGGATGATCCGGTCCTGCACCTCGGCCTGGACCGCCGCCAGCCGGTCGATATAGTCGCAGACCGCGTCCTCGTCATGGGCGGAGCAGGGCCCGATGATCAGCACGAGCTTGTCGCTCTCGCGGGTGAAGACGGCGCGGATCTCCTGGTCGCGCTTCCGCTTGATGACCGACAGGTCCATGGCGAGCGGCATGTCCGCCAGGATATCCTTCGGCTGCGGGACCTCCCGCACATACTCGAAGCTCATGATGCGCTGTTCCTTCCTCCGGCGCCGGAGCATGCCGCCCGGCGGACGAAATGCAGTATAAGAGCCGGTCCGCGCCAAGTCAAGCCAAAACCCGTTCCCTCCCCAAAATATGCTGGTTTTTTCCGGAGCGATATTGTATATAATCGTAACATGGCCGCGAAGAACGCACCGGCGCGCAGGTCGCGCGGAAAGAAATGGAGCAACGAGCGCATCATGCTCTGGAGCATCATCGTGCTCGTGCTCGCCATCTCGCTGCTGCTCTGGGGTCCTTTCAAGGGCAAACGGACCGCGGAGCAGAAGCGTCCGACGGTGAAGCGGGAGGCCGTGACGCGCGAACCGCGCGAGACCGCGACCCCCTCCGGCCGCCAGCCGGGCCGCGGCGCGATCACCGCGGTCGTGGCCATCGTGATCGATGACCTGGGCCGGGACCTCCGCTCCGCGCAGGAGGTCATGGCGCTTCCCGAACGCGTCACGCTCGCGGTCATGCCCCGGCTGCCGCAGTCCCGGCGGATCGCCGAGCTGGCGCAGCGCGACGGCCGCGAGGTGATCATCCATATGCCCATGGAGGCCAAGGGCCGGAACGGGAAGCGCGAGTCGCCCGGCACGCTCCGCTCCGACATGACGCCCATGGAATTCCTCGACGCGCTGAACGAGAACATCGAGTCGGTCCCCGGCGCGGTGGGCGTGAACAACCACGAAGGCTCGGCGCTCACCGGGAACCGGGAGGCCATGCACTTCCTCATGTCCGAGCTGAAGTCCCGCAGCCTCTTCTTCCTGGACAGCTACACCGATCCCGGCAGCGTGGCGCTTCCGGCCGCACGGGAGTTCGGCATCCGCTCGGCGAAGCGCGACGTCTTCCTGGACAACGAGAGCGATCAGGCCCTCGCCATCCGGCGGCAGCTGGACGAGCTGACGCGCGTGGCGAAGCAGAACGGGCGGGCCATCGGCATCGGCCATCCCCATCCCGCGACTATCGCCCAGCTCCGGAAGTGGATCCCCGAGGCCGCGGGCCAGGGCATCGAGATCGTGCCGCTCTCGCGGCTGATGCAATGAGACCGTAAGGCGTAAGGGGTCAGGCGGTAGGCGTTCACGGCGCCCGCACCATCCGTCCTTCCCCTCACCCCTCACTCCTCACCCCTGACGCATCAAGGAACCTCATGTTCACTCTTGGCATCGAAACCTCCTGCGACGAGACAGCCGCCGCGGTCCTTCGGGACACCACGGTCCTCTCGAACGTCGTCTCGTCCCAGGTGCAGGTCCATGAGAAGTACGGCGGCGTGGTGCCCGAGCTCGCCTCGCGCGAACACCTGCGGAACCTCCTGCCCGCGGTGCGCGAGGCCCTGGAGCGCGCCGCGGTGACCGAGCGCGACCTCGGGCTGATCGCGGTCACCTACGCGCCCGGCCTCATCGGCGCCCTGCTCGTCGGCGTCTCCGCGGCCAAGGCCATGGCCTACGGCCTCGGCATCCCCTTCATCGGCGTGCACCACGGCGAGGGCCACATCCTGGCCGCGCACCTCGAGTTCCCCGGCCTCGGCTATCCCTACGTGGCCCTGCTCGTCTCGGGCGGCCACACGGCGCTCTATCATGTCCGGGAGTTCGGGAGCTACCGCCTGCTCGGCCAGACGCGCGACGACGCCGCGGGCGAGGCTTTCGACAAGGTGGCGAAGCTCCTGGACCTGCCCTACCCCGGCGGCCCGGTGCTCGACCGGCTGGCCCAGCAGGGGGATCCCCGGGCCGTCGCCTTCCCGCGCGGCGCGCTGGAGGGGTATGACCTCAGCTTCAGCGGGCTAAAGACCGCGGTGCGGAACCACGTGATGCTTTTCCGGTCGAAGGACGCGGGCCTGGATCCGAAGCTGCCGAAGGCGGACGTGGCCGCGAGCTTCCAGGCCGCGGTGGTGGAGGCGCTGGTGCGGAAGACCCTCCTGGCGGCCGAGGAGACCGGCGCGGACAGGGTCGTGGTGGCGGGCGGCGTGGCGGCGAACAGCGGGCTGCGGAGGGAGATGGAGAAGGCCTGCCGGGAGCGGGGCATCGCGCTCTTCCTGCCGGGCATGCAGTACTGCGTGGACAACGCGGCCATGATCGCCCTGGCCGGCTACCTGCGCCATCAGCGCGGCGAGCGGTCAGGACTGGACCTGAACCCCCGCGCGAGCCTGGCGCTCTGAACCTCGAAGTACACCTGCCTGAGATTCAGACAACACCTGCCGGCGAGCGCAAAACGCTCCGGTCCGGCGGCAGGGCTACGCCCTCCGCCGGGACCGGAGCGTTGCACACGTATCGCACATTCTGATCAGGGGTCCGCTGCGAACCAGGCTGCCGCTTTCAGCGCAGATCAAAGCGGTCCAGGTTCATGACCTTGTTCCAGGCCGCGATGAAATCAGCCACGAACTTCTTTTCCGAATCGTCCTGCGCATAGACCTCGGAGAGGGCGCGCAGCTGCGAGTTGGAGCCGAAG
>CAZTXN010000024.1:20345-22618 GCA_964617655.1 uncultured Nitrospiraceae bacterium | reverse complement strand
CAAATATCAAGCACCAAATTACAGATAAATTCCAGATTCCAAGAAGCAAGTGACCGAAATGGCATGGTTTGGAGCTTTGAACATTGGTCATTAATTGTGATCTGGGATCTGGATATTGGTGCTTTCCTGTGAGGATGACATGATCATCGGTATCGGAGTGGACCTGGTGAAGATCAGCCGCATCGAGAAGGCGGGGAACGGGCATCCCGGGTTCCTGGAGCGGGTCTTCACCGAGAAGGAGCGCGAGTACTGCGGCAGGCAGAAACACCCGGCCCAGCACTTTGCCGCGCGGTTCGCCTCCAAGGAGGCGGTCCTGAAGGCCTTCGGCACGGGCATGACCGCGGGCATGCGCTGGACCGACATCGAGGTGCTGCACGGCGAGGGCGGGGGGCCGATCGTGAACCTTTCGGGCGCGGCCCGGGACCTGGCGGACCTGAAGGGCGTGAAGCAGGTGATGCTCTCCTACTCGCACGACGACGGCTATGCCGTGGCCCAGGCGGTCCTGGTCGGCGGGCTGCGGCTCGGCATGACGGACAACGCGTGAGCAGGGATGAGGACCGCCCCGATAAACCACAGAACACGAATGACACGAATGCCTCGAATGGCACGAATGAAAGACGAAACACGAATGTATAAACAACGGGAATATCCGGGGGCAACGGTAGTCGACGTAGTGACAGCCCTTGGGAGTATTCGTGTGATTCGTCCATTCGTGTAATTCGTGTTCCGGGGCTGGTCTTGAGCTTTGTTTTCCCAGTTGGTCGACCATGAAGCTCGCCACCGCACAGGAGATCAGGAACATCGACCGCCGGGCCATCCGGGAGTTCGGCATCCCCGGCGCGGTGCTGATGGAGAACGCGGCCGCGGCCGTCGCGGACGAGATGGAGCGGTTCTTCGACGGCCTCGCGGGCGTCAAGGTCGGCATCATCTGCGGCAAGGGGAACAACGGCGGCGACGGCCTGGCGCTGGCGCGGAGGCTGCGCATCAGGGGCGTGCCGGTGCGGACGGCGCTTCTGGCGCCCTTCGCCTCGCTCTCGGGCGACGCGAAGCTCAACCTCTCGATCCTGCGGAAGACCGACGTGGAGGTCCTGCCCGCGGCATCGGCGCGGGCCCTGGCGGACCTGGCGGGATGGTCCGACGTGCTGGTGGACGCCATGATCGGCGTGGGGCTCGGCAAGCCGCTCACCGGGAACTATGCGCTGGCCGCGGAGCTCATGAACGCCGCCGGAAGACCGGTCGTTGCCGTGGACATCCCGTCGGGCGTCGACGCCGACACCGGCGCGGTGGCGGGCAGCGCGGTCCGGGCCGACCTGACGGTCACCATGGCCCTGCCGAAGCGCGGCCTGGTGCTCCATCCCGGCGCGGCCTTCGCGGGCCAGGTCCGGGTCGCGGACCTCGGAATGCCGCCCGAAGCAGTGGAGCAGGAGGGGATCCGCACCAGCCTGCTGGAGCGGTCCGACCTGCAGGGTCTGCTGGAGGAGCGCCGGCGGGACGCGCACAAGGGCACCTTCGGCCATCTCCTGGTCATTGCGGGCTCGCTCGGCCGGACCGGCGCGGCGGTGATGGCGGCCCGGGGGGCGCTGCGGGCGGGCGCCGGACTGGTGAGCGTGGCAACGCCGCTCTCCCAGGCGCCGATCGTGCAGCAGCAGGCCTTCGAGGCGATCTGCATACCCGCGGCCGAGAGCATCGACGGCACGCTCGGCATCGGCGCGGACGAGGAGCTGCTCAGGGCATCGGCTGCCATGAGCGCCGCCGCGGTCGGGCCGGGCCTCTCGACCCACTACGAGACCGTGCAGGCCGTGCGCGGGCTGGTGCAGGGCATCGGCGTTCCGCTCGTGATCGATGCCGACGGCCTGAACGCCCTGGCAACGGCGCCGGAGGTCCTGCGGAAGGCGCGGGCGCCGCTCGTCCTGACGCCCCATCCCGGCGAGATGGCGCGCCTGCTCGGGACCACGTCCGCCGGGGTCCAGAAGGACCGCATCAACGCGGCCCGGGGCTTCAGCGTCAAGCACGGCGTGACCGTGGTGCTGAAGGGCGCCGGGACGGTGATCGCCGCGCCGAAGGGCGAGGTCTTCGTGAACACCACCGGGAACCCCGGCATGGCCACCGGCGGGACCGGCGACGCGCTGACCGGCATGATCGGCGCGTTCCTGGCCCAGGGCTACGGCCCGACGGACGCCGCCTGCCTGGCCGTCCACCTGCACGGCCTCGCCGGCGACCTGGCCGCGCAGGAGAAGGGCGAGGCGGGCATGATCGCCGGGGACCTGATCGAG
>CAZTXN010000024.1:0-20245 GCA_964617655.1 uncultured Nitrospiraceae bacterium | reverse complement strand
CCTGGCCGCGCAGGAGAAGGGCGAGGCGGGCATGATCGCCGGGGACCTGATCGAGAAGATTCCGGAGGCGATCAAGCAGCTAGCGTGGCGTCCTGCGGATTGATCTCTCCTGCGGTCTGGGAACGATGGATCATGCAAGGACCACGGCGGAACTTCAATGCAGGAACACGAATGGCACGAATAGACGAATGTCACGAATGCCTATGAAGGTCTATAGATGGTCTGAGCGAGCATCCTGCAGGGAACGTCATTCCCGCGAAGGCGGGAATCCAGGAAGAACCCGACAGCGCTGGATCCCCGACAGAGGCATTCGGGGATGACGGCTTGTAGGATGCGCAGACAATCATGAGGCCATGGTATGGTTCCGAACCGTTCCTGTTCTCATTCGAGCGATTCGTCCCATTCGTGGCATTCGTGTAAAGTGTTTTTGTTGACACTTTCTCTGCTCCATGTGGTTCCATTCCGAATCGAGGTGATACCATGCTGACCGCAAAGGACATCATGACCAGGGACGTCGTGACCGTGACGCCGGAGACGTCCATCCAGGAGCTGGCCGCGATCCTCGTCAAGAACCAGATCAGCGGCGCGCCGGTGGTGGACGAGCAGGGCGCGCTCGCGGGCATCGTGACCGAGAACGACCTGATCACCCAGAACAAGCGGATGCATATCCCCACGGTGATCGGCTTCCTCGACGCGGCCATCTACCTGGAGAGCTCCCGGAAGTTCGCGGAGGAGGTGAAGCGCGTGACCGCGACGAAGGTCGGCGAGATCATGGTCAGGAAGGTCGTCTCGATCGGGGAAGCGGCGACGCTCGTGGACATCGCCACGATCATGGCGGAGAAGAAGGTGCACCTGCTGCCGGTGATGAGCGGCGGCAAGGTCGCGGGCATCGTCGGGAAGCGGGACGTGGTCCGGGCCATCGCGCAGCAGGCCGGGTGATGTTCAGCATCATCACGACCTCCACGGAGCGGACCGAGGAGGTGGGCCGCCTCATCGGAGGGCTGCTCCGTCCGGGCGACCTGGTCTGCCTCTACGGGGACCTCGGCGCGGGCAAGACCCATCTCTCCTGCGGCATCGCGAAGGGGCTGGAGGTCGCGGACCGCTATATCACCAGCCCGACCTTCACCTTCGTGAACGAGTATGCCGGCCGCATCCCGTTCTACCACATCGATCTCTACCGCCTGAAGGACCCTTCGGAGCTGGAGGGCATCGGGTTCGGGGAGTACGTTGATTCCGACGGCGCCACGGTGATAGAATGGGCCGAGCGGGCGGACGAAGAGCTTCCGGACGAGCGGCTGAACGTCTACCTCTCCGATGTCGCAGAGAACAGCCGGGAGATCGGGTTCTTCGCCGAAGGGGAACGCCATGCGGCGCTGCTGTCCGGCCTGAAGCGGCTGCTCGAGGAGCGGTCGATCGGAACCCGGGGACACGAGCAATGAAGAAGATCGGGATCATCGCCAAGAACATCCCCACGGCCCAGAACGCCGCGGCCAGGCTCGTGAAGTGGCTCTCCGCCAGGGGGAAGAAGGTCTTCCTGGAAGAGGGCGCGGCGCGCGCGGTCCGCGCGGACGGCTGCCGCGCCGGGGACCTGCCGCTGCTCGCGGAGATGATCATCGTGCTGGGCGGCGACGGGACGCTCCTGTCCGCCGCGCGGCTGGTCGCCGGGTCCGGCAGGAACGTGCCGATCTTCGGCGTGAACCTCGGCAGCCTCGGCTTCCTGGCCGAGGTCTCGCTCGCCGAGCTCTACGGGAACCTCGAGAAGGCGCTGGCGGGAAAGCTCGCCACCGAGGAGCGGATGATGCTGACCGCCTCGATGCTGCGCCGGGGGCGGCGCATCGCCGAGCATACGGTGCTGAACGACGCGGTCATCAGCAAGGGCGCCGTGGCCCGCATGGTGGCCCTCGACGTCTCGGTGGGCGGGGACCGGCTGACCTCGATCCGCGCCGACGGCCTGATCCTGGCCACGCCCACGGGCTCCACGGCCTACTCGCTCTCGGCCGGCGGCCCGATCATCCATCCGGCCATCCACTGCTTCGTGCTGACGCCCATCTGCCCGCACACGCTCTCGAACCGGCCGATCGCCATACCCGACAGCTCGGTCGTGCGCGTGAAGCTCGTCTCGGAGAACGAGGGCGTCTCGCTCACCCTGGACGGCCAGGTGGTGGAGCCGCTCCTGCTGAACGACGTGATCGAGGTGAAGAAGGCGAAACAGCGCATCCGCATCATCAAGCATCCCGCCAAGGACTACTACGACATCCTGCGGACCAAGCTGAAGTGGGGCAGCATTCCCTCGGGCAGGGGATGACCGTCCTACTGTCATTGTCTGCGGTTCCGACCGCATTTCTTGAAGGCTTTTCATGGACGATACGCGAAAAGAGTTCCTCGATATCGTGACCGATGTCCGGGCGCACCTGGAGCATCTCCAGGCCCTCGGCATCAGGGCGATCGAGGCAGGCAGCGCCGTCACTGACGCTCCGCTGCCGCAGGCGTCCAGCGCCGTCCCTCCGGCCGCTGCGCCGGGTCCTGCGCCTGCGGCGGGCATTGCGCCGGCTCCCGCTCCAGCGGCCGCATCAGCCGGCGGACTGGAGGATATCCGTGCAGGGATGGGGGACTGCAGGCGATGCAAGCTTTTCAAGGGCCGGAAGACCATCGTCTTCGGCGAGGGCAGCGGGAATGCCGCGGTGGTCTTCGTGGGGGAGGGGCCGGGGTTCGAGGAGGACCAGCAGGGCAGGCCCTTCGTGGGCGCAGCGGGCCAGCTTCTGACGGACATCATCGAGAAGGGCATGAGGCTCAGGCGGCCGGAGGTCTATATCTGCAACATCGTCAAGTGCCGGCCGCCGAACAACCGGAACCCCGAGCCGGACGAGGTCGATGCCTGCATCGGGTTCGTGAAGCAGCAGATCGCGGCCATCCGGCCGAAGGTGATCGTGACCCTCGGGAACGTGCCGACCCAGAACCTGCTCGGGACCAAGGACGGCATCACCCGGCTCCGGGGCAAGTGGCAGGAGTACGAGGGCATCCCGGTCATGCCCACCTTCCATCCGTCCTATCTGCTCCGGAGCCCGAGCGCGAAGAAAGAGGTCTGGATAGACATCAAGATGGTGATGAGAAAGCTGGGGATGGATATCCAGCCCAGGGAGCCAGAAGCCAGGAGTCAGGAGTCAGGAGAAAAGCGTTGAGACGGCAGCCTGCAAAATGCTTCGAGGACCTGATCGTCTGGCGGAAAGCGCACCAGTTCGTGCTCATGGTCTATCGGATGAGCGACGCTTTGCCGAAGGCCGAGCAGTATGGTATTACGTCGCAAGTACGCCGAGCCGCGGTATCCATACCGGCTAATATCGCCGAGGGTTTCAAGAAGAGGACGAAGGCGGACAAGGCGAGACTGATGAATATCGCCCAGGGATCGTTGGAAGAGTGCCGCTATCATCTCATACTGATCAAAGACCTGAAGTTCGGCGATAGTGCCGGCCTGCTGATGCATCTGGAAGAGGTCAGCAAGTTGCTTGATGCTTATACAGCCTCTCTCCTGGATTCTGGCTCCTGACTCCTGGCTTCTGAAAGAAATCATGGCCGACCTCACTCCTCTCATGAAACAATACCGCGAGATCAAGCGGGAGCATCTCGACGCGATCCTGCTCTTCCGCATGGGCGACTTCTACGAGATGTTCGACCAGGACGCGGTCACGGCCTCGAAGGTGCTCGAGATCACGCTGACCCGGCGGAACAGGTCCAAGGGCAACGAGACCCCGCTCTGCGGGTTCCCGTACCACGCGGCCGAGGGCTATATCGCCAGGCTGATCCGCCGGGGCTTCAAGGTGGCGGTCTGCGAGCAGGTGGAGGACCCGAAGCTCGCCAAGGGCATCGTGAAGCGCGAGGTGATCCGCGTGGTCACGCCCGGCACGGTGCTGGACGCCGGCCTGCTCGAGGCCAAGGACAACAACTACCTCGCCGCGGTCTATCCGGCGAAGGAGGGCTACGGCGCCGCGTTCCTCGACATCTCGACCGGAGACTTCGCCGTGGCCGAGGTGAGCTCCGCCGCCGGCCTCGCCGAGCTCGACACGGTGCTCTCGCGGTTCACGCCGCGCGAGGTGGTGCTGCCGAAGGGGCAGGAGGCCGCGCCTGCGCTGCAGGCCCTCCTGCAGCAGTATACCCGGGCGGTGAACAGCGCGGACGACTGGACCTTCGACCGCGAGACCGGCAGGAAGACCCTGCTCGAGCATTTCCGGACCGCCTCGCTCGACGGGTTCGGCTGCGGCAGCATGACCCTCGGCATCTCGGCGGCCGGCGCGGCGCTCCGGTACATCGAGGAGACCCAGAGGACGGCCCTGGCCAACATCCGGAGGATCCGGGCCTGCGAGCCGCGCACGGTCATGGTCCTGGACGCGGCCTGCCAGCGCAACCTCGAGCTGGTCCGGAACAGCCATGACGGCACAGCGAAGGGGACGCTCCTTGAGGTCCTGGACGCCACGGTCACCTCCCTCGGCGGCCGGAAGCTCCGGGAATGGCTCCTGGCGCCGCTGCTCGACGTGCGGGCCATCGGCTCCCGGCTCGATGCCGTGGGAGAGCTCAGGGACCGCCACCAGGTCCGCGCCGGCCTCCGCGCGGCGCTCGGCCGGGTCTATGACCTCGAACGCCTGATCAGCCGCGTCTCGCTCGGCGCGGCGAACGCCCGGGACCTGCTGGCGCTCAAGCTCTCGCTCCGGGCGCTGCCGGACGTCCGGAACTTCATCGCCCCGGGCGGGGCCGGGCTGCTCAAGGAGATCGCGGAGGGATGGGACGACCTGCAGGACGTCCATGACCTGCTCGAACGGGCCGTGCATGACGATCCGCCCTACACGCTGCGCGAGGGCAGGCTCATCAAGAAGGGCTTTCACGCCGAGCTGGACGGGCTCCGCTCCCTGAGCAGCGAGGGCAAGGGGTTCATCGCTGCCATCGAATCGCGCGAGCGGGAGCGGACCGGCATCAGCTCGCTCAAGGTGAGCTACAACAAGATCTTCGGGTACTCCATCGAGGTGACGAAGCCGAACCTCCCGAACGTGCCGGCGGACTACGTGCGGAAGCAGACCATGGCCAACGCCGAGCGGTTCATCACCCAGGAGCTGAAGGAGTACGAAGACAGGGTCCTCCATGCCGAGGAGAAGATCCTGGACCTGGAGCACCGGCTCTTCCAGGAGCTGCGCGAGCAGGTCGGCCGGGAGACCGGCCGGGTGCAGGAGATGGCCCGCCGCATCGCGGTGCTGGACTGCCTTGCCGGGCTGGCCGAGACCGCGGCCGTGAACGGCTATCAGCGGCCGGTGGTGGACGAGAGCGACCTGCTCAAGGTGAGCGACGGCCGCCACCCGGTGATCGAGCGGCTGACCGAGGAGCGGTTCGTGCCGAACGACGCGCTGCTCGACACGACGGCGAACCAGCTGGCGATCATCACCGGCCCGAACATGGCGGGCAAGTCCACCTACATGCGCCAGACGGCGCTCATCGCCGTCATGGCCCAGATGGGGTCCTTCATCCCGGCCCGGGAAGCGGTCGTCGGCGTCGTGGACCGGGTCTTCACCCGGGTGGGCGCCTCGGACCTCCTCTCCCGGGGGCAGAGCACCTTCATGGTCGAGATGAACGAGACCGCCAATATCCTGAACAACGCCACGGACCGGAGCCTCATCGTGCTGGACGAGATCGGGCGGGGGACCTCGACCTTCGACGGCATCAGCATCGCCTGGGCGGTGGCGGAGTTCATCCATGAGCGGCTCCGGGCCCGGACGCTCTTCGCCACGCACTACCACGAGCTCACGGACCTGGCGCTCACGCTGGACCGGGTGCGGAACTACAACGTCTCGATCAAGGAGTGGAACGACCGCATCGTCTTCCTGCGCAGGGTCGTGGAGGGCGGGGCGGACAAGTCCTACGGCATCCAGGTGGCCCGCCTGGCGGGCCTGCCGGACGAGGTCATCGGGCGGGCGCGGGAGGTGCTGGCGAACCTGGAGCAGAAGGAGTTCGACGAGGCCGGCGAGCCGGTTGCGGGGCATAAGGAACGTCAGGCGGAAGGCGAGAGGCGGCAGGCGAAAGGCCCGGAAGAACCGTCGGGGCCGCAGCTCGGGCTCTTTGCCGGACGGGAGGCGAACCTGGTGCGCGAGATCGCCGGGATGGACCTGGATGCCATGACGCCGCTGGAGGCCATGAACCGGCTGGCGGAGCTGAAGAAGAAGGCGGCGGGGACGGAATGAATCAGCGCGGTCCTCTGATCAACCCGCTGATAACATTCCGCAATTGCCTGTTGACACCAATGCCCGCTTTCTGGTACTATCTGCCTCTGTTACCGACGAACCGAAAGGAGCAGCAACGGCAATGCAGGTCATCTTACGCGAAGACATTGAAAAGCTGGGGAAGATCGGCGACCTCGTGAAGGTCAGGGACGGCTTCGGCCGCAACTTCCTCATTCCCAAGAAGAAGGCCATCGAGGCCACGCCCAAGAACCTGAAGGCCATGGAGCATGCCAGGAAGATGGTGTCCGACCGTCTGCGCAAGCTCAAGAAAGAGGCCTCCGCTGACGCGGAGAACATCAAGACGCTCGCCCTCACCATCAAGGCGAAAGTGGGCGAGGAGGGCAAGCTCTTCGGGTCCGTGACCTCCATGGACATCGCCGAGGCCGCCGCCGCCGCGGGCGTCAGGATCGACAAGCGCAAGATCCAGCTCGAGGAGCCGATCAAGCGGACCGGCGAGTACGCGGTCCCGGTCAAGCTGCATGCCGATGTCGCCGCGGACCTGAAGGTCACGGTCGTCGCAGAAGAGCAGTAGCATCCCCAGGACCGGTTCCGGGAGCCAGGAGCCAGGAGTCAGGAGAGATTCTCCGGGACTCCGGCCGCTGGCTCCTTTTTTATTCCTTCCCCGAGGTGCGGCCATGTCCCTCCAGGCGGACGTCTCGCTCCAGAAGCTCCCTCCCCAGAACATCGAAGCCGAGCAGATGGTCCTCGGCGCCATGCTGATCGAGAACACCGCCATCGAGTCGGTGACCGACATCCTTGCGCCCGACGACTTCTACCGCGAGGCGCACCGCCGCATCTACGAGGCGATGATCGGGATGAACGACGCCCGCGAGGCCGTAGACCTCATCACCCTGACCGACGCGCTGCGGCGCGGCAACATGCTCGAGAAGATCGGCGGCGCGTCCTACCTCTCCACCCTCGTGGGCATGGTCCCCACGGCGGCGAACGTGAAACACCACGCCCGGATCATCCATGACAAGTCGGTCCTGCGCCAGCTCATCCGCGCATCCACGGACATCATCACCACGAGCTACGACGACTCGCCGGAAGCGCTCCGGATCACCGAGATCATCGACCGGGCCCAGCAGGAGATCCTGCGCATCTCGGACCAGAAGATGGTCGAGCCCTTCGCCACGGTGAAGGACGTGATCAAGCACAGCTACGAGACCATCGAGCTGCTCTATGAGCGCAAGGAGATGGTCACCGGGCTGGCCACGGGCTTCACGGACATGGACAAGATGACCTCGGGCCTCCAGGCGGGCGACCTGATCATCGTGGCGGGCAGGCCGTCCATGGGCAAGACGGCCTTCGCGCTGAACATCGCCTCCCACGCGGCCATGGAGGACAGCAAGACCGTGGCGGTCTTCAGCCTCGAGATGGCCAAGGAGCAGCTGGGCCTGCGCATGCTCTGCTCCGAGGCCCGCATCGACGCGCACAAGCTCCGGACCGGCTTCCTTGCCGAGTCGGACTGGGGCAGGATCGGCATGGCCGCCGGGAGGCTCTCCGAGGCGCCCATCTTCATCGACGACACGGGCGCCATCGGCATCTTCGAGATGCGCTCCAAGGCGCGGCGGCTCAAGGCGGACCGCGGGCTGGACCTGCTCATCGTGGACTACCTCCAGCTCATGCGCGGCAGCGGAAGGATCGACAGCCGGGAACAGGAGATATCGGGCATCTCGCGGTCGCTCAAGGCCCTGGCCAAGGAGCTGCGGGTGCCGATCATCGCCCTCTCCCAGCTGAACCGCGCCGTGGAGACGCGGGGCAAGGACAAGCGGCCCCTGCTGGCCGACCTGCGCGAGTCCGGCGCCATCGAGCAGGACGCGGACGTGATCCTCTTCATCTACCGGGAAGAGGTGTACAACAAGTGCGAATGCCCGCCCCCGCCGGACGGGGAGTGCAGCTGCGGCCGGCGCGGGACCGCCGAGGCGATCATCGGCAAGCAGCGCAACGGCCCGATCGGCACGGTGCACCTGACCTTCCTGCACCGGTTCACGCGCTTCGAGAACGCGGAAACAAGACGCTTTTAGAATTCCGCGAATTCCGCTATAATAAGTCCCATGCCGGCGCCCGCGCAGGACGGGATGCGGGCAGGCCCGACGACAGGAGGACATCGTGGCGTCCGACAAGGCGAAGATCAGCGATGCCGTGCAGAAGTTCGTGGCAAAGAGCGACTGGAAGAACGCCCTTGCGGAGATGGAGAAGCTCTTCGCCATCGACGGCGACCCCCAGGTCAAGGTCCGCATGGGCGACGCGCGCCAGAAGATGAACCAGAAGCCCCAGGCCGTGGCCGAGTACCTGAAGGCCGCCGAGCTCTTCTCGGACAAGGGGTTCGTGGTGAAGGCCCTGGCCATGTACAAGCTCGTGCTGCGGCTCGACCCGAACAACGACAAGGCCCTCGGCCTGATGTCCGGCCTCCATTCCAACAAGTCCGTGTCGGAGCTGAAGCTCGAGCCGGTCGAGATCGGCGCCCCGGCGCCGCAGAGCAGCGTGATCCCGCTCTTCGCGGACCTCACCCAGGAGGAGTTCAACGATTTCACGACGCGCATGCAGTTCAGCACCGAGCCGGCCGGCAAGGCCATCATCAAGGAGGGCGACACGGGCGCCTCGGTCTTCGTGGTCACGCGCGGCACGGTGAAGGTCACCACCAGTGTCGACGGGAAGGACGTGGAGCTGGCCGTGCTCCAGCCCAGCGACTTCTTCGGCGAGATCGCCTTCCTGACCGGCAAACCGCGGACCGCCACGGTCGAGACCGTGGAGGAATGCGACATCCTCGAGGTCTCGGAGGACCAGCTGGCGGACCTGATCCGCACCAAGCCCCGCATCCGCGAGGTGATGCAGAAATACTACGATCAGCGCGTGGCGAGCACGCTCCAGAAGTTGAAGGGGATCGGGTAGGGGAGAAGCCGATAGGCGTAAGGCGGGAGGCGCAAGGCGTTTAGGGCGAGGCGTTCGACCTGCTACCGGGAGCGAGATCAACGGTCTGGAGGAACTCATGTCCAGTGAAAAAGCAAAGCTCATCGACAGCATCCAGGCGCACCTGGGCAAGGGGAAGTGGAAGGAAGCGGTTGCGGAGATGGAGAAGCTCTTCGCCCTGAACCCGGACCCCATCATCCGCGTGCGGATGGGCGACGCCTACCAGAAGCTGCAGTCCAGGCCCGAGGCCACGCGGGAGTATGTCTACGCAGCGGACCTCTATGCCGAGAAGGGCGCGGTGGTGAAGGCCCTGGCCCAGTACAAGCTCGCCCTGCGCGTCGACCCGAACCACAAGCGCGCCCAGGAGCGCATGGCGGCGCTCCATTCGAACAGGACCATCGCGGAGAAGCAGGCCGAACCGGTGGACGAGGGCAAGCAGAAGCCGGCCAACAGCGCGGTCCCGCTCTTCGCCGGGTTCACCCAGGGCGAGTTCGAGGAGTTCGTCTCGCGCATGAACGTGCACCAGCACGGTCCGGGCGAGATCGTGGTGCGTGAAGGCGACAAGGGCAAGTCCGTCTACATCATCGCCAGCGGCTCGGTGAAGGTTTATACCACCATGCTGGCGGGCGAACAGGTGGAGCTGGCCAAGCTCATGCCGAGCGAGTTCTTCGGCGAGATCGCCTTCCTGACCGGCAAGCCGCGGACCGCCACGATAGAGACGATCGAGGACACCACCGTCCTTGAGCTGACCGAGGAGAAGCTGCACGAGCTGATCCAGAAGCACCCCCGCGTCCGCGAGGTGCTCCAGAAGTACTCCGAGATGCGGCTGAAGGGGACCATCGAGACCGTGATCAGCAAGTCCGCCGAGGGATGACGGTCCTGCTCCCGCAGCTGCCTCCGCCTACTCCGGCCCGCCCTTCCGGACGGCCTGCCGTTCCGCGTTCCCGCTGACCTGCATTCCCGGTCCGTCCGGCATCTTCCCTGTCTCCTTTCCGGTCCCGCTCTTTTGCTATAATAGTATCGTTCTCATGCCGCCTGGAGCGAATCCCTCTTTCCGTCCTTCGGAGGTCCCATGATCCGGCAGCCGGCCGTGGCAGGCCAGTTCTACCATGATTCGCCCGCCCGCCTGCGGGACCAGGTCGAACGCTTCCTGGCCCCCCAGGCGGAACGCATCCGCGCCATCGGCATCCTCTCGCCTCATGCGGGGTTTATCTACTCCGGCGCGGTCGCGGGCGCGGTCTATTCCCGCGTCGAGCTGCCGGACATCTTCGTGCTGATCGGGCCGAACCACACCGGCCTCGGTTCCGCGGTCTCGATCATGACCTCTGGCGCATGGGCCACCCCTCTGGGAGCGGTCACGATCGACGAACCCCTGGCGCGGGCACTGCTGGCAGCGTCGCCGCGGTTCGAGGAGGACCTGCTGGCCCACCTGCGGGAGCACTCCCTCGAGGTGCAGCTTCCCTTCATCCAGCACCAGAAGGGGCAGGCGCGGATCGTGCCGGTCCAGATGATGGACACGCGGCCGGAGACCTGCATCGAGGTAGGGGCCGCCGTGGCCCGGGCGGTCACCGAGGCCGGCCTCCGCCCGGCGGACGGGGAGGCGCCGAGGGTCCTGGTCGTGGCGAGCTCGGACATGAGCCACTATGTCGATGCCGGGACCGCGAAGAAGAAGGACCACCTTGCCATCCGGCGGGTCCTGGACCTGGACGCCCGGGGGCTCTGCGAGACCGTCAGGAGCGAGGGCATCAGCATGTGCGGGTACGGCCCCGCGGCCGCCATGCTGACGGCCGCCCGCGCCCTGGGCGCCACGAAGGCGGAGCTGGTCAAGTACGCCAACTCCGGAGAGGTGAGCGGCGACTATGAGCACGTGGTGGGCTATGCGGGGGTGGTGGTGTACTAGATAAGCATGATCTGGGATGTTCCCTGAGGGCCTCCGTTCCGGAACGGGGGCTTTTTCATGCGGGAGGGCAGGGAAAGACCATGGAACCGCGAGGGCGCAGAGAACGCGAGGAGGTCAGGAGCAAGGCACAAAGGCTCGATGGCCTCATATGGAGACGGTCCATTGACCATGTCGGTATTGTGTATCTTAAGACCGGGTGTCGTGCGAGTCCTTACGTCCTTCGCGCCCCTGCGGTGAACGGTCTTCCGCCGCTGTCAGTTGAAACCGAGAGCGAGGGTATCCCATGAACCAGGCGTATGATGTCATCATCATCGGCGCCGGCCCGGCGGGGATATTCTCCGCCCTGGAACTGACGAAGGATCCGCAATGCAGGGTCCTGATGATCGAGAAGGGCGGCGATATCGACGGCCGGACCTGCCCCATGCATGACGCGGACCTGCCCTGCGCCCGGTGCGGACCCTGCGGCATCCTCTGCGGCTGGGGCGGCGCGGGCGCGTTCAGCGACGGAAAACTGACCCTCACTTCGGCCTTCGGCGGGTGGCTTGGCGAGTACCTTCCCCTGCCGGAGCTCGACCGCCTCATCGCCGAGGCGGACGCGACCTATCGCCGGTTCGGCGCGGCGCCTGAGGTCCATGGCGAGGACCACGCGGCCGTCGAGCGGCTCCGCCGGAAGGCCGCAAGCTACGGCCTGGAGCTGGTCCCGGCCCGCATCCGGCATATCGGCACGGACCTCTGCCGCGAGGTGCTGCGGAACATCCGGCGCCACCTGGAGGGCAGGGTGGAGATGCTCTTCGACATGCCGGCGCGGGAGGTCGTGGCGGAGAACGGGGCTGCGGCAGGGGTGGTGACCCGGGACGGCGTGCGCCGGGCTGCCGGCGCGGTCGTCATCGCCGCGGGCAGGGACGGCGCGGCCTGGCTCGCCGGCGAGGCGAAGCGGCTCGGCCTTCCGCTCCGGACCAATCCCGTGGACATCGGCGTGCGGGTCGAGTTGCCGGCATCGATCCTGAAGGAGATCACGGACATCACCTACGAGGCCAAGTTCCTCTATACCACGCGGCGGTTCCGGGACCGGGTCCGGACCTTCTGCATGAACCCCTACGGCGAGGTGGTGCGGGAGAACAGCGAGGGCGTCTTCAGCGTGAACGGCCACAGCTACCGCGAGCGGCGGACCGGGAACACGAACTTCGCCCTCCTGGTGAGCACGGACTTCACCCGGCCCTTTCATGAGCCCATCGCCTACGGCAGGCACATCGCCGGGCTGGCGAACCTGCTCAGCGGCGGGGTGCTGATGCAGCGGCTCGGGGACCTCAAGATGGGCCGCCGTTCCACGCCGGAGCGGATCAGCGAGGGCTCGGTGCGGCCGACGCTCGCGGACGCGGCGCCCGGAGACCTGAGCTTCGCGCTGCCCTATCGCCATCTGGCCGCGATCATGGAGATGCTCGAGTCCCTGGACAACGTGGCGCCGGGCGTCAACTCGGGCGACACGCTGCTCTACGGCGTGGAGGTGAAGTACTACTCCCTCCGGCTGCAGCTCACGAACGCCCTCGAGACCGGGGTGCGGAACCTCTATGCCGTGGGCGACGGCGCCGGCGTGACGCGGGGGCTGATCCAGGCCTCGGTCTCCGGGATCGTGGCGGCGCGGGAGATTCTGGCGAGAAGCGGGTAGCGTCGGTCGCAGGGGGAGAGGCGAACCGGATGACCGAGCAGCCGGTGATGGAGTCCCTCCCCAGGGGAAGGTCCCTGCTCCCGCTCCGGGTGATCTCCCGGGCGGGGTATCAGTACTGTCCCCGGCTACTTTCCCCTTGCTTTCCCCGCGACCATTCCGCTACAATCTTCCCATCATGAGCCCTCTCGAGGAGAAGCGTTTTCTTCCCCGCAGGACGACCGAAGCTTCAGAGCGGGAGCGCATCACGCAGGCGATCAAGGCGCGGATCGAGCGGGAGCCGGTGGTCCTCTTCGCCTATCTCCACGGATCCTTCATCACCGGCGCGGATTTCCGTGACATCGATGTCGGGATCTTCACGGTCGCGCCGAAGGGCTTCGCCTTCGACGCTGAACTGTCCCATGAGCTGTCCGCGGAACTCGGCCAGGAGATCGAGATCAGGGCCCTGAATCAGGCGCCGGTGGCGTTCCAGATGGCCGTGATTCGCGACGGGTTGCTGCTCTTCAGCCGGGATGAGGATGCGCGGAAGGGGCTCATCGAGGACGCGGGCCGAAGGTACCGGGAGTATGCTCATTTCCGCAATATTTTCATGGAGGCCGTCGGTGCAGAGCGGTGACCGGATAGCGAAAGGGATAGCGGATATCCTGGATGCCCGGGCGGAGATGTGGAAGATCCTGTCCCCAGGCAGGGAGGCGTTCCTCGGGGACCGCAGGAACACGCTGGCGGTCAGGTACCTTCTCATCGAGGCGGTCGAGGCGATCGCCGACATCTGCCAGCATCTGCTCGCGAAGAAGCAGGGCGTGGCCTGCAGCGGATATGTGGACTGCATCGTCAAGGCGGGCGAGAACGATATCATACGGCCCGAGCTTGCTGCCAAACTCAGGAGGCTTGCGGATCTAAGGAACAGCCTGATTCACCGGTACTGGATCATCAGCGACGAGGAGCTCTTCGGGCTCTGCAGCGCGAACATCGGGGACTTCGATGAGTTCTGCCGACAGGTCCGGACCCAGTCCGATCCTACTTGAACCCCATCTTCCTGAAGACCGTTACGGACGGGCAGATGCCGGTGACGGCCGCGAAGGTCAGGCCGGCCAGGGGCAGGTAGAGGAACCAGTGGGCCGTGCCGAACCCAGTGAGCCAGATTCCGATCAGGATGATGATCGCCGTGGAGAGGAACTGCATTCGCTGCGCGCTTGGCATGAGGGCTCCTTTTCGCTGAACGGACGTTCCGGGCCGCCAGGGGCCGCGGCCAGTTATCGGTCGGTCTGAACGTGTTGTTCGACCTGTCCGCTCGATAAGATGCCAAAGAGGGGTATCGCGGTTCCTCAGGGATGCCGTATCGTCTCACCGTCACTCACCAAGCGGTAGTTTTTCCATATGGCGCCCTTCCTGATATCCCGGACAGAGACCCCTGCGTAGCCCGAAGGCGTTGCGCAGAGCACCAGCCGCACCTCGCCGCCGGCCCTGAGGAGCCCCTCATAGACCAGGCCGTCGATACAGCTTGCGCTCTCGGCCTTCACGCGAGCATCGACACATTCCTGGGAAACAGACCCCTGTCTGCATGCGCTGCTCGCCAGGATATCCTGAGCCTGCAGGCAGCCGCAGGCACTGTCGAAGGTTTCCCGGGCTTGGACGCAGGGAGCGGCGGAAGGGTCATCCAGGCATTCCCGGTCCTGAAGCCGCACCCGGGCATCGGAGCACGCGATCTCTCGCGGCGTGCTGCACGCATCGTCGCGCACCTGCAGCAGCGCATCGCCGGAGGAATCGTTCCGGACCGTGACGGTGGCGCTCTGTGCGGCTGCCTGCGTCCCTGTTCCCTGTGGCAACAGCAGGAAGGTGGCCAGCAGGATACATCGTGCGGTCTTGTGCATGCCGGTTCCTCTTTCCGGAACGGTCATCGTTCCGTCCCGTATCCGATCTGCGTACCTAATCGAGCATGACAGGCCCTGACGACCGACGGACTAGGTCTTCTTTCCCAGCATCTCCACCAGCTTCTTCCCGAACTCTTTCGCCGCCTCGGGCCCGACGGCGGTCACGATGTTGCCGTCCGCGACCACCGGCGCGGCGGTCACGATCGCGCCATGGGACCGGAGCGCCGCCTCGGAGGAGGGGAAGGATGTGGCCTTCCTTCCCTTCAGGATCCCGGCGTTCGCCAGGGTGGCCGGCGCGATGCAGATGGCCGTGGTGAGCTTGCCGGCGTCATGGAAGCCCCGGGCAAGTCCGTGGGCCGCGGCGCTCTCGAAGTACTCCTTCGCCCCGCCGCCGCCCACAAAGACCACGGCATCGAACTCCTCCTGCTTCACGCTCCCGATCAGCACGTCGGGCTTCACCTTCAGCCCAAGCATGCCATCCGACGTCTCAAGCGACGAAGAAGCCACGGTTATCACTGCGCCTGCGGCCTCCAGGGCCTTGCGCGGCTCGCTGTATTCCTCATCGCGGAACTTGCTCTTCGCGATGATCATCAGGACCTTCTTTCCCGAGAGGGTTCCCATAGCGCGCCTCCTTTCCCGGCAGGGATCCGCATTTCGCCAGTTGGGTCCATCATAACACAGAACAGGCCGGCCGCGATATGTGAAAAAAGGGAACGTCTATCCTCTTTCCGCATGCAATGTACTGAAAAATCATGCAATTTCATCAACAAAATGAATGTGGAAATAGGTTACAGACTATGTTAATATTCTCGCCTCTTCTGATGCAGGAGCGGTGAGAGACGTTCCGGCGAAGGTAATTGGTCCGGTATGACCGGACGGCCATGTGCAGAATGGTTACACCGGAGGGAGGGCACGGATGAGGCGCGATATCCTTATATTCCTCTTCTTCATCGGTCTCCTGCTCTTCAACTGGCCGTTCCTGGTGGTCTTCGAGCGAAACCACGCCGTGTATCTCTTCATCTTCTGGTTCCTCTTCATCGGCCTCATCTTCCTGGCCTCGTTCCGGTCGGAACGGGACGACGGAGGGAACTAGGTGTTCTCGCCCTGGCTGCTGCTCTCGATCATCCTGGGGTACCTGCTGCTGCTCTTCCTTGTCGCCTACTGGGCGGAGCGGAAGGAGGGCCAGGGCAGGAGCCTGTCCGCGAATCCCTACGTCTATTCGCTCTCCCTGGCCGTCTACTGCACCTCCTGGACCTTCTACGGCAGCGTGGGCCGGGCCGCCAACTCCGGCCTGAGCTTCCTGACCACCTACATCGGGCCGACGCTCATCGCGGTGCTCTGGTGGATCATCCTGCGCAAGATCGTCTATATCGCACGGGAGAACCGGATCACGACCATCTCGGACTTCATCGCCGCCCGGTACGGAAAGTCCCTGGGCCTGTCCGCGCTCGTGACGCTCGTGGCGGTCATCGGGATCACGCCCTACCTGGGCCTCCAGATCAAGGCGATCATGACCACCTTCTCCCTGCTCTCCGGCAGGCCCGAGGGAAGCCATTTCGCCGGCTGGGCCATCTCGCTCCTGCTCGGCATCTTCGCGGTCATCTTCGGCGCCCGCCGCCTCGACGCCTCGGAGCGCCATGGCGGCCTGGTCTTCGCCATCGCCTTCGAGTCGGCCATCAAGCTGCTGGCCTTCCTCCTGGTGGGGTACTTCGTCACCTTCGTGCTCTTCGACGGCTTCGACGACCTCTGGGGGAAGATGCAGGAGGGGCCGTACCGCGAGCTCATGCGCGTGGGGCGGGAGTCGGGCGAGAGCTACCTGGAGTGGACGTCGCTTACCTTCCTGGCCATGATGGCGGTGATGTTCCTGCCGCGCCAGTTCCATGTGGCCGTGGTGGAGAACTACTCGCCGGACCACATCAAGAAGGCCATGTGGCTCTTCCCGCTCTACCTCTTCCTGATCAACATCTTCGTGCTCCCCATCGCCTACGGCGGCCTGATGCTCGGCGGCGCGCCGAAGGCGGCGGATTTCTTCGTGCTGACCATCCCGCTGGACCAGGGGAACCCGCTCCTGGCGCTCATCGTCTTCATCGGCGGGTTCTCGGCGGCCACGGCCATGGTGATCGTCGAGTCCCTGGCGCTCTCCACCATGGTGATGAACAGCTTCGTCATGCCGGCGTTCCTCGGGCTCACGGTCCGGAACCTGCATACGATCATCCTGAACATCAAGCGGCTGGTGATCATCGGCTGCGTCTTCCTGGGCTACGTCTTCGCGGTCTACATCGGCGATTTCTACAGCCTCGTGGACATCGGGCTCAAATCCTTCGAGGCGGTCACGATCTTCGCGCCCGCGATCCTGCTCGGCATCTTCTGGAAGGGGGCGAACAAGAAGGGCGCCGCAGCGGGCATCATCGCGGGGTTCCTGGTCTGGATCTACACGCTGCTCATTCCGGCGCTGTTGCGGGCCGGCATCATCGAGCGGGGCGGGGCGCTCGAAGCGCTCTTCAGCTCCACGCTCCTGAACCCCACGGCGCTCTTCGGCCTGCACGGCCTCGACCGCTGGACCCATTCGCTCTTCTGGGGGCTGCTGCTGAACATCCTGCTCTTCGTCTCGATCTCGCTGCTGACCCGCCAGACGGACGACGAGACCCGCCAGTCCATCATCTTCGTCGAGTACTTCTCGCCCCGGGACTTCTCCTCGGCCCACCGGCCGGCGACCATCGCAGAGATCGAGGAGATCCTGGGCCAGTACCTCGGCCCGGCCGAGGCCCGGGAGGCGGTGAACGGCTTCCTGCGCCGGAACGGCCTGACGCGCGAGACCGTGACCCCGCCCTGGCTCCTGAAGCTGCGCGAAGAGGCGGAGCGCATCCTCTCGGGCGCCCTCGGCCCCTCCATAAGCACCCTGGTCTTCGAGGGCCGGACCGCGGCCGGTGCGGACGACGCGCTCCGGATGTCCGACTCCATCCGCCAGATCTCGCGCAGCCTGCGGCTGTCCCGCCAGGAGCTGGCCGAAGCGAACCGGCAGCTCGCGGTCCTGAAGGAGTTCAGCGAGAACATCATCGAGAGCCTTCCGCTCGGCGTGGCCACGCTGGACGAACGCCACCGCGTCACCTACTGGAACAGCGCCATGGAGCTGATCTCGGGCGTCGAGAAGTCGGACGCCATCGGCAAGGAGGCGGGCAAGCTCCTGAACTGCCTCGAGCCCCGGCTCTTCGACCCCGTGCTGCGCGAGGGGGAGATCACCTGCAGCCGGAGCTTCGAGCCGCCCATCGTGCTGAAGGGGTATGTCAACCGGCTGACCGGCGCGGAGAAGGGCTACGTGGTGGTGCTGGAGGACATCACGGAGAAGAAGAAGATCGAGGAGGAGCTGTTCCGCGCCACGAAGCACGCGAGCGTCGGCCGGCTGGCCGCGGGCGTCTCGCACGAGATCGGCAATCCCCTGGCCTCCATCTCCTCGCTCGTCCAGGAGCTCGTTGCCGAGGACGCAAGCGACTTCGTGAAGGGGTCGCTGTCCACGATCAACCAGCATGTGAACCGCATCGCCCGCATCGTGCGAAACCTGGGCGACTTCGCGCGGCTCTATCCCCGCCAGCGCGTGCCGACCAGCCTGAAGGAGATCCTCCAGACGACCATCGACCTGGTGCGGTTCGACAAGAACTTCCGGAAGATCGAGATCACCACGGACGTGCGGAGCACGCGGCCGGTCAAGATCGATCCCGACCAGATGCAGCAGGTCTTTCTGAACCTGCTGCTGAACGCCCGGGACGCCATGCCTGAGGGCGGAAAGCTTGCCATCACCGTGCAGGAGGCGGACGGGAGCGTCCTGATGACCTTCGCGGACACCGGCTCGGGCATCGACCCGGACCTGAAGGACAAGGTCTTCGACCCCTTCTTCACGACCAAGGGACCGTCGCGGGGCAGCGGGCTCGGCCTCTCCATCTGCTACAGCATCGTGAAGGACCACGGCGGCAGCATCGAGGTCGAGTCCGAGAGGGACAAGGGCGCCCGGTTCAGCATCACCCTGCCGGTGGAGGAGCAGGCGCGGCAGGGGTGAGAACCGTTGACGCAGGAAATATGACCGTCGGACCGGCAGCCCGGGGCGGCGCCGGAGGAATCCTTCTTTTGAGGTGGGTATGTCCAAGAGCATTCTGATCGTTGAGGACGAGGAAACGCTGCGCGAATCGATCCGGCGCATCTTCACCAAGGACGGCTACACGGTCGAGGCCGTGGAGTCGGCCGAGCAGGGGCTGGCCCTGCTCGAGGCGGGCATGTACGACGTGATCGTCTCGGACATCATCCTGCCCGGCATGGACGGCATCGAGATGCTGACGCGCGTGCGGGAGCAGAACCCGGAGCAGGTCTTCATCGTCGTGACCGCCTATGCGTCGCTCGACACGTCGGTCAAGGCGCTGCGGGCCGGGGCCTATGACTACATCATGAAGCCGATCATCCACGAGGAGATCAAGCAGGTCGTTCGCAACGCGCTGAAGCAGAAGACCCTCCAGGCCGAGAACGTGCGGCTCAAGCGCGAGATCGCCCGGACCTACGACTTCAGCGGCGTGATCGGCGAGAGCGGCGCGATGAAGGCCATCCTGGCGGAGGTGCGGAAGGTGACGGACACGCGCAGCAGCGTCCTGCTGCTCGGCGAGACCGGCACGGGCAAGGAGCTCTTCGCCCGCGTGGTGCACCACAACAGCTCCCGGAAGGACATGCCCTTCGTGCCGATCAACTGCTCGGCGATCCCCGAGAACCTGCTCGAGACCGAGCTCTTCGGCCACGTGCGCGGCGCCTTCACCGGCGCGATAGCGTCCAAGAAGGGGCTGCTGGAGGAGGCGGACGGCGGAACGGTCTTTCTCGACGAGATCGGGGACATGAGCCTGCCGCTCCAGGCCAAGCTCCTGCGGGTGATCGAGGACCAGGTGATCCGGCCCGTGGGCAGCACCAAGGGGACGAAGGTGGACGTCCGGTTCGTCACCGCCACGAACCAGGACCTCCGGGCGGCCGTGAGGTCCGGGACCTTCCGCGAGGACCTCTACTACCGCATCAACGTCATCAGCCTCCAGATCCCGCCGCTGCGCGAGCGGAAGGACGACGTCCGCTCCCTGGTGCTCTATTTCCTCGATCGCTACGCAGGGGAGATGGGCAAGCCGGTCAAGGAGGTGACGCCCGAGGCGCTCGAGCTCATGGCGAACTACGAATGGCCGGGGAACGTGCGGGAGCTCCAGAACGTGGTGGAGCGGGCCATCCTGATCGCCGACGGCGGGATGATCACGCCGGACTGCCTGCCCGACGGCGTCCGGACCGGCCGGTCCTTCCAGGACGAGGTCTTCGAGGAGAAACTCACCATCGAGGAGTACACCAAGGCCTTCATCGTGCGGTACCAGAAGCAGCACAACGAACAGCAGCTCGCCGACCTGCTCGGCATCACGCGGAAGTCGCTCTGGGAGAAGCGCAAGAAGTGGGGCATCCCGCGGGAGCGGTAGGGGAGGACGGAGGAGCGGAACCCGTCTTCTTCGTCCTGTAAGGAAAGTGGTGGCCGATCCGTGGTCCTGCAGAGGCAGTTAGCGGGAGGAAGCCCGTTTCTTCCTTGCCCGTTTCCCCGTCCTTGTTCCGGTTCCTTTCTTCCCCTCCTGCCGCTCCTCCC
>CAZTXN010000023.1:0-22923 GCA_964617655.1 uncultured Nitrospiraceae bacterium | reverse complement strand
GGCGAAGCAGGTGGGGAAGGGAAAGGTGAAGTACTTTCAGTTCTGACAACTGCGGCAAAATCCCAAAACACAAATGACAAATCTCAAATAAGATGAAGTCGTAAAAAGTCAAAAATCACACAAAATGTCATTCTGAGCGAAGCGAAGAATCTCGGTTTTCCAATATGTTGAGAGACCCTTCGCGTTGCTCAGGGTGACACGTTAGGACTTTTTACGAGACCGTCAAATAATGTCCAAGCTCAAAGTACCAAAGAGTTTCCCGGCGTCTGGGAGCTAGAGATTGGAGCTTGTTTGCTATTTGGTTCTTGAGATTTGGAGCTTACATCCGGAGGATTGCAATGCGCATTGACGGCAGGAAGGCGGACGAACTCCGCAGGATAACGATCACCCGGAACTACCTCAAGACCGCCGAGGGCTCGGTCCTCATCCAGGTGGGCGACACCTGGGTGGTATGCACGGCCACGGTGGAGAGCTCGGTCCCGCCGTTCCTGAAGGGCAAGGGCAAAGGCTGGGTCACGGCGGAATATGCCATGCTGCCGCGCTCGTCGGGACAGCGCATCCAGCGGGAGCGGGGCAAGGTCGGCGGCAGGACCCATGAGATCCAGCGGCTCATCGGCCGCTCGCTCCGGTCCGTGGTGGACATGACCCTGCTGGGCGAGCGTTCCATCCTGATCGACTGCGACGTGCTCCAGGCAGACGGCGGCACGCGCACCGCCGCGATCACCGGCGCCTATATCGCCCTGGTGGACGCCCTGCGCCGGATGCGGGACCAGGGCATGATCACGGCCGTGCCGGTGAAGGACCATCTCGCTGCGGTGAGCGTCGGCATCGTCGACAGCAGGCCCCTGCTGGACCTCTGCTACCGCGAGGACTCCTCCGCCGGGGTGGACATGAACCTGGTCATGACGGGCACGGGCGGCATCGTGGAGCTGCAGGGCACGGCCGAGGGCGAGCCCTTCGCGAAGAAGGACCTGGAGCGGATGATGGCCCTGGGAGAGAAGGGGATCAGGGCGCTGATCCGGATGCAGAAGGAAGCATTGAAGTAACGATATATCCGCAGATGACGCAGATTTCGCGGATTAACAAATGGTCAAGAAGCCTCTGGCACCGTCATTGCGAGAAGCAGGAGCGACGAAGCGACCTCATGGCTGTTTGAATATCTCGACAGCGAGTTCGCTTCGCCTGCAAAGATTCCTCAAGAACATACAACGCCCTGCTTGAAGATCGAATCTGTGTAATCTGTGAAATCTGCGGATAGACGACTCATCTGTTCATCATGTCCTTGCTGACCATATTCTTCATCTCCTTCGGGCTCATCTTCACCGCCGAGCTGGGCGACAAGACGCAGCTCATGGTGCTGACCCTGGCGCTCCGCTACGGCGGCAGGCCGGTATTGGCAGGCGCCTTCCTGGCCTTCGCGCTTCTCTCGGGCAGCGCGGCGCTGGCGGGGAAGGGGCTTGGCGCGGTCCTGGACCAGGACCTCATCACAACCGTTTCGGCCTGGGTCTTCATTGCATTCGGTGTTTTTCTGCTGCTGAAGAAGGAACGTGAAGAGGAAGAGGAGGCCAAGCCCTCCGGAGGGGCGGGGTTCGCTGCGGCATTCAGCATGATCGCCATCTCCGAGATGGGGGACAAGACCCAGATCGGGACGCTCCTGCTCTCGGTGAAGTACCAGAACTTCCTTGCGGTCTTCCTCGGCAGCCTCGCGGCGCTCTTCTGCGCCACCCTGCTCGGCGTGCTGGTCGCGGGCAGGCTGCACCGGTACATTCCCGCCAACCTCATCTCCCCGCTTGCGGGGTTCCTCTTCATCCTCCTGGGCGCAGGGACGCTGCTCTACGCGTAGTTCCTCCCGCATCCCGCAGATCGATCAGGGACCGGGAACGCGTCCCTCGCAGAGGCGCCGCAAAGAAGACCGCAGGTCCGGTCCTTGCTCCGGCGCTCGTTGCGTCTTGGCGGCTTTGCGGGAATATGCCGTCTTGATGCTGTTTTGATCTTGACCTTATTGCGCAGGCTGAAGCCTGCGGCTACCAGGACGAACATCCTGATCGGTCACGCGGCAGCCGCACCCTTCGGGTGCGTTCGTGCAGCATGAAGGCCTATTTCGGCGACTCGGCCGTGCGTTCCGCAGCCAGATATCCGCCGGCCATGCCGGCGGGGATGATGCCGGCGATCCCGATCAGCTCATACCAGAGCGGGAGCCCTGCCTCCCGGAAGAGAAGCCCCAGGATAAGTCCCAGGCCGGCCGCGATCGCGCCGTGCCTGATCTCGTCCCGCCTGGCGATGCGTCCCGCCACGTAGCCGCCCAGGACCGAGCAGCCCAGGCCGAAGATGAGGCTGAGCAGGAGGCCGCTCGTGCTCTGCATGCGCTCGAGGATCTCGTCCTCGCGGACCCCCGCAGCGGAGAGCGCCGCGGCGAGAACGACGGCGATGGCGATGGTCCCGCCCGTGTCGGCCAGGAAGCCGAGGAAGACGGCCTTGAGGTCTATGCCGGTATTGGATGCCATGGATCAAGATGGAAAGGTGATCGGCAGTAAGCCGACCAGGGATCACCTGCGAAACTGCCCCCCTGCCCCGTCAGCGTATGTTTCAGGCAGCTACGGAATGACGATACAGCAAGCGATATGCGCTTGTCAAACAAAGAACGGCCCTCACACTCGATGAGGTGAGGGCCGGTGAAATTGCCGCTATCCTGGCGCCGGACGGTTATCGTACCGGTCCCGGAAACTTCATGGTTTGCTGAAGAATACCGCTGCCCGCGTATAGTAGTTGTTGGCATAATCCTGGGCCAGCGAGAGCGAGCCGTCTGCGGCCAGGGTAAAGAGCATATAGCCTGACGGCGGCACACCCTGGGGGCCGATGGACGAGTTGAACGTGAAGTAGGCGGCGGAAAGCATGCTGCCTGACTTGTTCATGCTCACTCCCCGGAACATCTTCCGGACACCGCTGCCCGGCCAGGCGCCTCCGCCATCGACCCACTCGTTGCTTCCCGAGGCAGCGGCCGGCGTGATGACTGCGCCGTTGTAATCGAACGACTTCAGGCCGCCCCATCCTGCGCTCACGATGCGCGCGCCGTCGGCAGAAACAGCCAGTACTCTGCCCTGCTGGGTATAGGTGGGCATCGACGCGATCAGTGACGGAGCATCCGGGTCGGTGAGAGAGAAGGTGTTGATTTCCCAGTTCGGCCATCCAGTTCTGTAATCAGCGCAGAAGAGCGTCGAGCCGCGAATGATGCTCGAGTTGCAGCCGACGCCGATGTGCGTCAGGGCGAGTGTTGTGCTCGAGACGGAGTAGACATTATCGCCGTTGTAGACGCGGCTGCCGTCCGCCGACACTCCCACTCCGTGGAGGTGGGCGCCCCCTGCTTCGTCGAGGAAGTTCAGGTCGCCGGTAGAGGCATCGACGCTCCACATCTGGATGCCGTCGAGGCAGTCATCCTGGTCGAAGAGCCGCGATCCATCGGGAGAGAAATTGATCGTGACCGGAGCTGAGCATGACGGGCGGTTCTGCACGGTCTTCTGGAACGTGAGCGCTCCGGTGGTCCAGTTGATCCCGAAACGGGAGATCAGGCCGTTATCCCAGCAGAACGGGCTACCGGTCCAGCATTCATAGGTCGAGGCGGTATAGAGCCATTTTCCGCTGGGGTGCATGGAAACACCGAATATCGTGTAATTGCCGCCAACGACGACGGTCACGTTCCCGGAAGTTGTGGCAGCGCTGTCCGCGGTGACCGTGAAAGTGTCGGCATCAATGACAGAAGCGATCCTTTTGGTCGTGTTCGTCGCAGTGCCGCTGGTAAAGAGAAGCCTGACGATGTCGCCGGTGTACAAATTGTGGTCCGGTACGGTGACCGTGATCGTTGTATTGGGCTGCGAGTAGGTCCCGGTGTGCGATGTGGTCGGCTTCCGGTAGACGCTGCCTCCGGAGATCGAGCCGGAAGCAGTGTCGGTGATGGTGAATGTATCGTCATCGATGATCGTTGCCTGATACTTGCCGCTGGTGGCCGTACCGCCTGTTCCAGCCGAAAAGACCAGGTCCACCCAGAAGCCGGTCTCGGGAAGATCATGATTCTGGATGGTTACTGTCACGAGCGTGCCGAGACGGGAATAGGTTCCGGGGATGCCGGGGATCGCGGCGCTGCCTCTTTCAGTAGTATTTGCACCGGAGACCGAGAAAGATCTCAGCGTGGCGCCGTCGGAAACAACGAGGAGTTCCGAATAGCCCGAGGACCCGCCGCCCCCGCCGCCCCCGCCGCCGTTGTCATCGTCGCCGCAGCCCAGCGGCAACAGTGACAGGGAAACAAGCAATACCACCATTGTCAGAACACCGAACGCTCTTCTCATCATGCTGCTCATATCGATCCCTCCTTTGATTGGGATATCGGGAAATGCGATCGTGGGGAGTGATATTGCAAAAGCGGTCCGCTGGATATCGTTCCAAGGGGCGGCTGCGGCGAGGTGGTCTGCAAATGGACGGTCTGACACCCGGCCCGTGCACCTCGACCATGAACGATGATCGCAGAAAGCGTCTCCTAAGGGTATGAAAGGTTGGGTCTCCCTGGACTAGCCCGTTACAACGGCAGGCGCCGAGGCGGAGTTCGTCGTGCCAGCAGCCTGCGTGATTGATCGCCTGGATGACCATGCCTCGATGGACAGCCGGCCAGAGAGATCAGTGGGTCGCAGGCAATGCGTTCAAGCGAATGTGATAGTGATAGGATCATAGCTCTTAGCCTGATGCAGCAAGCCTAGCATATGAATAGCTAGTTGTCAAATCAGTGGCGTCCTGACTGATCAACAAATCGAGGCAATACATCGCACTGAAGTGGTCCCGGGAGCCATGGTTGAGCACCCTAAAGTTGTTGTATGGAAGGTCGGGTAGAGCATGACAGCAGCCTGATCCGGACCTGCCGATCATCGGCAACCGTGGTTGGAAGGGGGCTGACGACATCATCAGCAGCGCATCGAGAAGAATTCAGCAACAGGACCGGTCAGATCGAAACGGCGCAGGAAGGGATGGCGCACATACTGGGCAGGCCTTGCAGCAATGGAACAAGAAGGGCTGCACGGCATACGCAGGGTACGGAGCATACATGCAATACCACCACGATGGTGGACAGCGTCCGATCCCTCCGATCCCCTGCCGCTTGACATGCTTCTGGCCACCCTGGGCGGGTCGCGATCATGCCCGGAGAACAGCGTCCGACCTCAACTGCTCAAACACCTCCCGCGCCTGGCGTTCGGTCTCCCCGCGCGTGCCGGTGTTCTCGATCACGAAATCCGCATAATTCCGTTTCTCCGCGAGCGGCATCTGGCTCTTCATGCGCGCCCGGGCCTGCTCCTCGGTGAACCGGTCGCGCTCGATCAGCCTCCGCAGCTGGTCCTGCTCCGTGGCGTAGACCACGACGAGCCGGTCCATCATCCGGTGGTACCCGGTCTCGATCAGCAGGGCCGCGTCGAGGACCACGACGGCCCCGGGGTCCCGCTCCTTGATGCGCTTCACCTGCTGCTGGTAGGCCTCGAAGACCCGGGGGTGGATGCGCTGGTTCAGCCAGGCGCGGGCCCCGGGATCGTTGAAGACGATCTCCCCGAGCTTCCTGCGGTCCACGCCGCCTTCGGGAAGCTCGATGGACGGGCCGAAATGCGCGAGCACCTCCCGGTGGACGTCCTGGCCGTTGGACAGCAGGTCGTGCACGATGCGGTCCGCGTCGATGACCTGCGCGCCCAGGTCGCGGAAGACCCTGGTCACGAGGCTTTTGCCGCTGGCGATGCCGCCGGTGAGTCCGACAAGAAGCATGATCTCCGCCTATGCAGGGTTAATGAAAAGCAATTGCCACGCAACCAAAGACGAACACAGATGGAAGCAGATACAGATCAGGACCGTGGAGTCATAGGCCAGATACAACTTCTTCTCGTGACAGCAGGTCGGAAAACAACGGACTTTGACAGGATGACAGGATATGCAGGATCTGTTAACCTACCATCCGCTTGTATCCTGTGATCCTGTCAGAATTGCCATTTGCCTCTATCCGTGTCCATCCGTAGTTCCCGTCGCCGTATGCCGTGAGGTAACCGTAGGGGCGGCCCCACGTGGACGCCCGGGGAAGGGCAACCACACAGAGTTGCCCCTACGACAGGTGACCATCACTCTAGTTCACGAAATATTCCCACAGCCCGGTGAAACCGACCGTATAGATCCTCAGGCTCTTGATTATACCATTGGCGAGAAAGGAGAGGAAGTCCATGTCCGCGGCCAGCAGGAGGCGGACGAGCAGCGCGGTCAGAAGGATGTTGAAGAGCAGGATCAGGGGATAGGAAAAGAAGGCGCCGTGCTCCTGGATGTCCTTCTGGTCTTCCAGCAGGAAGACGGCGGTCAGCACGAGGTGGAAGGCGAAGGCGCCGCCTGCCAGCAGGACGATCCAGGGCAGCAGCGCGGAGGCCTGCGCCGCGCGGGCGGTCCAGTAGGCGCCGAGGGCCGCGGCGGTATAGAGCGGGAAGAAGTAGGGCGCCAGGGTGATGATGAAGTTCGACCGGGTGATCGTGACCTGGCCGCCGCGCTCGCTCGCGCGGAATGCCTTGACCGAGCCGCCGAAGAGCACGGCAAAGAGGGCATGAGTCAGCTCGTGGCCCACGACGTAGGCCAGGATGGGCTTCCGGAAGAGGAAATGGACCACCAGGTAGATCAGGAAGCCGCCCGCGAACCAGTAGGGGACCAGGGGCCGGTAGGTCACCGTGACGGCGACGGCGGCCAGCTCCCGGCCGAAGCCGATGCAGAACGGAACAAGAACGATGCCCAGAACGATCTTAAGGGCGCGCACCACCATCGCCGTCACCGCAGGTTGTCCAGGAGAAACTGAGAGAGCTCGTCGGCGCTCCCGGCCCGGTCGGCGGGGGGCTCTTCCGCCTGCTGCTCCGGCGCCGCATCGGTCCGGGAGGCGATGAAGCCGGGGTCGGCCTGGTAGGCGATCTCCTGATGGATGACCGAGTCCGCGTAGACCTCGGCCTGCATCTCTTTCAGCTCGCGCTCCGAGAGGATCCGTCCGGCCAGCTCGCCGGGAACGTTTTCAAGGGCGCGGACCAGGCGGTAGGCCGGCTCCAGGCGGAACGCGGGCCGCTCCTCCGTAAGCATCGTGAGGATGCCCTGCTCCACCAGTATCCTGCCCGCTTCCTGCATGCTGTCCAGCATGCTCTGGGAGAAGAAGAGACGTTTCATGGTCGTTCGTTGTCGCTCCTCTGCAGGTCCGTCCTGCCATTACATGCGCCGATGCATCCGGATGATCGAGGCGGCCGCCAGCAGTCCGAAGACCGTGTTGCCCAGCCATGCCCCGATGGCGGGCGCAAGGGCGCCCGAAAGGCCGAGGGCCCGGCCGCCGCTCATGAGCGCCCAGTAGATCCCCGCGATCAGCACGGCCAGCGCGATGCTGCGCGCGGCGCCTCCGCTCCGGACCCGCTGCATCGAGAGGGGCGTCGCGATCATCACCATGAGCAGACAGGCAAAGGGCATGGCGATCTTTCCGTGCAGGTCCACCTCGTGCCGTCCGACCTTGTAGCCGATCGACTTCAGCCGGCGGACATATTCATAGAGCTCACCGAAGCTCATCTCCGCCGCTCCCTTCGCGATCATGCCCATGTCCTCGGGCCGGTCCACGACATTGTAGACCTCCCCGTCGGCCGGCCGCACGATGACCGCCCGCTCCGTGGGGACATACTTCCTGCTCTCCCGCAGCTTCCAGGCCCCGTCCTGCCAGACCAGCCGCTTCGCCGTAATGCGCTCACGGATGCTGAAGTCCGGGTTGAGCTTAAAGATGTTCACGCCGATCAACTCGTTGCGGTCGGGCGTGATGAGGTCGATGTTCGCGATGCTGTTGTCCGGACCGCGCAGCCAGAGGCGGCGCTGCTGGAAGATGACGCGCTCTGCCTTCTTCTCCACCTCCACGTTCCGGATATACGCGGCCCGCGCAGCGTACTCGGGCATGATCAGCTCATTGTTCACGAACCCGAGCGCGGCGAGAAGCGCCCCGCCGAGCAGCACCGGGAACGTGATGCGGATGACGCTCACCCCGCCGGCGCGCATGGCCGTGATCTCGTTATGACGCGAGAGCGCGCCGAGGGAGAGCAGGGTGCCGATGAGCGCCGCGAAAGGCAGGGCCTGGCCCGCCATGCCGGGGATGCTGTAGAGATAGTACCGGACGACCTGGGACATGCCGGCCTTGTGGCGGATGAATTCATCAGCCTCCTTCAGGAAGGTGACCGTCAGGTAGAGCACCAGGATGCCGGCGAGCACCGTGAGCGCCGTCCTGAGGAACTCCAGGAATATGTACCGGTTCAGCAGTCTCATCTCAGCGGCGCTTCCGCCTCCGGAGGCGGTTGAGCAGCGATCCGATCAGCAGGTCGAGACGGTGGCCGATCCCGAAGTAGATCTCATGTCCCTTCTTCACCAACAGGAAGAAGGCCACGGCGGTCATGAGGGCGTTCGGGACCCAGTATGCCGCAGCGGGCGAGAAGGCCCGGGACTCGGCGAGGTTTGCGCCGGTCCCCAGGACGAGGTAGTAGACGAGGATGACCGCGATGGCCATGGCTATGCCCGCGGACCGTCCGCTCCGCGCCCGACGGATCCCGAGCGGGGCGCCGACGAGCCCGAAGACGAGGCAGGCATAGGCGATCGAGGTCCGTTTATGGATCTCGGTCTCGAAGGGCCGGGAGGACCGGCCGTCCGCACGCGCGGCCCGGATCATATCCAGCAGGTCGAGGCTGTCCGTTTCCTCGAGGGAGACGCGGCCGCCCCGGCTGCGGAGGTTCGCCTGGTTGATGTCGAGGTTCAGCGAGGCCGCCTGGAAGGACATGAGCGAGTAGGATCCCTCCTGCCGGGGCTGAAGGCTGATGGTGCCGTCCTGCATGCTGAGCGTGACGCTGAGGCTGTCGGGATTGGTGCTGAGCTGGCCCTTGCGGGCGGTAATGACATAGGGCTCCTGCGCCGAGCGTTCGTCCGAGATGAACAGGCCGTGCATCTCTTCCAGGGAGGACATCCGGTCCACGTAGATGACCATGCCGTCGAAGGCGCTGCTGAAAATGCCCTGCTCGAGGCCCACCATGGCGCGGGTCCGGACCATCTCGAAGAGATGGTCCTTGAACGCGAAGTTGGCGCGGGGCGCGATGAAATGGGCGATGGCAGAGGTGACGAGGAAGAGGACCACCGAGAAGTAGAAGACCGGCCGGACCATGGAGTAGAGACTGATCCGGGAGGCCTTGAGCGCCGTGACCTCGGAGTCCGACGAGAGCCGGGTGAATGCCGTCAGGGCCGCCACGATGAGGGACATGGGAAGGGTCACCGCCAGGAAGCTCGGCAGGATGTAAAGCAGCAGCTTGCCGGTCGCGTCGATCGTGGACCCGCGGGAGAGGATGAACTCCACGAGCCGGAACATCTTCTGGAGGAAGAGCGCGAGGGTCAGGACCGCGATGCTCAGGAAGAAGGGCGGGAGCAGCTCCCGGGTGATGTAGCGGTCGAGGATCCGTCCGTGGAACATGGCTAGGTCCTGATCTCCTCGAGGATGGTGGTGTCGATCTGGTTCATCTCGAAGTAGTCGCGCTCCAATTCCTCCACGTAGAACCGGTCGAGCCCGCTGTTGCTCAGGAAATCCTCCCGGACCCTGCTGTCCCGGGAAACGATGATGTGCGGCAGCAGGTTGTTCAGGTAGAATGACTCCTTGCGGATATCGAGGATGATCTCCTCGTAGATATAGTGCGGGATGGGACCCTTGATGAGGCCCCGCGCCTGGATCTCCCGATTGAGGTCCTGGATGAATATCTCCTGGTCCTCCTTGGAGTTGAGCTCTGCGTAGATGCTCCGGAAGCGCTCCTTGATATAGCGGTGGATCGCGGCGTAGGTCTTCTCCTCGCTGTTGATGGCCGCGACGGCGGCGGCGAGGTCCCGGTAGGTGGTGTCGCCTGACTTGATCCGCTCCAGGCCCCGGTAGAGGGTCTCCACCTTCTTCCGCCCGTAACGGGTGAGGTAGTGGTTGTCCCGCAGGTCGTCGAAAAAGAGCTCATGGAAGAGGCCCTGCCGCACCTTGTCGAAGACGTCCATGTTGCCGGCGAGGCTCCGGATGCTGTCCTCCGAAATGGCCGCGCGCTCCATGAACGCCAGGTTGTTGACCATGGTGGCCGTGGTGTCGTACCGGTCGAAATAGGTCAGCACGTACATCATGCCTTCCATGATCGTCATGTCGTTCGTGTCCCGGGCGTGCTCGTCCCCGGCGCGCACGGTGTCGAGCAGGAGGCTCTCGAAGGCGGGGTCGCGGCTGGCCATGGACCGCTGCTTCGCCTTCAGGAGCTTGATGAGGTCCTCGTTCGAGACGTCGCTCCGGAGGTCCCCCGTCTTGAGGAAGAACCCTTCGAAGATCGCGCGGGTCTCCCGGATATGGTCCGGCTCCTCGACCTCGATGATCTGCATGTCCTTGAGCAGCAGCTCATCCAGAGTATCGAAGAGGTTGTTGGGGATGTTCAGCCTTAGGCTGAGCGTGCGGAGGCGGGAGAGCTTCGCCAGCTCCGAGGGGTTGACCTCGCTGGTCTCGGACACGGCGATCAGGATGTCCTTGTACTCGTCCACGACCTTCTTGTTCTCGGCGAGCTTGTACATCCCGTCGATCTTGATGCGCTCCTGCTGGTAGGCCGGGATGTCGTGCAGGTCCGCCAGGGCGCTCAGGATGGCGGCGTCCTGGGGAGGGATCTGCTTGTGCTCGGCGTACATCCGGTGAAAGGTCGTGTAGTACTCCTCGGTGTGGCGGTTCACGAGGCGAAAGAGGAAGACGAACGACCGGGAGTCGTCCAGCGCATCGGAGATCTCGCGGCAGAGGCGGGAGTCGTCCTGCCGCCCAACGGCCTCGCTCCGCTTCACCTGCTTGCCGAGCTTGCGAAGGATCTCGCGCTGGACGTCGCGGACCTCGGCCTTCTGGACGGTGTCGATGAAGAAGAAATAGTTCGAGACGGCGTTGCCGGTGAGGAAGATGCGGTCGAAGGTCTCCTCGCTCGTCGTGGTGTTCGTGAAGGTGATGCTCTCCCCGTCGCCTTCGTAGGCGCCGAACATCACGAGGCGGTTCGAGACGTCCTTCCGGAGCAGGTCCTTGAGCGGCAGGTCGACGCCGAACATGTACTGGCAGACATGTCCGCCCGTGCCCATGTAGCGCACGCCCGACCGCGAGACGACGAACTCGTTCCCGCCGGAGAAGAAGCGGTCCCCGTCGGGGACGGATTCATAGTAGAAGCGGTTGCTGAGGTCGGCGCCGGTGATCGTGACGCTGTAGTCGATCTTGTCGTTGGCTTTTCCCTGGAGCCTGATCTCGCGGATCATAGGAAATCATTATAACAGAGCACCCCCGCTTTTTGAATCACATTTTCCTTGCCCGCCCCGCGGCGGAGCGGTATAATGCTCCTCCCGCGCGCAGTTCACTGCATCCCGGCAGAGCGAAGGAGAGACAACGTGAAGAAAGCGGCACTGTTCATACTCGTGGCGGCCCTGACGCTCGCGGCGCTCGTTCTGGTGGTGACACGGCAGGGGGGGATGCGGACCAAGCCGGTCCAGGCGGGGGATCCCGCGCCCGACTTCCGCATGCCGACGCTGGACGGCAGGGAGGTCACGCTTGCGTCCCTGCGCGGCAGGGTGGTGATGCTCCATTTCTGGGCGACCTGGTGCCCGCCCTGCGTGGAAGAGCTCCCGACGGTCGAGCGGCTGCACCGTTCGCTCAAGGGGAGGGACTTCGAGCTGCTGGCGGTGAGCGTCGACGACAACGCAGGGGTCGTGCGGGAGTTCCTGCAGAAGTCCGGCATCTCGGTGCCCGTCGTCATGGACACGGACCGTGCGGTCGCCGACCGCTACGGCACGTTCCGCTTCCCGGAGACCTATCTTATCGACCGGAACGGCATCATGCGCCGCAGGATCATCGGCGCCCAGGACTGGACCACGCCGCAGGCGATCGCGATGGTCAGCGACCTGCTGGACAAGCAATGAACGAAGGACGAAGGACGTCCGGCCCGGCGTTCCTGCGCCGGGCCGGCATCCCGGGGCACTTCGGAAGGTACTCATGACCGACAGCCAGACCCTCAATATCCTGATCGGCGTCGTCTTCATGATCCTCATCGGCATCCTTCGCCACAACCGCGGCATGGGCTGGGGCTGAGGAGACGCATCCGGTCCCTCCTGTAGGAGGGATGACCACGGGCCGCGCCGCACCGATGAGCAGGACAAGCCGACGCAGTAGCCGCCTCCCATGAAGACCGTCAAGAAGGCCCTCCTCGCCGGTACCGTTCTCCTTGCGTTCTGCATGCTCGCCGCCGTCCTCTGGGCCTCCGCGGTCCTCGCGGACCTTCCCGACGTTTCCGTCCTCAAGCGCTACCGCCCGGCAGCGGCCGCCGAGGCGCTGGACCGGAGCGGCGCGCTCCTCGCGCACTTCTACGACCGCTCGCTCCGGGTCTGGGTCCCGATCTCCGGCCTGCCCGAGGACGTCATCCGGGCCGTGGTGACCGCCGAGGACGATACGTTCTTCGGCCACCGGGGGGTCAATTACCGGGCGGTCTGGGAGGCGCTGAAGCATGACGTGCGGAAGAAGCGCTTCGCCCGGGGCGGCAGCACCATCACGCAGCAGATGATCAAGAACGTGCTGCTCTCGAAGGAGAAGACGCTCTCCCGGAAGCTGCGCGAGTTCGTCCTGGCCCGGCGGGCGGAAGAGGTCCTGACGAAGCGCCAGATCCTCGAGATCTACCTGAACGAGGTGGAGTGGGGAGAGCAGGTCTACGGGATCGAGGCGGCGGCCCGGTCCTATTTCGACAAGCACGCGTCGGAACTGACCGCGGCCGAGGCCGCGCTCCTGGCCGGCATGCTGCCGAACCCCCGGTTCTACGATCCCTCCAAACGGCCGGAGAAGGCGCGGCAGCGGCAGGAGCAGGTGCTGTTCAACCTGTTCCAGGCGAAGCTGCTGACCGAGCAGGCCTATGCCGCGGCGCTGGCCGAGCCGCTCCGGCTCCGGGACCCCGCCTCCCGGCGGTTCGATCTCCCGCCCACGGCGAACAGGAACGGGAAGCCCTGCCATCTCAAGGTCCTGGAGCGGGTGCTGCTGCGGGATCTCGGCGATGGTCCGCTCTACCGGCAGGGGCTCCGGATCAGGACCACGCTGGACAAACCGCTGCAGGAGAGCATAACGGCGCTGGCCGGGAAGAGGGAGGATGCCCCGGTTCCGGACCGCGTGCTGGCGGTCCTCGAGTCCGGAGAGGTCCGGGCGCTGGCATGCACGGATGATGACGAAGCGGTGCGCTCCTATCTCTCGACGCTCGGCACGCCCTTTCCCTCCTACGAGGCCGGCTCCATCGCGGTCGCGGACCTCTCTGCGGCCGGGATCATGCTGCCCGATGCTTTCGCACCGGAGGCCCGCGATGCAGAACGCTAGCAGTCATGCCGCAACGGTCGCTCCTGACGCGAAGAAGGAATGTGTCGGATGGCAGCAAGTTGCAGTTAAGTGCAGGGCGGTTTTTCTCTTCGCGACCCCTTCCTTTCTTGACACCCGGCAGATGTTCGAATATCATTGACCAGCATTTTACCGCGCCAGCATCCTCGGGAGGACGGGACCGGCTGATCCGTCTCGCCCGGGGCCGCGTAGCACGGAACATTTGATGCAAGGAGGAAGAGGAATGAGAAGGACGGCAGTCATCGCAATGCTTGCGGTCATGATGTTCACGGCCGCAGGGCAGGTCCATGCAGCACAAGCGTCTGGCGGCAAGAGCGGCATCACGATCGACGGTTCGCTGCTCTTCGCGACCGAGCCGCTGGGCGGCTACGACTCCACGGTCGGCCTCGGTGTGGGAGCGCTCGTAGACCTCTCGGGCAGGAGCGGGTTCTCCTCGAAGACCATGCAGATGGGGATCCGGGGCGACATCGCCTACTTCGACTGGGACGGGAAGTTCTTCGGGATCGGGGTGTCCTACAAGCGGCTGGCGTTCTTCGGCGGGCCCCGGTTCACCTTCCTGCCGACCGGGAAGAAGGACCTCATGCCCTACGTCGAGGGCGGGCTGGAGCTGACCTATGACGATGTGGGCGTCTACGCGCCCGGCCTGGGATCCACCAGCACTACGGGCCTGAGCCTGGGCCTGGCCGGCGGCGGCGGCATCGACTTTGCCCTGGCCCCGAACCTGAAGCTCGGCATCAACGGAAGGCTGCACATGATCTCCGACTCCTTCATGACCATCGGCGTGACGCTGGGCCTGATGTTCTAGGCGGGTCACGGACCGCATGCGAAGCGACGAGGCCGGTCTCCCTCCGGGAGGCCGGCCTTTTTCTTGGTGTCATCACGGAACAGCCGGATCCCCGGAGACCGTTCGCTCAGAACTCGATGTTCGGCCGGAGGATGATCTGGGTATGGCTGCCCTGGTCGGACGCGGCGAGCGAGCCGGAGTACTTCGCCGAGGACTCCCAGACGAAGCCCGTAGCGAGGGAGAAGGCCATCTTCTTCCCCTCGAGCGGCCACTTCTTGTCCACGAAGAAATAGTGGCGGATCGGCGTGAACGTGCCTTTCTCGATGTCCGCGGTGTACTCGAAGCCGCTGTTGTTGAAGAACGACTCCCGCTCCGGCCGGAAATCGAGCCGGCTGCGGCGGAAGGACAGGTAGTAGATGTCCGTGATCTCGCGATTGCCGTGGAGCTTGGCGCCGAAGCGGAAGCTCCACGAAAGTTTCTGGTCCTGCGTCTTGCGGTCTCCCTTCACCTTCCACTCCACCTCCCACCAGTCGTCCCGGATCAGCTCGTTGTCCTTGATGTGATAGCTGCCGGCGCTGTAGAGCAGGCCGCTGTAGCCCTTGCCGCTGCTCTCCGGGTCGTCGGGGAGCGAGAAGTCCACGACATTGCCGAGGAAGACCGACCAGGCATAGGGCTCCTCGAACCCCGCCGTGACCGCCTGCACCCAGTTGAAGCTGCCCGTCACCCGGGCGTCATCGTGGAAGTCCGGGTGGCGGTCCTTGATATAGGTCCCGAGATAGGGCAGGGGGTTCACGCTACCCTCGATCACGAGGAACCGGGGCGCATAGGCCCGCTGCAGAAGCGTCAGGTAGACGTCCTTCTCCGCCCGGTTCCCCACATGGGGGATGGGCGTCCTGGTCAGGGCCAGGTAGAGGCCGATGCTGGTGTAATAGGCATCAGCCTCGAAGTCCAGGGAGACGTACTTCTCCTCCTCGGGTTCTTCCTGCTGCTGCGCCGGGGGACCGTCAAGGGGAGCTTCAGCGAACGCGGCTGCGGGGCCTGTCAGGACGAACAGGACGAGGAGGACCGGCAGGAATGTCCGTGGCTGGCAAAGTTGCAGCATGGTGCAGAACTCTAGCATGGCAGGCGCGGGAAATCAAGGGGATGCGCGTGAGAAGTCCGGTGTTCAGATCAACTAGTAGTGTAAGAAGAAAGAGCCAGTCTTGCGTTCTTCTTGATAAAAAGAAAAATGCATCTAAGGGCAGGGCTTAATGCTTTACCACGAATGGCACGAATATACGAATGTCACGAATGAAAGCAGGAAGATCGAGTAGCGGCCGGAAACCTCTTCTTTGACAGGATAACAGGATAAGATCGGATATCTGTTCCAGCAGGATGCTAAGAAAGTCCCGGATGGTAATTGCGAGGAGCGATTAGGCAAGCCTGCCCCCGCGTGCCCGAAGAGGGGGAAACAGCCTCGTATCAGCTTGAAATGCCCAACTACGAGTTTGCTTCGCCGCGCTCGCAAAGACAGTCAAAGGATTTGTTCAGTAACCTGCTGGAGTATCCTGTTCATCCTGTCATCCTGTCGAAAGCTGTTATTCGTGTAATTCGTCCATTCGTGCAATTCGTGTTCAGGCTTGAGGTCTTCCGTAAAAAGTATCCTGCTGCGGTTTTCCGAGAGGCGGTCTTTTCCCAGGACCACTTTGCGTTATTGGTGAAACGCTGCTGAAAAAAATGCAGGACCGGTTCCAGGGCCGGTCCTGCAGGTGACACGCTGTCAATTCCGGCCTGCCGGCGCCTGGGCAAGCAGGCGTCAGGAGGGCGGTCCTGACAGGGGAAACACAGGTGCAAAGAACCAAGGGCAACCACGGATGAACGCAGATGACGGCAGGAAAGCGCGCCCATTGCTACAGGGCTTTGGTCCTATCCGCGTTCATCTGTGGGTCCATTATTCATATTCTCTTGTTCTCACGCCATGGCCGCTTCGCGGAGCTTCACCGAGACGATCCTGGAGCAGCCCGGCTCGTCCATGGTGATGCCGTAGAGCGCATCGGCCATCTCCATGGTGCCCGGCTTGTGGGTGATCACGATGAACTGGGAATGCGTGCTCATCTCCCGGATCATCCGCGTGAACCGCACGACGTTCGCCGCGTCGAGGGGGGCGTCCGCCTCGTCGAGCATGCAGAAGGGGCTGGGCTTCACGAGGAAGGCGGCGAAGAGCAGCGCGATGGCCGTCAGGGCCTTCTCGCCGCCCGAGAGCGACGTGATGCTCTGGACCTTCTTGCCCCGGGGCTGGGCGATGATCTCGATGCCCGACTCCAGGATATTGTCCGGGTCGAGCAGCACGAGCTCTGCCTTCCCGCCCTCGAAGAGGCGGGTGAAGACCTCCTTGAACCGCTCCTGGATGCCGCGGAAGGCCTGGGTGAAGAGCTCGATGGTCTCGGCGTCGAGCTTGGCGATCGTGGCCTTCAGATTGGCGATGGACTCGTTGATGTCCTGCTGCTGGCCGGAAAGCAGGTCGAAGCGCTCCTTCAGCTCGTTGTACTCCTGGAGGGCATCGACATTGATGGGCCCCATCTGGTCGATCTTCTGGCGGAGTTCGTCGAGCTGCGCCTTCCCTGCGGCGCGGTCGAGCTCGAACCGGCCCAGCTCGCGCGCCACGGCATCGAGCTCCACGTGGTAGGCCGTCCAGATGTTGTCCTTCAGGTGTTCGATCTTCATGCGCAGCTCGGTGCGCCGGACCTCGATGGAGGAGAGCCGCTTCTGGGCCGCCTCGAGGTCATGCCGGAGCTCCCGGGCCTGCTCCTCGTGGGACGAAAGCGCCTGCGCCTTCCCGGCATGGGCCTCCTGCCGCTCGGCGAGCCGCTGGCGCTGGGTCTCGAGCACGGCGATGCGGCTGCGGATCTCCTCCTCCGCCGCGGTGATGGCGGCGCCGAGCTCCGCGACTTTGGCGGCTATCGCGCCGATCTCCCGCTCCCGCTCCTCGCGCCGCGCGGCCAGGTCCTGCTCGGCCGCGTCGAGGCCCGCGAGGGAGGCGGCCGATGCGGACCGCTTCTCCTGCAGCGCGGCGACGGCCATGCGCACCTCGGTGATCTCCTGGCGGGCGCGCTCGATCCGCTCCCGCTCGTCCCCCAGCTCGCGCTGGAGCGCGTCGATGCTGGCCTGGGCGTTCGAGTGGCCGTCCTCGAGGCTCCGGAGCAGGGCCGCGGACCGCTCCAGGTCCGCCTGGAGCCCGGTGCGCTGGCCGGCGCGGGCCGAGCCTTCCGCCGCCAGGCCGGCCAGCCGGGCGTCGGTGCGGCCCGATTCCTCCCGGAGCGCGGCCGCATCCTTTTCCTCATGCAGCAGGTCGAGCTCCGCCTGGTGGACCCGGCCGGAGAGATCGGCTTCGGCCTGCTTCTCCGCCGCGATGGCAGCCTCTGCGTCCCGGACCTCCTCCTCGAGCCCGGCGACGCGCCGGGTGAGCTCCGCCACCTCGTGCTCCAGGTCCTTGATCTCGCGCCGCTTCTGGAGCATGCCGCCGCCGCTCCCGTCCGCGGCGCCGCCGGTGACCGCGCCCCAGGGGTCCAGGATCTCGCCGGTCAGGGTGACGAGCGTCTTGTGGATGCCGTTCTTCTTCCAGACGGCAAGGGCGGTATCAAGGGTGTCCACCAGGACCACGTCGCCCAGCAGGTACTGGGCCACGCTGCGGTAATCGTTCTTCACCTGCACCAGGTCGAGCGCGGCGCCGATGACGCCGCTGTTGCCGTTCTTCACGAAGGGCTCGGTACGGATCTCGCGCGGCTCCTGGGGAATGAAGGTGCTGCGGCCGCCGCTCTGCTCCTTCAGGTACTCGACCGCCCTGAGCGAGTCGGTCTGGGAGCCGACCACCACGTTCTGGAGCCGGTCGCCCAGGACCGCCTCGATGGCGACCTCGTACCGCGCCTCGGTCTCGATGATGTCCGCCACGAGCCCGTGGATCGCGCCGAGCCGGCCGTCGGCGCCCTGCTGGCGGGCGGCCATGACGGTCTGGACGCCTTTCTGGTAGCCGGTGAGGCTCTGCTCCAGCTCGATGAGCGAGCGGAGACGGGACCGCTGGGAGGCAAGCAGGTTCCGCGCCTCGGCCAGGGCCGCGTCGAGCCGCTTCTCCCGTGTGACCGCATCCTCGAGCCGGGAGGCCGCGCGGCCGCGCTCCTCCTGCAGGGACGAGCGCCGCTCCGTCAGGCCGCGGATCTCCTCCTCTTTCCTCTCGAGCAGCGCGCGGAGCCCTTCCCGCTTCGCCGAGAGCTCGCCGACCTCCGCCTGCGCCCGCCGCTCCTGCTCCTCGAGCTGCTGCAGCCGCGCGTGGAGCCCCGCGACCCGGTTCTTCTCCTCGGCCGACTCGGTCATGGCGCTGTAGACGCCGGCCCGGGCCGCCTCGAGGGCGGCTTCCTTGCTCCGCAGACCCTCGCCGAGGGACTCGAAGGCATCGGTCCGCTCCTGCAGCAGCGCGTCCTTCTCCGCGAGGGACGCCCCGGCGGCCGCCGCCTCGGCAGTGACGCGCCGGCGCTGCTCGGCCGTCCGCGCGGACTCCTGGTCCAGGTAGTCGATGTCCCGCAGGTCGCGGTCCCGCTGTTCGGTGAGTGACGCGATCTGGCTCTTCGACATCTCGACGCGGTGCTCGGCCTGGCTCAGGGCGTTCTCGGTCCCGTGGAGCTGCTGCTGCAGCCGGCCGAGCTCGCGCTCCGACGCCAGGGCTTCGGCGCGGGCTTCCTCGATCCCGGCCTCGACCGCGCTGAGCCGGGCATGCAGCCCGGTGATCTCGTCCTCGGCAGTCCGGAACTCCTCGGACGAGGCCTCCCACTCCTGCCCGCGGTCCGCGTACTCCAGCGAGGCGAGGCGGAGTTCCAGGTCCTTCATCTCGGCGCGGAGCTTCTGGTACCGCTCGGCCTTCCGCGCCTGGCGGTCCAGGGAGTTGAGCTGGCGCTTCACCTCGGTCAGGATGTCGTTCACCCGGAGCTGGTTCTGCTGGGTGGACTCGAGCTTCGAGAGGGCTTCGGCGCGGCGCGCCTTGTACTTCATCACGCCCGCGACCTCCTCGAAGAGGAAGCGCCGGTCCTCGGGCTTGGACTCCACGATCTTCTTGACTCGGTCCTGCTCGATGATGGCATGCAGCTTGGCGCCCACGCCGGCGTCCATCATGAGGTCCCGGATGTCCTTCAGCCGGCAGGGGATCCTGTTGATGAGATATTCGCTCTCGCCCGAGCGGTAGAGCCGCCGCGTGACCTCGATCTCGCGGTACTGGCCGAACTCGGAGGGAAGGCCGGACACGTTGGTGAGGGTGAGCGAGACCTCGGCGAGGCCCAGGGGCTTGCGCGACTCGCTCCCGTTGAAGATGACGTCCTCCATCTTGTCGCCGCGCAGGTGCTTGGCGCTCTGCTCGCCCAGCACCCAGCGGATGGCGTCGGAGATGTTGCTCTTGCCGCAGCCGTTCGGCCCGACCACGGCGGTGACGCCGGGCTGGAACCGGACAGCGGTCTTTTCGAAGAAGGATTTGAAGCCGAGCATCTCGAGGGACTTGAGCTGCATAACGCTCCTTTGCCGGGACCAGGGATCGAGCTTTCCGCGCCGGGTGGGGCCGCGGCGCGGGGAAGGGTGAAAGAGGTGTTTATCAAGTCGGTTTATAGCACAGGGAGGGAACTTTGTAAAGGAAAAAATAACAATATAGGGTAGCCTGTAATTCCGGAGCCACAAGGGGTTGTGGTCGGAAAAAAGCTATATTTCACGGGCCAATAGGCGCTTCAGGCCGATCCGGAGGGGAAGCAGCACCGCCAGGACGTTCAGGCCGAGCACGATGAGGAAGGAGAGACCGACCCAGAGGAGGCTCTGCATCGAGAGACGGCCGCCTGCGGTCTGGGACAGGATGAGGCGGTAGACGGGCCAGGCCTCGAGCACGATGACCGCTCCGATGAAGAGCATGGTGACCAGCATGTAGGCGATGCCGCCGAAGCCGGTGGGGATCTGGGCCGCGTTCTCGTACCGGAAGCGGGGGAAGACGGCGCCCATGCCGACGCCGAGCGCCGTGATGCCGAAGGTCATCAGGAAGACCGTGGCTACGCCGATGGCCATCATGAGCGGCGAGACGCGCAGCAGCCAGTTCGAGAGCACGATCAGCACCTCGGCGAGCAGGAGGAGCGGCAGCGCGCTCGACCAGAACTTGGCCCGGAGGAAGCTCCGGAGCTCCAGGGGCGAGGAGCGGATGATCCAGAAGGACTCGCCCTCGAGGCTCACGGCCGGGAAGACGAATCGCACCGCCACGGCCGAAGTGACGAAGCCCACCATGCCGAGGTTCAGGAAGGAGATGATGTTCTGGATATAGACCGTGGGCAGGGGCGACCGCTCGAGCGGCAGCAGCTTGAAGCTGTAGATATAGACCACCATCAGCGCCAGGAGGAGGAAGAGCTGGGACCACTGCGAGGTGTCGCGGAAGAATATCCGGAGGTCCTTCAGCACGATGGCCCGGGTCCTGCCGCGGAAAGGCGATGCGGCGAGCCGGAAGGCCCGCTCGGCCAGGGAGGAGCGCGAGAGCCTCGCCTTCTTGCCCTCCTGCGACCGCGTCCATCCCGTGTAGTAGACCCGTCCGCAGGACCATTCACCGATCACGAAGCCGGCCAGGGCGGTGCTCCAGAGCATGAGCAGGAAGAAGCCGGCGTCGCCGGGCCTGCCGCGCAGCAGCGGCGCCAGGGCGTCGGCGGCCCAGGAGCTCGGGATGAGCGGGGAGACCGGGCCGCGCATGGCCGTGAGGTACTGGACGAGGGTCGGGAAGGCGTCGGGGTCCACGAGCTTCTCGGGCCGGAGCATGCGGAAGAGGATGTAGAGCGCCACGAAGAAGAGCAGGCCGAGCAGGACGAGGATGTCCTTCGCCCTCCGGGCCGGGAAGGCCGAGACGAGCAGCAGCGTGATGATGATGCCGATCGCCGCGGGGATGACGATGAAGGGGACCAGGGTGAGCAGGAGCCCGGCGTAGTACCGGGGGCCGGCATCGAAGACCGCGCCGTAGGCGATGAAGACCGGCAGGCCGTAGATCACGGTCATCCAGGAGGAGTCCATCAGGGTCTCGACGAACTTGGCCCGGTAGACGCTCTCGATGCGCACCGGCGCGGCATGCAGGAGTTCGAGCTCGCCCGAGAGGTAGAAGGTCGAGAGCGAGGTCACGATGTTGCTGAAGACGAGGACCGAGAAGAAGGTGAGCAGCACCATGGAGAGCAGCCGGAGCGCCAGCAGGTCGCCGAGCCCCTCGACGGCGCGGAAGTAGGTGAGCACGCGGAAGGAGACGGTGAACATGAAGGCCCAGAAGGCGGCGCCCAGGACGATCAGGACGAGCGTCTTGAGCCCGTCGCCCGGCGCCAGCCGGGTGAGCCGGTTCTTGATCATGTGGCAGCGGGGTGTGAGAAGGGTGAACATAGTTATGATCCAGGATGCAGGATAACGTCAACTGCCTGAACACGAATGTCACGAATGGACGAATTACACGAATAAAAGACTTTGACAGGATGACAGGATATGCAAGATCGTCCGTGGGCTCACTGAAAAAGCCGTTTGCTGTCTTTGCGAGCGAAGCGAAGCAAGCTTGTAGTCAGGAAGTATATCAGATGCGAGATCGCTTCTATCCGCACGTATCCTGTTATCCTGTCAAAAAGAGGCCTCTGGTCCTTGTGTTCTGTTCTTATGCCTTCATTCGCGCCATTCGTATATTCGTGTCATTCGTGTTGAAGCCGTTGCCTTGATCATCATGGCCGACGGTCCTCGGGCTGACCGCTGAAAGCCCCTTATCTTCCCTGCGCCAGCCGTTCCGCCAGGCGGGGCGGCACCGCCCGGAAGGCCTCGAGGTTCCCATGGATGTCCGAGAGGATGGCGCAGCGCATGATCTCGGTCGCTTGCTACTGTATGGCCTCGTCCCCGCCGGTGAGCTTCAGGAAGATGGGCTCCAGGTGGCTGTTCTCCAGGCGCGCCAGGCGGCCCAGTTCCTCCACGCTGCCCCCGGCGATGATCTCGCCCTTGTTGATGATGGCCACGCGGCTGCACATGGCCTCGACGATCTCGAGGGTGTGGGTGGACATGAAGATCGTGACGCCCTTTGCCGCGAGGTCCCGGAAGAGGTCCTTCACCAGCCGCGCGCCGCGGGGGTCCAGGCCCACCATGGGCTCGTCCACCACCAGGACCTTCGGCTCATGGAGGAGCGCCGAGGCCATCACCAGCCGCTGCTTCATGCCGTGGGAGTAGCTCTCGATCAGTTCGTGCGCCCAGTCCGCCAGGCCGAAGAGCTCCAGGAGCTCCGCGATGCGGCCGTCGGGGCCGTCCATGCCGTAGAGGTCTGCCACGAACTGCATGAACTCCGCGGCGGTCAGCTTCTCGTAGAGGTAGGGGCGGTCCGGGATGAAGCCGGTCACGGCCTTGGCGCCGAGCGGGTCCTTCTGCACGTCGAACCCGCAGATTTCCACGCCGCCCGCGGTGGGCTGGAGCAGGCCGGCCATCATCTTGATGGTCGTGGTCTTGCCCGCGCCGTTGGGGCCGAGGAAGCCGAAGACCTCTCCCGGCGCCACGGTCAGGTCGATGCGGTTCACGGCCACGAGGCGGCCGTAGTTCTTGGTCAGGTTCGTGAGCTTGATCATGCTGTTCCCTTATACACTTCAAAGGCATTAACACGAATGACACGAATATACGAATGTCACGAATGAAGGCATAAGAACAGAAT
>CAZTXN010000022.1:0-23265 GCA_964617655.1 uncultured Nitrospiraceae bacterium | reverse complement strand
GATGAGATCATCGGGAGAAAGCGCGGTCTCGCGCACCATGCGCCGGAGGGTCTCGGTCGAGCGCAGCCTGCGGGGGCGGTACTGGGGGAAGGACATGAATTCACCTCGGGATAAAGACGGAACAGATCCATTGAACCACAGATAGAAACGAAAAGCTCATTTGGCCGCGGATAACATCTGATGAACACGGATGAAAATCAGAAGAATTACGTGATCCTGCTTGATCCGTGTAGATCCGTGTTAATCCGTGTCCAATGCTCTTGAATTACCCGCAGGCGCAGCCGCCGCCGGAGCCCTTCCCCGGACCGCACCCGCCGCCGGCTGAGCCGCCGTCCGGACCGCAGCCGCAGCCTCCGGCGCCCGGCGCGCCGTTGGGATAGCTCAGCACGAACCCGGAGCCGCGCTCGTCCTCGATGAACCCGAGCTCAGCGCCGTCCAGGACCTTCGCCGTATCAACGTCCACATAGAGCTTGGCGCCCTTGTTCTCCACAACGGTGTCGCCGTCGCCCGCCTTGTCGTCGAGAGAGATCTCGTACTGCGATCCGCCGCCGCAGCCGCAGCCTCCCCCGCCGGCCGCGTAGATACGGAGGCCCGCCTGGGGCATGCCCTCGGCCTTCACGATGTCCTTGATCTTCTCGGCAGCAACATCAGATATGCTGATCATGTAACACCTCGTTTCTCTGACAGGATCGACAGGATCCGGAAGAACGGCATCTTCCTGACAGGGTCCGATCGGCACCTGTCATAGTGCCCAGCCTACTGCCTGGTCTTGAAAAAATCCACCATCGCCTCGACCAGCGCGGGGATGGTATAGTCCTTCGGCATGATGTCCACGCGCATGCCGAAGCCTTCGGCGGTCTTCGCCGTCACCGGCCCGATGCAGGCCACGGCCGCGCCGTTCATGAGGTCCTTATACTCTGATCTCCCCATCATTTCAACAAAATTGTTGACCGTCGAAGAGCTCGTGAAGGTGACCGCCGCGATCTTCCGTTCCTGGAAAAGCTTCTTGACGCGCACTACGTCCGCATCGGGCCGCACGTTCTCATAGGCCGTGGCCACGGTGACCTCGGCGCCCTGCTCCCGGAGCCGGTCGGGGATCAGCTCGCGCGCCACCTTCGCCCGCGGGATGAGGAAGCGCATGCCCTTCACCTGCTGCCCGCCCAGCGCGGCCAGCACGCCCTCGGCCTTGAACTCCTGCGGCACGAGGTCGGCGCGCAGGCTGTGCTCGGCCAGCGACTCCGCGGTCCTGGGCCCCACGGCGCAGATCCTGATCCCCTGGAGGGACCGGATGTCCATCTCCCGCTCCCGCATCCTGCGGAAGAAGAACCGCACGGCATTGGCGCTGGTGAAGATGATCCAGTGGAAAGAGGAAAGCGCGTCGAGGGCCGCGTCGATCTCGGCCCAGCTCTGGGGCGGCACGACATCGATGCTGGCCAGCTCGATGGGCGTTGCGCCGTGGTCGATCAGGGTCTCGGCGAAGACGCTCGCCTGGTCCCGCGACCGGGTGACCACGATGCGCTTCCCGAAGAGCGGCTTGCTCTCGAACCAGTTCAGCTTCTCCCGCAGGGAGACCACCTCCCCGACCACAATGATGGCCGGCGGTCCGAGCTTCGCCTCCCGCACCCGGCCGACGATGTCCCGCAGGGTCCCGGTCACCACCCGCTGATCCGTGCGCGTGCCCCACTGGATGGCCGCGACCGGCGTCTCCGGAGCCCTGCCGTTCGCCATGAGGTTGGCCGCGATATTCTGCAGGTTCTTCATGCCCATGAAGAAGACGAGGGTCCCGACGCCGGTGGCCAGCTTGTCCCAGTGCAGCCTGGACTCCGGCTTGGTGGGGTCCTCATGGCCGGTCACGAAGGCGACGCTTGCCGTGTGCTCCCGGTGGGTCAGGGCGATGCCCGCATAGGTCGGCGCCGCCGTCGCGGCGGTCACGCCCGGCACCACCTCGAAGGGGATGCCGTGCTCCACGCAGGCCTCGGCCTCCTCGCCTCCCCGGCCGAAGATGAAGGGGTCGCCGCCTTTCAGCCGCGCGACCATCTTGCCCTCCTTCGCCTTCCTGACGATGAGGGCGTTGATCTCCTCCTGGGGCAGCGTGTGGCGTCCGCCCTGCTTGCCCACGTAGACCATCTCCGCGTCGGGCCGTCGGTGGTCCAGCAGCCGCTCGTTCGCCAGGTAGTCGTAGATCACCACGTCCGCCGTGCGGACGCACTCCAGGCCCTTGACGGTGATCAGGCCGGGATCGCCCGGCCCCGCGCCGATGAGGAAGACCTTTCCGACAGAACTATTCATAGGATCAAAACAGGCTTACCGCGAAGACGCAAAGAACGCGAAGAAGTGCTCAAACCAACACCTGACCGAAAGGTTCCCTTCGCGACCCTTGCGCCCTGGCGGTCAAAGGTTCTCGTGTCGTGATCTAATTCTCCAGCAGCGTATCCGCGCTGGTGTCGGTGGTCGTGCCGTAGACCTCGCGCAGGATGACGTCGGCTCCCTGCTGCAGCAGCCTCTCCGCCAGGGTGACGCCGAGCCTCTCGGCCTCGGCCTGCGGCCCCTCGATCGCGTCCCGGATGATGCGCTTCCCGTCCACGCTCGCCACGAGGCCGGTGAGCGCGAGGCTGTTGTTCCGGATGGTGCCGAAGCAGGCGATCGGCACCTGGCATCCTCCCTCGAGCCTGCGCAGGAGCGCCCGCTCGCCGGTGACGCAGACGCGGCTGTCGGCATGGTTGAAGAACGCGATCAGGTCGTTCAGTTCCCGGTCGTCGACCCGGCACTCGATGCCGAGCGCGCCCTGGCCGATGGCCGGCAGGCTCACCTCGGGCTCGAGATGCTCGGTCACGTGTTCGGCGAGCCCCAGCCGTTTCACACCCGCCGCCGCCAGAATAATGGCGTCGTACCGCCCCTCCCGGAGCTTCCGGAGCCGGGTGTCCACGTTCCCGCGGAGCTGCTCGATCACCAGGTCCGGCCGGAGGCTCATGAGCTGGGCCTGGCGCCGGAGGCTGCTGGTCCCGACCTTCGCGCCCATCGGCAGGTCCCTGAACTTCACGCCCTTCCGGGAGAGGAAGGCGTCGCGCGGGTCCTCGCGCTTCGTGATGGCGCCGAGATGCAGGCCGTCGGGAAAGAAGGTCGGCACGTCCTTCATGCTGTGCACGGCGATGTCGATCTCGTTCCGCAGCATGGCCTCCTCGATCTCCTTCACGAAGAGGCCCTTGCCGCCCACCTTTGCCAGCGGGACATCGAGGATCTTGTCGCCCGTGGTCTTGATCTTCGTGAGCGACACCTGCATGCCGGGATAGCGCTTCTCCAGCTCCGCCTTGACCCACTCCGCCTGCCAGAGCGCCAGCGCGCTGGCGCGCGTCCCGATCCTGATCTCTGTTCTCAAGGAAGGCTCCTTATATTCGATTGACCACGGATGGACACGGATACACACGGATGGGACCGGGGTACCGGATATCCAGGACCGCGCGCATAGGGCGCGTTATGAGCAGCTCTCCCCGCTCTCCCGGGCCGGGTCGCCCGTCCCGCCCGCGTGCGGACGCGAGGGCTTCTTCAGCTCCTTGTCGAGGTTGAAGATCCTGCGCGCGACCGTGATGACCTCGCCGCCCTCGGGGCTCGCCGCTGCGCGCTTCAGGACCACGAGCGGCGCATGCAGGAGCTTGTTCACGATGGCCTGGGAGAGGATCTCGACGGCGCGTTTCTGCTCGTCGCTGATGCCGTTAAGCTGGCAGAGCGTCCTGTCCAGCTCCCGCTTCCGGATGTCCTCCACCTTCTCGCGCAGGTCCACGATGGTCGGCACCGCGTCGAGGGAGCGCTCCCACTGCAGGTAGGTATCCACCTCCTGCCGCACGATCTCCTCGGCCTTCTCTGCCTCGGCCTGTCTTCCCTGGACGTTCGTGTCCACCACGCTCTGGAGCGCGTCGATGTTGTAGAGGTAGACGCCGTCGAGGCTCTCGCATTCCGCGTCGATGTTCGGCGGCATGGAGATGTCGATCAGAAAGATGGGCCGGTAGCGCCGCTCCTTCGCCACCTGCTTCATGATCTCGAAGGTCACCACGGGCTTCTGCGCGCCGGTGGAGCAGATGAGGATGTCGGCCGAGACGAGGGTGCTCGGGAAATGCTCGAACCGGATGGCGTCGCCCCTGAACTCCTGCGCCAGTTCCTCGGCGCGTTCGAAGGTGCGGTTCGCCACCATGATCTTCTCCACCTTGTTGTTGATCAGGTGGCGCGCCGCCAGTTCGGCCATCTCGCCCGCGCCGAGCAGCATGACGCTCTTGCCCTCGAGCGTGCCGAAGATCTTCTTCGCCAGCTCCACGGCGGCATAGCTGATGTTCACCGCGCCCTCGGCCAGCCGCGTCTCGGTCCGGACCCGCCTGGCCACCTGGATGGACTTCTTCAGCAGCTTGTTCAGGACCGTGCTGGTGGTCTTGGCCTTGAGCGCGATCTCGAAGGAGTCCTTCAGCTGGCCCAGGATCTGCGGCTCGCCCACGACCAGGGAGTCGAGGCTCGATGCCACGCGGAAGACATGACGCACGCCCTCCCCGTCAGGATAGACATAGAGCGAGCGGTCCAGGGCCTCCCGCGTCAGGCCGTGGTAGTCCGAGATGAACTGCTTGATGCGGTCGATGCCTGCGGCGGACCCCTCGACGGATGCGTAGATCTCGACCCGGTTGCAGGTCGAGATGATGAGGCTCTCGCGGATGCCGCCGTAGGACAGGAGCTTCCCCAGCGCGGCGGGAATGGTCTCTTCCGGGAAGGTCAGCTTGGCCCGCACCTCCGTGAGGGCGGTCTTATGGCTCAGGCCGATGACGACGATGCTCATGATCGCACGCTAGAACGAGTGTTTCCCCACGCCCACCCTGCTCACCACGAAGAAGCTGATCAGGACGAAGACGAACCCGACGATGGAGAGCCAGGCCATCTTCCTGCCCCGCCAGCCGATGGTGCGGAGATGGAGCAGCACGAGGTAGATCACCCAGACGATGAGGGACCAGGTCTCCTTGGGGTCCCAGTTCCAGTAGGTCCCCCAGGCGCTCTCGGCCCAGATGGAGCCCGTGATCATCCCGAGGGTGAAGAGCGGCCAGCCGATCGAGAGCGCCCGGTAGCTGATCGTGTCCATCACGTCCAGCGGCGGCATGCGGCGGAAGATTGCGCCGAGCTGGTGGCGCTTGAGCTGCCGCTCCTGGATGAGGTACATGATCGAGACGATGCAGGCGAAGGCGAAGGCCGCGTCCCCGAGCAGCGCCAGGCTGGTATGCACGCCGAGCCAGGCGCTCTTCAGGATGGGGTTCAGCGACTCGATCCTGCCGGAGACCACCGCCGCGGGCGCCATCAGGACCAGGACCAGGGGCAGCATGAAGGTGCCGAGCGTGGGCACGCGGTAGCGGAGCTCCATCACCAGGAAGACCAGGACGATGCCCATGCCGAGAGCGCTGACGGCCTCGAAGAAGCTCGTGACCGGGATGCGGCCGCCCTCGGCCCAGCGCAAGATGAAGTAGATGAAGTGCAGGACGAAGCCCAGGAAGGCGGTCCAGAGCGAGGCCTCGGCTATCCTGCGGCGGTCCGGGTCCGCGAAATGCCAGATGTACCCCGCTGCGGAGAGCAGATAGGCCAGGATCGCGGCGTAGAAGAAAAGGAGGTTCATGGGGGCGCTGCTCCGAATGAACGCGTGACCGGTGATTATGAAACAGGAGGCTATATTACGTTTTTATCCCCTTGAAATCAAGGGAAAATACGCTTCCGGCATGATCTGCAGCGCACCTTCTCCTGAAGTGCTGATTCACTTCAGCTTGACTTGCTCCGGCACGCGCCCATGTAACATTGGGCGGGAAACCTTTGCAGGCGCCCGATCTGCCGCCAGTATGGTGTGGATACGTGGTTATAGTCGAAGGTAACTGCCGAATTTAGGATCATCCGCATCCTTTGCCGCCGGCGTCTGCGATCTCCCGCATGCAATAGCTTCCTATGACCCAGGTCATACCCCCGCTCCCCGGGGAATGGTATCATTGCAGCATGAAGCCGGGCCTCGTCATCTATCACCGCATCACGCAGGCGCTCTTCGGCTGGATCAGTCCTCTCTCCATGCGGTTGAACATGGATACGGCCCGTATGGCCGCCTGCACCGACTGTCGAGGCTGCGACAAGACCTGCTTCATGAACGTCATACCGCGCGGGAACCGCCGCGACATCTCCTGAGTCAACTGCGGCGCCTGCATCGACGCCTGCAACGCGGAGTTCGGCCCGGGCAGGGGCCTGCTCCATCTCGGCTTCGGGAACGGGACGTGCTCGGCGCCTGAGGAGAACTGCAAAAATATGCTATCAGGCGCCATCCGGCAACCAATTCAACGCTGAGCGACGCTGATCTGCTATGATCGAGGCTGTTGTTCTGCAGCGCTCCTCATAGTCCATCAGCCTTTGTCTGCGTTGGAGGTCTTTCGATCTTGAAAGGAGTTTTTGCGAAATGGAGACCATCGATCTGAAGAAAGCGGCGAAGTTCCATCCTGACCGGATCTCGCGGGAGATGCTGAAGGACAGCCCGGAGATGCGCATCGCGCTCATGTGCCTGAACCCCGGCCAGAAGCTCGAGCCCCACAAGGCCCCGCTCAGGCTCCTGATGTACGTGGTCGAGGGAAAAGGCACCTTCACCGTGGGCGAGGAGCGGGTGGTGGCCGACGAGCGGACCTGCATCCCCTGCGACCCGAGCGTGCCCCATGGGTTCGCCGCGGACCAGGGCGAGAAGCTCGTGGTCATGGCCGTGGTCACGCCGGTCGAATAGCCGCGGCGAAGGACCACGTTCAACGCCCGGGTGCTATACTCTTCCCAGGAGCGTCCACCATCTCATACCGGGAGGAACGACCATGCATGAGCATGTCTGCTGTCCCCGGCCGGGCAGGCCGGCGCCGGAGTTCGAGCTCGAGACCTATGAACCGTCGCGGAACGCCTTCGGCTCCCTCAGTCTGAAGAAGCTGCGCCGCGCGGGGAAATGGACCGTCCTCTTCTTCTACCCCGCGGACTTCACCTTCGTCTGAGCCACGGAGTTCGCCGCTCTGGCAGAGCGGTACGACGAGTTCCGGAAGCTCGGCGCCGAGGTCGTGACCGTGAGCAGGGACACGAAGTTCGTGCACCTGGCCTGGCAGCGCGAGGAGCAGGCCCTCTCGGCGGTGCGGTACCCCATGGGGTCCGACCCGACAGGCAGGATCTCGCGGCTCTATGGCGTGCTGGACGAGGAGAGCGGACTGGCGCTGCGCGGCGCCTTCCTCATCGACCCCAAGGGCGTGCTGCTCTGCGCGGAGACGAACTTCTACAACCTGGGCAGGAACATCGAGGAGCTGCTGCGGAAGCTCCGGGCGAACATCCATCTCGCCGCCCACCCCTCCGAGGGGGTGCCGGCCCAGTGGAGGAAGAAGGGCGACACCACGCTCCGGCCCGGACCGAAGCTCGTGGGCCGGGTGGGAAAAGCCATGCAGAATAAGCAATAGCTGACATTCCAGGAACAGCAAAGCCCTTCATCTCTGTCCGATGAAGGGCTGTTTTTTCGTTACGAGCTCTCGGCGCTACCGCTTGCTCATCCCCCGGACCACATCGGCTCGGGAGATGACGCCGATCAGCCTGCCGTTGTCATCCACCACGGGCAGCCGCTTGATGCGTTTCGCTTCCAGGATGCGGGCCGCTTCCAGGACATCGGCCTGCTGCCTGATGGTGACGGGCGGGGCGCTCATGATCTCGCCCGCCGTGCTCCCCGTCTTCCGCTTCGGCACAGGCTCGCCGGTCATCCTGCGTAAGAGGTCCCGGACCCCCGGGCCTTTCTTCCCCTGCTTCGCTATGATGATATCCAGCTCCCCGATCACGCCGATCACCCGGTCCTCGTCATCCACGACCGGCATGCCGCTGATCCGGAGCCCCGTGAGCCGACGGGCCGCCTCGTCCAGGCTCGTCCCCTTCTTGACCGTGACCACGTCCTTGGTCATCAGGTCCGCCACGGAGCTCGAGGCGTTCGTCCGTTTCCGGGCGATCTCCTGGGCCCGGTCATGGACCTTCACCAGGTCCGCCTCGCTCACCTTCACCTGTCCCGCAAGCTCACCCAGCGCCGCCTGGAGGTCCTCGATGGTGATGCCGCTCTGCCTGATCAGCTCTTCCATGCTTCACCCCTGTCGTGCCCGCCGGCGGCTCACGATACCGGCGTGTAATGATCATGGACCGCAGCCGCGCTGCAGCGTTCCTGCCTACCGCGGCCGGTCCTCCGCCCGGGTGACGATCCAGTAGACGAAGCCGATCACCAGGATGGCGGCGATGAGATAGTAGATGGACTCCGGCTTGTCATGCCGGAGCGTGGCGATCATGGTCTCCCGGATGACGGTCACCAGGGCGACGCCGACGAAGACGCTGATATGGAACTTCCCGCCCTTCAAATGGGCGATCTCGGTGCTCATGAGCTCGATCATGAGCCAGAGGAGCAGCATCGAACCGAGCGCCGAGATGATGCCCCGCTCGATATCGCCGCTGAAGATGTGCATCACGTCCCTCACGAAGAGCCAGACCACGCCGAGCGTCAGGCCGATGAGGGCGAAGACCAGGATGAAGTTCGTGGTCTGGGAGAACCGCTCGGAGAAGGTGATGAGCGCGCTCTTCACCTTGTAGGCCGGCGAATGGACGCGGATTTCCTCCTCGAGGTAGGCATTGGTGATGACGTTCAGGCTGATGTCGATGATCTTGCCGAGGGCAACGATGTTGTTCGTGAGCTCGTCCCGGCTGTCCTCCTGCTTCGCGAGGACGCCGGTGCAGGCGTTCTTGATGATGTTCGCCATGCGGTGAAGGTAGTGGACATCCACGTTCTTCCGCATGTGCGCCATGCCGATCTTGATCAGCCGGTCATAGTACCTGTTGTCATAGCTGCCGGAGAAGAGCAGCAGGAACCAATCCCGCTGGACCTCGAAGACATGCTTCTGGAGGGTCTCCTCGGTGAAGAACCGCGCCGCCCCTTTCGTGCCCTTGAACCAGAGCGAGACCGTGCTCATGATCTCGTCGGCATGCTCCTCCATGAGCGGCCGGAGCGAGGAGAGCCGCCAGCCGTCCTCGGGCGTGAACCGGTAGTCCTGCTTGATCTCCTTGAAGGTCCTCATGGCGGGGAATCCAGGCCATACAATAACACAGGCGCTGATCGATGTAAAGACCTCAAAACCTCCGCTCGTCCGCCGCTGCAGGCAGGTAGATCCTGAACACCGACCCGGCGCCGGGCCGCGACTCGACGGCGATATGTCCGCCATGGCGGGTGACGATGGAATGGCTCACCGTCAGCCCCAGGCCGAGCCCTTTCCGGCTGAACTCGTCCTTGCTGGTGTAGTAGGGATCGAAGATGCGCGGCAGCGCCTCATGAGTTATCCCGATACCGCTGTCGCGGACCTGCAGCAGCACATAGGCGCCTTCAGGAACCGGGAGATGGTCCGCTGCAGTGATCTCGGCGTTCTCGGTGCTGATACTCAGGGAGCCGCCCTGCGGCATGGCCTCCAGCGCATTCCGGACCAGGTTCAGGACCGCCTGACGGACCTGTCCTTCATCCGCGGAGACCGGGAGTACGTCCGGCCGCAAGGCCAGTTCGAGCGTGATATTCCGGCCCCGTTCAACGCTGACCATGACCTGCTGAACGATGTCATTGAGCTGGACCGGCCTCCTGACCGGCTCACCGCCCGCGGCGAGCGTGATGAACCGGTTGCTCACCTCCGCGGCCTGCAGGCAGATCCGCTCCGCTTCGTCCAGATGCTGCCGGGTCTGTTCGTCCAGGCCGGACTGCATCTTCGCCAGGACGATGTAGCCGACAATGACGTTCAGCAGGTTGTTGAAGTCATGGGCGATGCCGCCCGCAAGGATGCCCGTTGCCTCGAGCTTCCGCATCTTCAACCGCTCTTCCTCGGCGCGCTTCCGCTCGGTCATATCGGTCATGATCGAGGCATAGCTCGTGATGACGCCCTGGGGGTCCCTGATCGCCACGGCGGTCATCTCCACCGGGACGCGTCGGCCGTCCCTGGCCAGCCGGACGGACTCATAGTCCGTGAAGTACCCCTCGGTGTTCAGGATGTTCAGGCAGTGCTCCAGCTCCTGCTGCACCTGCTCCGCGGGAATGATATGCGAGATATGCCTGCCGATGATCTCATCGGAGCGGTAGCCGAGCATCTGTTCCGCGCCGCGGTTCCAGGTGGTGAGATTCCCCGCCAGGTCGATGGAGCAGACCGCGTTCGGAATGTTCTGGATGATCGATGCCAGAAAGGAGATCTCGGCTTCGGCGCGCTTCCGTCCGCTGATGTCCTGCAGGATGCCCATGACCGCGACGATCCTGCCCTGCGCATCATTGAGCGGCGCCGTGGAGACCGAGATGTCGATGAGCGCGCCGTCCTTACGCATCCTCCGGGTCTCGAAGGACGTGACGACATCGCCGCTGATCACTCGATCAAGGATGGAGCGGAACTCCTGCTGTGACCTTTCCGGGACGATCGGCAGCGGCCTGCCCAGCACCTCCTGCTCCTGCCACCGGAAGACCTTTGTCGCCGCCGGGTTCCAGGCCGAGACCTTCCCGTCCAGGCCGACGATGATGATCGGAAGCGGCGATGAACGCACGATCGCCTGGAGCCGGTCGTTCGTCTCGGACAGGGAGTCCTCGGCCGCCTTGCGCCTGCCGATCTCCCGGTTCGCGGTCCGATAGAGCAGCACGACGAAGACGCCGACAACGGTCCAGAACCCGATGTTCACGAACCCGAAGGTCTTGATGAGCGATCCGCTGACGGTCCTGTTGAGCCCTCCCAGATCATGCAGAAAGACGATCTTCCACCCCGACAGGACCGACAGGCTCTCCTCGTGCAGCATGTATTCCTTGCCCCCCGGTCCCCGCGCCCGACGCACGTCGATCCGCTCGAACCCGATCCATTCCCATGGACCCTTGCCGAACTGCTGCGAACGCGCCATCTCGGCCTCGGCCTCGGGCGAGGGCTTCCAGAGGAACCTGTTCGTCCAGGCATGCCTGCCTGAGCTGAAGATGAACCCGGCCGGGTCCGCCAGCAGCATGGTCCCCTCGACCTTGCGCCGCAGCATCTGCTCGATATGGCCTATCGGCGCCTTGATCACCGCCGCGCCCGCAGGCTGCGAAGCCTCTGCTGCGTAGACCGGATGGCTGTAGTAGATGCCCGGTCTTCGGGAGGTCACGCCGAGCGCGAGGTAGAGGCCGGGCTCGCCCGCCATGGCCTGCTGGAAATAGGGCCGGAAGCCGTAGTTCCTGCCCACGAAACTGTCGGAGCGTTCGCGATTGGAGGACGCCACGGTCGTCCCGGTCCGGTCGATGAGAAAGCAGACATCCACGCCCAGGGAGCGCTCGAAATGGTCCAGGACCCTGTTCGCACCTGCAACCTGGCCGCGCGCCCGGGGACCGAAAACCGCGACCACCTCGTTCAGTCCAGCGAGCGCCTGCACCGTCCTCCGGGCCTCGCGCAGCTGCGCATCGATCTCCCCGGCCAGGCTCCTGACCGCGAGGTCGGCGTCCCGGTGCGCTTCTGCGATGGCCGCGTCCTGCAGCGCGCTGTAGTAGAGATAGCCGCTGACCGATGCGGTCAGAACCGTAAGGAAGGCCAGTGAGAGGATGACGGCGCGGATCTTCATGGCTTCGCCGGCGCCTTCCCCGGGTCGGCATTCCCGCCGGACACATCGCCGGCGCCGTCCAGAATCTCGCGCACGATGCGCAGGAGCTTCGTGGGAGCGATCGGTTTCATGAGATAGCGGACCCGGGAAGAGGCCCTTCGCCCGCCGAAGACCTCCTCGGAATAGCCGCTGATGAAGATGACCGGCAGATCAGGCTGCAGGATGCTGATCTCGCGGTAGGCTTCGTAGCCGCCCTTTTTCGGCATGACGCCGTCAAGCAGCAGGAGGCCGATCCGGTCCCGGTGCTCCATGAACTTCGCGACCGCGTCGATCCCGTTCACCGCGGCAATGACCCTGTAACCGAACTGCTCGAGGACCGTGATCATCAGTCTCCGGAGCGCCTCGTCGTCCTCGGCGAACAGCACCGTCTCCGTGCCTCCGGGAACGTTCATCATGCTGTTTCCGTTCGGATGCACCAGGTCACCTTCTGCACGCAGCTCCAAGGGATGTCGCAGGAAGGAACGATCCCGCTCCCGGACGGTCTGCAGCAGGTCCGTCGCTCGGCCGGCAGGACCCTTTCGTCCCGAGGGACAGAGCATATCCTCGCAAAGACAAGACCACCTCGAAAAGCGAACGGGAAAACGCGAGCGAGCGCCGCATCACCGTTGTCGTCTGTGCCTCTCGTCGGGAACGTTCCGGGAACATGGGGTAATCATAGCATACTCATTACTACCTGTCGGAAATGAACGACATGCTGTCCTCCGGAGAGCGGACCCTGCTCAGACCGGCCTGGTCTCATCTGCGATCGCTTCGCTCCCCGCCCCGCCGTCCAGCATGGCGCGCACGCTGCGCGCCAGGGTCTGGGGAGAGAGCGGCTTCTGCAGGAAGAGCAGCCCCGGACCGCGCTGGTCCTCGCCCTCGAACAGGCCGTCCGCGTAGCCGCTCACCAGGATCGTCCGCATGTCCGGACGGAGCGCCCGGATCTCCCGCAGCGTCTCCCGGCCGTTCTTCTTCGGCATGATGCCGTCCAGCACCACGAGCGAGATCGCATCCCGATGGCGGGAGAAGACCTGCACCGCGTCCTCGCCGTCCTTCGCCTCCAGGACCGTGTAGCCGAAGTGGCGCAGCACCGTTGCGGTCAGCCGCCGCAGTGCCTCGTCGTCCTCCGCCACCATCACGGTCTCCCTGCCGCCGAGCACGGCGGTGTCCTCCCTCCCGGCAACGTCCGAGGCTGACGACGCCTGCATCGCGACCAGGGGCAGATAGATCCGGAAGGTCGCGCCCCTGCCCGGCTCGCTGTAGACATTGATGAATCCGTCATGCTTCTTCACGATGCCGTAGACCATGGAGAGCCCCAGTCCGGTGCCCTTTCCCTGCTCCTTGGTCGTGAAGAAGGGCTCGAAGATGTTCCGCTGCGTTGCCTGGTCCATGCCGGTGCCCGTGTCCGTCACCACCAGCGTCGCAAAGGCCCCCACGGCCCCGTACCCGTGTGCCTGGATAAAGGACTCGTCCAGCGCCGCCCGGCCGGTCCGGATGGTCAGGCGTCCGCCCTGCGGCATGGCATCGCGGGCGTTCGTCACGAGGTTCATCAGCACCTGCTCCATCTGGCCCCGGTCCGCCATGACCGTCGCCTCGTCCCGGTCCAGCTCCAGCCGCATCTCGATGTCCTCCCGGACCAGCCTGCGCAGGAACTTCTCGAACCGGGAGACGATATCGTTGACCGCCACCGGCTCGGTCCGGATGGGCTGCTTTCTGCTGAAGGCCAGCAGGCTCTGGGTCAGGGTCGTGGCACGCTCCGACGCGGCCAGCACCTGCTCCAGGTCATGCCGGAGCGGATCGTCCTCTCCCGCCTTCATCAGCGCGATATGCGCGTATCCGATGACCGCCGAGAGGATGTTGTTGAAGTCATGGGCAACGCCGCCGGCCAGCGTACCCACGGCCTCGAGCTTCTGGGACTGCCGGAGCTGCTCCTCCAGCCTGCGCCTCTCGGTCACATCGTTCAGGATCTCGATGACCGAGGTGACCGCCCCGGAAGCGTCCCGGATCGGAAAGGAGCGGATCTCGACATAGGAGACATCGCTCTCGCCGTGGCGATGCACATGGACGGCTGTGTGCGACCGTCCGGTCTCGAAGCAGCGGGCCGCTGCGCAGTCCTCGCCGTTCTCGGTGCAGTGGCGCTCGCTGCCGTGCGAGACCTCGTAGCAGGGCCGTCCGACGACCGAAGCCTCTTCTCTGCCGACCTGGCGGCAGTACTCCCCGTTCGCCGCAAGGATGCGGTACTGCCGGTCCACCACGATCAGCCCCTCTCCCATGCCGGCGAAGATGCTCCCGATCAGGCGGTCCTTCTCCTCCCGGTCGTTCCTGGTCCGTATGGCCGAGATGCCGAAGGCAAGGTCGTTCGCCAGCTCGGTCAGCAGCCGCACCTCAGAGCCTCCGAACGCATCAGGCTGTTCCGAGAATATGCCAAGGCCGCCGAAGGCCTGCCCGTCCTGGATCAGCGGAAGCCCGATGCCGGACCGGTATCCGTACCGCTGCGCCGCCTCCCGCCACGGTCCGAACCCAGGCTCGCTTGACAGGTCCCGGATGATCACGGGGGCACCGGTGCTTATGGCCCTGCAGACCGGACCCTTCCTCTCAGGCTCCTCGTCCTGGGAGACGGAAAGCGCTTCCAGCTCCTCCCTGCTGATCCCTGCTGCAGCGACCGACCGCACCGGCCTTCCTTCCGCGTCAACAGCATAACCGACCCAGCAGACGCGGTATCCGCCCTCCCGCACGATGGTATCGCAGATGACCTGGAGCAGTTCCTGTTCGTCATCCACCCGCACAAGGGCCTCATTGCAGATACTCAGCACCCGGAGCGCCCGGTTGGCCCGCAGGAGGTCCCTCTCGGCCTGCTCCCGCTGGTCCGCCATGCGGTTGAACGAGGCCGCCATATCGCTCAGCTCGTCATTGCCCTGCGCCTGTATCCGGTGAGCCAGGTCGCCTGCCTCGATGGCCTTCAGTCCTTCGGTCAGTTGACCCACGTTCCGCGTGATCGTGAGCCGCAGGAGTATCCCCAGGACCACCGCCACTCCGGCGCCGATGAAGAGCATGAAGATGAAGTTCCGCGTCGTGGCCGCTGTCTTGGCATAGGCCGGTTCGATAGGGATGCCCGTGACCACCGACCAGTTGACGCTCTTGATCTGCGTATAGCTGTAGAGGCGATCGACCCCGTCCGGTCCGGTAGCCTCCAGGCTGCCGGAGCCGTTCCGGAACTGCTCTGTCACGAAGCAGCCGTTCTCGTCCCCCCCTGCATGGAACTCCGCTCCGCTAAAGAGGACGCAGGCCAGGACCTCGCCTTTCGAGTCGATGATATCGATCGACCCTCCGTCCGGAAGCCACCACTCCCGCGCGATGGCCTCGCGCAGGCTTGCGATATCGAGCGAGAGCCCCACCACACCGACCTGTCGTCCGCTGCTCATCACCGGCTCGGCGATCATGACCGCGGTCTCGTCATGCAGCCCGGACCGGTGGCCGTCGTCCACCACGGATGCCCCGGTCCTCGCCTGTTGGAACCACTCCATCCGGCCATGGTCCACGGTCCGGGCGCGCTCCGGATGCAGGGCGCTGCCGTAGTTCCGTCCCCGCATGTCCGCGGCCACGATGTTGAAATGAAAGGGATAGAGAGGGAGCAGTTCTGCGAAGAGCTGGTCGGCCTGGCTCATATTGCGGGACCTGACCGCCGGATGCCTGGCCAGGGTCCGTGCAATGGCGCGCGACTTCTCCACCAGGTGGTCCAGGTCGTTCGCCACTGAGAGGGATATCTGGAGGTTGCGCTCCCCTGCATCCCGGAGGTCGACGCTGCGCATCCAGAGGAAATGCACGCCGGCGAAGAGCAGCAGGGTGCAGAGCACGGCGAGGATGATGGCGTTGATCTTTCTCTGGATGGTGAAGCGCATCGTGCTGCTCCGGTCCGGCCTGGAACGGCTGTTTCCCCCCGGGATCTCCGGGAGAGGGAGGCTCCAGGCTGCCCGGCCCTACCGAAAGTTTACCACATTATTTTGTTATGTCAATTTTAATTACCCCTTTACGCATGCCAGCGGCTCGACGCGGGCCACCTTGCGGGCCAGCCCGGCGTGATGGGCCGCATCCACCACCTCGCTCACGTCCTTGTAGGAGCCCGGCGCCTCCTCCGCCAGGCCTGAATAGGAGTGGCCCCGTACGATGATGCCCTGCTCCTCCAGCGACCGGATGACCTCCCTGCCGTGCCACTGCTTCTTCGCCTGGGTGCGGGACATGGCCCGTCCCGCGCCGTGGCAGGCCGAGCCGAAGGCGAGCCCCATGCCCTCCGCGGTTCCCGCCAGGATGTAGGACGAGGTGCCCATGGTGCCGCCGATCAGCACCGGCTGGCCCGTGTCCCGGTATTCCCGCGGCAGGTCCGGAGCGCCGGGGCCGAAGGACCGCGTGGCGCCCTTGCGGTGCACATAGAGCCGCTTCTTCCTGCCTGCCACCTCGTGGGTCTCGACCTTGCAGGTGTTGTGGCTCACGTCATAGAGCATCCTCACCTTCCCTGTCGGGTAGACCTCCTGGAAGGTCTCCCGCACCAGGTGCGTCAGGACCTGGCGGTTGGCCAGCGCGCAGTTGATGCCCGCGCTCATGGCGCCGAAGTATGCCTTCCCCTCGGGGGATCCGATGGGCGCAGAGACGAGCTCGCGGTCCCGGATCGGCAGTTTGAACCGCTGCGCGGCGTTCGCCAGGCTCCGGAGCGCGTCCGTGCCGATCTGGTGGCCCAGTCCGCGCGAGCCGCAGTGGATGGAGACCAGCACGCCGTCCTGCCGGAGCCCCATGGCCCGGGCGGCCTCAGTGTCGAAGATATCCCTCACCGCCTGCACCTCGAGATAATGGTTCCCGGACCCCAAGGTGCCCATTTCGCGCTGCTGCCGCTTCTTCGCGGTCTCCGAGACCTTCGCGGGGTCTGCCCCGCGTACGCGGCCTCCCTCCTCGATATACTCCAGGTCCTCCTGCATGCCGTACCCCTTCCGCACCGCCCACTCGGCTCCGCCCTCCAGCATCTCGTCGATCTGGGCCGGGGAGAGCCTGATCAGGCCCTCGGAGCCCACGCCGGCCGGCACGCGGCTGAAGAACAGGTCCACGAGCCGCTTCAGCTCCGGAAGGACCTCCTCCTTCAGCAGGCCGGTCCTGAGCGTCCGGACGCCGCAGGAGATATCGAACCCCACGCCGCCCATGGAGATGATTCCGTCCTCCTCCGGGTCGAAGGCCGCCACGCCGCCGATGGGGAACCCGTAGCCCCGGTGAGCGTCCGGCATGGCCAGGGAGGCGGCCTGGATGCCCGGCAGCATGGCCACGTTCCTGATCTGGTCCCGGACCTTCTCGTCCATCTCCCGGACGAGCTTCTCGCTCGCGAAGATCCTCCCCGGCACGCGCATCTCCGCTGTCCGGGGGATCTCCCAGAGGAAGTCATTGAGCTTATGCAGGGAGCTTATATCCATGGCGTTTGCCTTTGGCCGTGAGGAGGATGTTCCTGTTTATCTATACATCCACCACGCACTGGGCCACGAACCGTCCTGCCTCGGTCCCCACATGCAGCATATGGAAGGTCGCTGCCTTCACCTCCACGTTCGGCTCATGGCGCTCCCGGTCAAGCGGCTCGCCCCATGCCTCTCCCCTGAGATCATTGCCCCGGATCGAGACCGAGAACCGGCAGAAGACCATGCGCTCCAGGTCCGAGAGCGCGAGCAGCGCATTGAGCCACTCCACGAGCAGCAGCTCCCGCTCCGGCGCCGAGACCTGCAGCTCCCGCCGCTCCCGCGGCTCGATGCGGCCGATGTCCACCATCACCGAGTAGAGAGCCGCCGCGGCATGGGCAAAGGACTCCTCGGGACAGGCGCCGAAGCCCCGTATCCCGATGTCCGCCTCATGCTCAAAGGTCTCATACTGCATGCCCGAGGTTCCGCCCATCGTCGCCTCACGCCCAGACGCCGGCGACCGCTGCTCCGCAGAAGGAGCAGGCGCCCGATGCGATGCGGTTCTCCAGGACCGAGAACCCGTAGCGCCGGATCACGGTCCTGCCGCACTTCCCGCAGTCCGTATCCTCGCCCTCGCCGGGAAGGTTCCCTTCATAGACGTATCGCAGCCCCTCCTCCCGCCCGATCTCCCGGGCCCGCCGCAGGGTAGCGGGCGGCGTCCTCGGGCTGTCGGTCAATTGATAGGCGGGATGGAACCTGCTCACATGCCAGGGGATGTCCTCGCTCACCGAGCGGATGAACCTCGCGATCTCCCGCAGCTCTCCCTCCGAATCGTTGTGGCCCGGGATCACGAGCGTGGTGATCTCGATCCAGATGCCGAGCTCGTGGTAGAGCCGGACGGCATCGAGCACCGGCTGCAGCCGCGCGCCGCAGACCCTGCGGTAGAAATCATCGGTGAAGGCCTTGAGGTCGATGTTCGCCGCATGCAGCCAGGGCCGGGCCTCCCGGAGCGCCTCGGGAGTGATATAGCCGTTCGTCACGAAGACGTTCCGCATCCCCTTCTCCAGGGCGAGCTTCGCGGTATCCGCGGCAAGTTCGAAGAAGATCGTCGGCTCGGTGTAGGTATAGGAGATGCTGGCGCAGCCCATCTGGCGGGCCGCTGCGGCGATCTGGTCCGGCCGCGCGGCCTGGCCGGGCAGCGCTCCCGTTCCGTCTCGGGGCAGCTGCGAGATGTCCGCGTTCTGGCAGTGGCGGCAATGGAAGTTGCAGCCCGGCGTCGCGATGGAGAAGGACTGGGAGCCGGGAAGAAAGTGGAAGAGCGGCTTCTTCTCGATGGGGTCGATGTTCTGGCTGATCACCCGGTCATAGACCAGGCTGTAGAGGACGCCGTCGCGGTTCTCGCGCACCCCGCAGATGCCCCGCTTGCCGGGGGAGACCTGGCAGCGGTGGGCGCAGAGGCCGCACCGGACCTTCCCGTCCTCCATCGGCTCCTGCATCACCGCGACCTTCATTGCGTTCCGCCGTCCCCTCCGGCCCGGAGCGGCCAACCATGACACATGCTGCGAGAGCGATACCGACCCGCAAGAACGCTTCCCCAGGCATCGTGGTATCGGAAAATTCCCCGTTTCCTGCCGATGTTCCCTGCAGCTCCCCGCCTCGACAGGAGCTCGCGGCGTGTTCAGACATGTCAATGCTGACGGCGCTTCGCTTCGGCGGTCATCCCCCGCTCATGCAGCCGCTCGTCCCTCCGTTTGTGGTCAACGGCCTCCGCCTGGATCTTCGACTTGCAGCCGCTGCAGATGATCTCGGGGGAGGCGGAACCGCAGACCATGCAGCGCCTGTCCGGCTCCGCACCCCTGCCGGCGGCCTGGAAGATCATCTCCAGGAAGGCGCTCTCGGTCACATGGCCCTCGAGATGGAGCTTCGTGCCGAAGAGGGTATAGGGAAGGATCCTGACGCGGTGCTTCGCAAGCAGGTCCGGGAAGTCGTCGGCAACGACGATCTCGGTCGCGACCAGGCGGTTCGTCAGGGCCAGCCCCACGGCCGTCTCGGCCACGGGCCTGCAGAGCGTGCAGTCATTGTCCAGGATGACCCGGACCGCGACCTGCCGCTCCAGCATCCCGAGCGTTGAGGCGATGCTCTCCGGGAACCAGGCGCGCTCCTCCGCGATGGCCCGGACGGCGTCCAGGAGCAGCATGAGCGAGACGCCATCCACCATGCCGCTGAACGAGACCGCCCGGATGCCCCGGCCCTGCACCACCAGGGACGGGACACGCTGGACCCCGTACTCGGCCGCCTTGTCGCGGTCCATGACCTGGTCATACTTCTCCAGGACGATACGCGGAGAGGCCGCCTTCACGGCCATGGCCAGCTCGCGCACCGGCGCGCACTCGTCCTGCTTGAGATCGCTCGTGAAGAGGATGAGCCTGACCGGCTGCTTCAGGGTCTTCAGGGTGCTGCGGATGATCTGCCGGGAGCTGTCCTTGAGCATGGGAATACCTCATTGCATGACGGCAACGGATTGCATTCCTTCATTATTATACCAGAAGCAGCCCCGGTATCCTGCGCTCCGGCGGAAAAAGGCCTCATCGTATCCGAAAAAAATAAACGCTTGTAATTCATTGACCGTATGCTATAATCGGCCGGAAGAATGTAATTTATCGAGGGAGGTATCGAGTTATGAAGAAGTGGATCATCGCAATCTTGATCCTTGTTCTTGCGGTTCCCTTCCTTGCCGTTGCCCAGAAGATCGGCGGAGGAGACATCAAATTCGTTCCGAAGAACGCCGGCCCCGTGGTCTTCAGCCATGAAGCGCATGTCAGAAGCAAGGGGATCAAGTGCACCGGCTGTCATTATCAGATATTTCAGATGGCCCAGGGCTCCTACAAAATGGATATGAGCAAGCTCACCAAGGGAGACTTCTGCGGCAAGTGCCACAACGGCCAGAAGTCCTTTGATGTCAAGACTCCGGATAATTGCGCCAAATGCCATAAGTGATCCTCGATCGTATGTTTCACGGGAGGCGTAATGAGGACCTTTGTTCTTCTTCTGGTGTTCGCTTCGTCAGCGGCCCTGCCGTCACCCCTTCATGCTGCCGGAGGAGGCGATATCACCTTCGAACTTCAGAAGGCCGACCCGGTGCACTTCAGCCATGATTACCATCTGAAATTGCGCGGTCTCAAATGCACTGCCTGCCATTTTTCCAAGTTTGCGAAGGGCGCGAGCTACGAGATGAAGAAGGAGACCATGACCAAGCGGGACTTCTGCGAACACTGCCATAACGGCATGAAAGGATTTGATGCGGCATCGCCCAACAACTGCGTCCGGTGCCACACGAAAAAACAGCCGTAAGGAGGACGACCATGCGCCGAACGGTCATTACCGGAGTGCTGTGCGCCTTCATGATCTCGCTCCTGTCCGCTCCAGCCCTGCCGAAGGTCGGCGGCGGCGATATCATCTATTCCCCCCGTGGCGCGGGCAAGGTCTCCTTTCAGCACCAGTATCATGTCAACATCCAGGGCATGCGCTGCAGCAACTGCCATTACAAGGCCTTCCAGATGAGCGGTACCGATGCGTACCGCATGGACATGGCACTGCTCACCAAGGGCCAGTTCTGCGGCATCTGCCATGACGGCAAACAGGCATTCGATGTCAAGGATGCCGCATTATGCGTCCGCTGCCATAAGAATTGACCTTAGCTCTCTTCCTTCTATCACGACCCGCTACTGAGAAACGGCCAGCAGCGCGGCCGCGGTCTCCTGCGGCCGCGACACCATCAGGTCATGGCCGGCCTCGATGCGCACCGGCTCGACCCCCAGCTTTTCACGAACCCCTCCGTCAGGTCCGGCGGCAGGCTCTTGTCGAGCATGCCCATGACATAGGTCCTCGGAGTCGGGACCGCGGGAAAGGCCGTGAAGCGGACCTTCTCGAAGAAGACGGCCAGCGGCTGGGGCGTCAGCTGCCGCAGGAAATACTCCTTCTCCTTCCCCTCCATGTCCGTGAAATAGAGCGGCCCCCTGGCATCGGGCGGCCCGGGTGAGAGCTCCGTCACCTTCCCCTGCTGCGGCCGGAGCACCGCCTGGCGCGGCTTCGGCAGCAGGTCGATCAGCGCCTCGTTGTCCTTCGGCACCACCGCGGCAAGATAGACCAGGCGCTGGATCCGCTCCGGCATCTCCTCCGCCAGCCTGCTGATGATGATGCCGGACATGCTGTGGCCCGCCAGCACGAGGTCCCGCAGGTTCTCGCGCCGGATGAAGGCCGCGACGTCATCGATGTACGAGGACATGGTGATGCCCTTCCGGTCCGCAGACCGCTCGCCGTGGCCCGGCAGGTCGTAGGCGATGAGGCCGGCGCCGCCCTTCATCAGGAGCGGCATCACCCGCTCCCAGAGCCATGCGCCCCGGAAGGCCCCCAGGAGCAGACTACGCGCAATACTGCCCAGATCGTTGAGTTAAGGACTGAAACCTTCAACTCTCTGTTCCGCTCCTATCTCGCCTTCTTCGCCTCATGACAGATGATGCATTGTTCCTTCGGCGGATGGCCCTCCTTGAGCGGTGAAACCTTCCCCGGCCCATGGCAGGGCGCGCAGGACTCGTTCGTAGAATGCCCTGCATGCTGGGCGTCCGCCGGCAGGTGGGGTGGCTTCTTGCCGGTCGACGACAGATAGACGAGGAAGAGGACCACGACCGCGGCGGCAAGGACGAAGGACCAGGTCTGCTTCATCTCACTGCTCCTTGATCCGGTACTTCTTCAATTTGTAGCGCAGCACCCGCTCGCTGATGCCGAGCCGCTCCGCGGCCTTGGTCTGGACGCCGCCGGACTCCTTCAGCGCCTCGAGGATGAGCCCCCGCTCCACCGTATCGAGCGTCTCGTTCAGGGACGAGCCCGTCTTCTTCACGCAGAGCTTCTCGTCGCTCTCCGTGGTCTTGAGGTGGAGCGGCAGGTCCCGCGAGGCGATGGCGCCGCCCTTGGCCAGGACCACGGCCCGTTCCATGATATTCTCGAGCTCCCGCACGTTGCCCGGGTAGGAGTAGCGCATCAGCAGGTCCCGCGCCTCGGCCGTGACGCCCGAGATCTTCTTCCGGTTCTCCCTGGCGTACCGGGCGATGAAATGCTCCATCAGCGCCGGGATGTCCTCCTTCCGCTCCCGGAGCGGCGGAATGGCCACGGTCACGACGTTCAGCCGGTAGTAGAGGTCCTCGCGGAAGGCGCCCTCGGCCATGGCCTGCTCCAGGTCACGGTTCGTGGCCGCCACGACCCGCACGTCCACCTTGAGAGTCTCGTTCCCGCCCAGCCGCTCGAACTCCCGCTCCTGCAGCACCCGAAGGAGCTTCACCTGCACGCCGGGCGCCAGGTCGCCGATCTCGTCGAGGAAGATCGTGCCCCCGTCGGCGGCCTCGAACCTCCCGATCCGGCGCGCCGCGGCGCCGGTGAAGGCGCCCTTCTCATGGCCGAAGAGCTCGCTCTCGAGCAGGGTCTCGGGCAGGGCGGCGCAGTTCACCTTGACGAAGGGCCGCTCGGCGCGCGGACTGTGGTAATGGATCGCCCGGGCGATCAGCTCCTTGCCCGTGCCGCTCTCGCCCCGCAGCAGGACCGTGGCCGTGCTCCCGGCCACGCGGCCCGCGAGGTTCAGCACCTCCTCCATGGCATGGCTGGTGCTCGCGATCTCGTCGAACTTGTACCGCTCGATGAGCTGCTCCCGGAGCTGGGCGTTCTCGCGCACCAGGTTCCGGCGCTCCGCGACCCGCTCGATCAGCACCGTCAGCTGGTCCAGGTCCACGGGCTTGGCCAGGTAGTCGTAGGCCCCGGCCTTGATGGCCTTCACCGCCGTCTCGATCGTGCCGAAGGCGGTCATGATGATCACCGCCGTGTCCGGGTTGATGCTCCGCGCCTCCTCGGACGTGCGGAGCGCGTCCACGCCCGGGATGTTGCAGTCCGTCAGGAAGACGTCGAACCGCTCCCGCTTCAGGGCCTCCACGGCCGCGGCCACCTTACCATGAGCCGCGACCTCGTAGCCTTTCTGCTTAAGGAAGGCCTCGATCCTGCCGCGCTCCCCGGGCTCGTCATCCATGATCAGGATGCGTGCTTTCTGCATGGTCATTAGCATCGGTGTCCTTCAGCAGGCTGTTGAAAAGCCGAACCCTGAAAAGCTTCTATCCACAGATTTCACAGATCAAATCTGACAATACTC
>CAZTXN010000021.1:0-23341 GCA_964617655.1 uncultured Nitrospiraceae bacterium | reverse complement strand
CATGGGGCGATTATAACGTATGGGACCGTGCGGAGGCAAGCGCCGCGGAGCCTTCATGGGGAGAAGCAGAAAGACAAGGTTGATGAAGTCGTAAAAAGTCAAAAATCACACAAAATGTCATTCTGAGCGAAGCGAAGAATCTCGGTTTTCCAATATGTTGAGAGACCCTTCGCGTTGCTCAGGGTGACACGTTAGGACTTTTTGCGAGACCGTCAAGGTTGGACGCGGATGAACGCCGATAACGGCGGATGGGTTGAAAGGCGAAGAGGAGAGGGAGAGACAAGAAAGACCTTTTGACATAGAAGAGGGCACGGAGAAAGGCTTTGAGAAAGGCAAGAACACATCCATGATTTTGACACGGATAAACACGGATAACGTCGGATGTGAAGAGGAAGAAAGGAATAAGACCTTTTGACACTGAAAACACTGAAAAAGACAGGAAAAGCAGAAGCTGGACGCAGATATCAGCGGATCAGGGGGCAAGGCAAAGGAAAGAGGAGAAGGAAAAGAACGGAGAGTCCTTATGACCAGGGAGGACAGGGAAAAAAGCAAAGAACATGATCAACATCAGGACGCGGATGAACGCGGATGGTCAGAAAGGCGAAGAAGAGAAGTACAGGCAAGTGAGATCATTGACACAGAAGGTGCGGAGAAAGGCTGCCGGAGGGTCCAAAGAACAGGGCAGAGAGCAGGAGCCGGACGAGGCGGATAGGCACGAGGAAGATCCGCCTCTCGGCAACGCAGGGGGCCCGCCCGGCATACCCTAAAAATACCCAGATTTTCTCTATGTTATCCCTTGCCAAAACGCGCAACTTTATGCTATATATTTTCTATAAATTATTGCTTGCACTTAATTTTATGGTTTCCAGCGCCACAGGGAGGTGTATTATGCTTGGATATCAATTAGTTTCTGCCATGCTGCCCCCGGAGGCAGCGACGGAGGAAGGGCCGAGGGTGCTGGTGGTGGATGATGACAAGGATGTCCGCGACAGCCTCGAGTACGCCCTGGGCTCCTACGGCATGCGCGTGACGCTCTGCGGGAACGCCACCGAGGCCCTGCTCTTCGCCATGGGTGAGCGGTTCGATTTCATCCTTACGGACTTCGAGATGCCCGGCCTGGACGGGCTCGAACTGGTCAGGCGGCTCCGCGGCCTGCAGCCGGACCTCACGGTGATCATCGGGATGGGCGGCGAGAACCTGCACCGCTGTTTCCTGGAGATGGGGGCGAACGACTTCGTGGGAAAGCCTTTCGTGCCGCACCATGTGGCCATGATGCTCGATGGCGGGGACCTGCCGGAGTGACTATCCCAGAGATCGCTCAGACCCCGGCCTGCTGAGGGATACCACAGCGGACCGCCCTTTCTCACGCACAACTTTCGCTTGTCTTCCGTCCCGTCCTGTACTATCCTTGACCCAGGCCGGGGCTGACGACCCATTCTGTTGCTTCCTCGCCGGATGCGTCTGGGGTCTCGCCGCCCCAGGGCATCTCACGCTGTTCGCGCATCCTGTGCACCGGGAGGCATCAATGAAAACGAACACGAGGGCATCTCTCAAGCGCTGGGCCGCCGTGCTGCTCCTGGTCCTCGGCGCGATCCAGCTGGTGCCCTACGGGAGGGACCACAAGAACCCGCCGGTGCTGAAGGAGCCTGCCTGGGACGGCCAGCGCACGCGGGAGCTCTTCTTCCGGGCGTGCAAGAACTGCCACAGCAACGAGACCGAGCGGCCGTGGTACGGCAGCGTGGCGCCAGCGTCGTGGATCGTGCAGGCCGACGTGGAGCACGCGCGTCAGCATTTCAACGTCTCCGAGTGGGGCCGCAGGAGGAACAAGGGCGACGAGGCTGCCTACGAGCTGCGGGAGGGCAACATGCCGCCCTGGTACTATCTGCCCCTGCACCCTGAGGCGCGGTTCACGCCGGCAGAGCGCGAGGAGCTCATCAAGGGCCTGGTGCGGACCTTCGGCGAGCGGTCGGACGGGGAGAAGAAGAAGGAGCACTGAGCCCCGCGGCCGAGCGGTACCCGGCGCACGGCGGGACCCGGAAGATCGGGTCCTTCTCAGATCCTGCACCGGACGCCAGATGCCATCGTCCTCTTGGGTCCTCTTGTCCAACGGCCGTTCTCGGACCTTGCTTCACATCGTCAGTGCTGGTCTGGTGATCCCTGGCATGCGCTCGGCTGTCCGTGATCCATGAACAGGGACTGCAGCGCTCGAACTGCTCCTGTCGCTGGAGCAGAACGAACTGATCGGCCGATACCTCGTCCTTTTCCATTCAGCAGATACCCTTCTTTCCTTCTGAGAACGACCCGGAATGCCGGCGTCTGTCCCAGCTCTGCCCGAAGAGCGAGTGAACCACCTGTGGCTGTTGCAGTCAGTAGACGCTCTGTAGCAGGGAGTTCACGAAAGAGCGAAAACGAACAAGGCAGTGAGTGATATCACCAGGTTTCCCCGGCGGCGTGTTGAGACGTGGAGGAGGAACTCTCTGTATTTAAATCTCTTCTAAAACATAGCATGCGAGTTGCATATTGTATTGACAATGAAGCAGGTCATTCTGCATCATTCTGGACCTCTCTGCACAGGGCTGATGAGCGGTCCAGGTGCAGTAAGACCCTGCTGAGCGTCGAGCATTGAAGCTCGGCCGGGCGGAGAGGGGCGGAAGCGATCCATCACGGTCCTTCCTGCATGGAAACGCTGAGGATAGAGATGCTGCATGGCGGCTCGCTCGTTTCCATGAGCCTTGCCTCCATGCTCCGGAACCTGGGCCACGCGGTCGTTGCCTACGCACACACCGCGGTCGAGGCGATCGCCAAGGCGCGGGCCTTCTCGCCGGACCTGATCATCCTGGACTGCACGATGGGAGGCAGAGGCTGTCTGGATCTCTGCCGGACGGTCCTGCAGCAGCATGCCCTGCCTATCCTCCTGATCGTTCCGACCGTCGAGCCGGCCTTCATCCATGAGGCCGATACCGCCGGCGTCTCGGGCTACCTGGTCCAGCCGATCGAGCAGAAGGACGTGGCTCCCGCGCTCATCCTCGCCCGGTCGCGCTTCCGGCTCTTCCAGTCCCTTCGGCAGGACATCACGGACCTGAAGGAGGCGCTCCACGCCCGCAAGGTCATCGAACGGGCCAAGGGCGTATTGATGGACCTCGAGCGCATCTCCGAGGCCGAGGCATTCAGCAGGATCCAGGGCATGAGCAGGGAGCGGAACATCCCCATGGCGAAGCTGTCGGAGTCCATCATCCTGACCGGAGAGCTCTCCCGGGCGGTCGGCAGGAAGAACCGGCAGGCAGGGCCGGCGACGGACGCGGACCGGAACCGGCCGACGGAGTAGCGACAATCGAGAAGCACTGCTCATGACGGCAGTGCGGCGAAGGTCGAGAAGCCTTCTTGCGAAGCGCCCCCCGTGCGGGGCCGCGGGCAGGAAGGCTTTTTCATTGCCCGCGGGGAATGCGGGAAGAAAGGAAGACCCATGGCAAGCCGCACGAAGGGCTATCCGTTCTGTGCCTGGCCGGGACCCCAGGTCTCCTCAACAAGCTGGTGTCTCATGTTCGGAGACCGGGTCACGGACAGTCTCTGCCTCCTGCGTCGGAAGGAGCTGGGTCGGTCGGAGAGCTTCACCTGCGAGGGATGCGAGAGAGATTCGATGCTCCGGCAGGAGCGGGCGGTATGGCCGGGGTCGAAGACCCTGTAGCGCCGTATCTCGAGCCGGCGGAAAGGAGGGGGGGATGACAGGCATTTGAAAGAGGCGGGGCCAGCTTTTGCGTCTCAGCATGACAGGACCGAACCGGTTCCTTACTACACGCAGGGAGGGACAGAGAAAATGAGAAGATATGCATTGGCAGCAGCAGGCGTGATCGTCGCATCGCTCGTGATCGGCTCCGCGCTGGTGGAGGCCGGGAAGCCCGCGCCGCAGCCGACCTCGAGCACGAACCTCGTCGTCGGACGGCCGGCAAAGGGCATGTACTGTGCAGACCCGGCGGGCTGGATCAAGGCCGGGTACCGCATCTTCGTCTGGGGGAACGCGACGCCGGTCAAGGCGCAGGCCCTGGACAAGGACGGGCATATGATCAACCCGTCCACCGGGATATCCTGGACCGTTCAGGGCACGAATGAGACCGGCACCATGTCCATCATCGATTCGGCCAACAAGGTCTATGGCGCATCGCCCAAGAGCCTGGCCGCCACCAACCTCTTCACCGGCGACAGCAACATCACCTACACCGCCGACGGCAAGAGCTTCCCGGGCGTGATCCGGCGCTGGAACTCCACCTGCGACGGCTGCCATGCCGCGCCGCCGCCCCATGCGCTCCAAAACGCGGGAAGCAACGGCAACAGCACCTGCCGCACCTGCCATGCCGATTTCGGCGCGCTGATGATGAAGTCCCATGCGCACCGCGTGCCGGTCAGCGAGCAGACCACGTCCGCCGGCTGCTACCGGTGCCATCCGTCGCCCTGCTACGGCGGCATCCATAAGGACAAGTTCCCGAACGACTCCATCGGCTGCGTCACCTGCCACGGGGACATGATCGACGCGGCGAACGGAAGGATGAAGGTGCCGGGCCAGCTTGGCTACCCGAAATGCCAGGACTGCCACACGAGCGCGCGGCGCCAGCCCATCCCCTATGCCACGAACAGCGGCGTGGAGTTCAAGAGCTCGGTGGGCCACGGCAAGTCGAACGCCGCCAAGGTGCTCTGCATCACCTGCCACAACTCCATGCATATGGAGACGAAGCCCATGAGCTGGGGCGACGGCAGGAACAACAACTGCACGGTCTGCCATGTGAACCAGCCCGCAGCGAACAACATGGGCATCGTCTGCGGCAACTGCCATGTGAATTCCTTTGACCCGCATCTGGTACAGAAGTAGCCATTTCCCGGGCAATGCCCGAGGCCCGCATCCGTGAGGATGCGGGCCTTTGTTTTGTGCGCCCGGCCGTATGAGGGGCCGGGGGGCGGGCGACGCGGTCTGGGCCAGGAAGGAGCAGGCCTGGGTCGCCGGGGCCTGCCGCGCGGGCTCGGCGCACAGGACATGCGCTACCAGGCGTTCGCTACGGTGGAGAAGGTGCTCGGCTCGATCGCGGCCCTCGAGCAGGACCGGCAGTTCCTTGTGGAGAAGCTCCGGGAGCAGCAGGCGGCGATGGCGGCGGTGAAGAAGGAGCGCCAGGCCGCGGGCGGCGCCTGTTCTCATCTGGCCCCAAGGGGTCGAAATGTGCTATAGTGTCCGGCAATGAACCCGCGCGGCCGGCCCTGACGGCCGGCCGGCGAGGAGCCCCTGCCGGATGAGCAGCTTCGAGATCATCGCCTATCCCCTCCTGCCGATCGCCGCGATGGAACTGCTCCTGGGCTTCCTGCTGCTGCGCCAGAGCAGCCGCAGCAGCCCGGCGCACCGGTCCGTGGCGATCATCGCGTTCTTCGCCTCGGCCTACGCCCTGAACACCGCGGTCATGTACCTCATGGCGTCGCGCGGCGGGGACTTCATTCCCTTCGCCCGGCTGAACTGGATCGGATGGTTCACCCTGCCCGCGGCGCTCCAGTTCCTCTTCTATCTCCGGTCCGAGCGGAGCCGCGCGGCCCGCCGCGCGGGCTGGGTCCTCTATCCCTACTGGACGGCGGTCCTGGCGCTCTGCCTTTTCACCGACCTGATCGTCACGCCCGGGTATTCGCTGATCCCCTACCGGAACGATCCGGGGCCGCTGGAGGTTCCCGCCCGCTTCATCGGCGCGGCCATCCTCGTCTGGCTGATCGTCGAGATCCTCCGCACGCGCCGCCTGCTGACCGGCGTGAAGCGGTTCCAGCTCGACCACTTCTTCTATGGAGCCATCATCTTCGCCGCCGGCGCCGCCGCGATCGCCGGCATCCTGCCTGCCGTGGGGGGCACGGGCGTGGAGCCGGGGCTGGGCTCCTACTTCGGCCTGCCCTGGGTGGCGCTCACCTTCTATGCCATGGTCCGCCACAGTCTCTTCGATATGCGCGCCACTGTATCGCGGACCCTCGCCATCGCCATCGTGATCCTGCTTCTCGCGGCCCTGCAGGCGGGCCTGCTGACGGCGCTCCGGCCGGTCTTCGGCACGGCGCTCTCGAGCTTCATCTCCCTCTCGGTCCTGGGATTCTTCCTCTTCGGGACGCCCATCAGCAGGGAGGTTCAGACCCTGGTGAACCGCGTGGTCATCGGCGACCGGTACGACCACGGGACGCTGATGCGCGAGGCCATCGTCGCGCTGAACGCGAAGGAGGAGGAGCGCGTGCTGATCGACCGCCTCTTTGACGCGGCGGCCGACGGGCCGGGCATCAGCGACGCGGGGATCTTCCTGCACCGCGTCGAGGACGGGTACCTCCTGCGGCAGGGAAGGGGCCGGTTCGCCGGGATGCAGGGCCGCCGGGCCCTCGCGGACCTGGCGGTGGAGCGGCTGCGCGAGACGGGCCGGCCGCTCGTCCTGGCCGCGCTGCCGGCAGCGGACCGGGACCCCGGGACCGTGGCGGTCAGGAACTACCTGCTCGGCATCCAGGCCGATGCGCTCGTGCCGCTCCGGTTTCAGGAGAAGCTCCTGGGCGCGCTGGCGCTCGGGAAGAAGGCCGGCGGCGGGGCCTATCGCCAGAGCGATGTCAGCTTCCTCGAGACCCTGGCCGCCCATGCGGCGAGCGCGCTCGAGAACGCCCGGCTCGCGGAGCTCGAGCGGACCATCCGCTCGGCGCAGCAGGAGAGCGATGAGCGCTTCCTGCTGCTGGCCCGGGACCTGCCGGCCGCAGTGATCATCCACCGGAGAACGGGGATCGTCTATGCGAACGCCGCGGCAGAACAGCTGACCGGGTACGGCCAGGAGGATCTCCGGGCGATGCAGATGGACGCTCTGATCCATCCGTCGTTCCGGGACGGGCCGGAGCAGGGCGGTCCTGCGCGGGAGCTGCGGGTGTTCAGGAAGGACGGGAACGAGCGCTGGGCTGCCATGACATCGTCGGTCATCGCTTTCGGCGATGAGTCGGCGGTCCTGGAGGTCCTCTTCGATCTGACCGGCCAGAAGCGTGCAGAGGGCCGGATGCGCTATGAACGGATCCGGGACGCGGTGGCCGCCATGGCCTCGCGCCTCTCCCGGGACCTGGAATGGATGGTGAGGGACCTGCGGGATGCGACTGCGGAGGAACAGGGATCGGACCGCGGCGGTCCCGGCCTTCCCCAGAGGGCGCGGTCAGCAGTGGAGCAGGCGGATGTGCTGATCCGGACCCTGCAGGAGTTCAGCGGCCGCGCGCAGCCGAAGCGGACGCTCCAGGACCTGAACGAGCTTGTGAGCGGCAGGAAGCAGGTCCTGGCCTCGCTCCTGACCGCGACCCACGAGCTGGTCCTGCGGCCTGCCGCCGGACCGCTTCCGGTGCTTGTGGATACCATCAGGATCGAGCGGGCGCTCATGAACCTCGTGGCCCATGCGCGGGATGTCATGCCGCAGGGCGGCGCGGTCGCGGTCGCGGTGGACCAGGGCGCGATCGATGCATCCTTCATCCAGCGCATGGGGTATGGCACGGTCGGTTCCTATGCCCTGGTGTCGGTGAGCGACAGCGGCGAAGGCATGAAGCCTGCCGAGCAGGAGCGGGTATTCGAGCCCTTCTTCGCCGGAACGGGCGACTGGAAGGGGAGCGCCATGGGCCTTCCCCTGGTCTATGATATCGCGAAGGAGCATGAGGGATATATCACGGTCGCGAGCGCTCCGGGCCGGGGAAGCACCTTCACGCTCTACCTGCCGCTCGCTGCCTGACCGGTCGTTCATCCTGCAGGCATGACCTCCAGGCGGGCTTCCTTATCCCGCCGGCCCGGCGCCACGGCGCCGGCAGCACAGAACATTCATCAGGGTTCACGAACCGTCAAAGGAAAAGGATGAAACGAACGAAGGATGTCGAACAGATGCCCGCCGGCAGGTCTTCGCTTCTGCCCTGGGCCGCGTCGGTCTCGGGAGGCGTGCTGGCCTTCCTCGGGTACGCGGGGTTCGAGCAGTTCTATCTCGGCTGGGTCTGCCTCCTGCCGGTGCTCTGGGCGATACGCGGCAGCACGCCGCGCCGGGCCTTCCTGCTCGGGTGGGCCGCCGGCATCACCGGCCATGCGGGCGGTTTCTACTGGATCACGACCATGCTCCGCCAGTTCGCGGACCTGCCGCTCATTCCCGCGGTTCTGGCGCTGCTGCTCCTGGCCGCGGCGAACGGCCTGGTCTTCGCGCTCTGGGCCTGGGCCACCCGGCTCATCACCGGCCGTATGGGCTGGAGCATTGCCTGGGTCTCTCCCGCGGCCTGGACCGCGGCAGAGAAACTCTGGCCCCAGCTCTTCCCGAACCATCTCGGCGCGGGCCAGTACCGGCTCCTGCCGCTGACCCAGATCGCTGACCTGGCGGGCATCCTGGGCATCACCTTCCTGCTCGTCTATATCAACTCGGCGCTCTATGCGACGATCGAGCGGTACCGGACCCGCGCGTTACGGCCCTGGCTTCCTGCTGCGGTCCTGGGGGCGGTCCTTGCCGCGGTGCTGGCCTACGGCGGCCTGCGCATGCACCAGGTCGATGAGGCCGCGGCAGAGGCGCCGAAGCTGCGCGTCGGCCTGGTCCAGACGAACCGGGGCGCCGGGGACAAGCACGCGGATACGGAGCTCTTCCTGCGCGAGCACCAGGACCTCTCGAAGCAGCTGGAGCGCGAGGAGCGGCCGGACCTGATCGTCTGGCCGGAGAGCATCCTCGGCATGGCGCTCCCGGCGCGCGAGGGCGTGCTCTCCGGCCGCCTGCTCGGGGAGCTGCGCACGCCCCTGCTCTTCGGCGCCATCATCCAGCTGGAGGAGCAGGGCGAACGGCGGCTCTACAACAGCGCCGTGCTCGCCGACGGGAGCGGCGCCATTCTCGGCGCCTACGACAAGATGGTGCTCGTGCCCTTCGGCGAGTACATTCCCTTCGGCGACGTATTCCCCGGCCTCTACGCCTGGTCGCCCTACTCGGGCAGGTTCTGGAAGGGCAGGAACCGCGAGCCGCTCCGGCTGAACGGCCGCCTGCTCTCGGTGAACATCTGCTACGAGGACATCTTTCCCGGCCAGGTGCGCATGCTGATGCAGGGCGGCCGGAACAAGACGCCTCCTGAGGCGATCTTCAACCTCACGAACGACTCCTGGTACGGGGACACGGTCCAGCCGCTGGAGCACCTGGCGCTGGCCAGCTTCCGGTCCATCGAGCACCGCAGGCCGCTCGTCCGGGCCACGAACACCGGCATCTCGGCCATCGTGGACCCCGCGGGCAGGATCGCGCAGCGCACGGGCCAGTGGACCCGGGAGACCCTGGCAGGCGAGGCGCCGCTGATGCAGGGCCGCACGGTCTATGCCCGGCTGGGCGACTGGATCGGCTGGGTCTGCGTCGTGCTCGTCCTGGCGGGCCTGGCAGGGGCGAGGAGGAGGGGGAAGAAGGAGAGATAAGGGGCCGCTCCGTGGGAGCGGTAAAGAATATGATCATGAGCAGGACGCAATGTCCTGCCTTTTTTACTCTCCGGACCTGAACGCCAGGTCGCTGTCACGTGGTTCGGAATGGTCTCTGTTCCTGATCTTTGCGCGGGAATCGTGTTCTTTTTCTGCACCCCGGTTCGCAGGTCCGCTCAGGCACGCCAGGATGTTTGGCGACGTGTGCTGATCTCTGTCCGACCCGCGGCGCTTGACGCTCCGCAGCGCCGGGGCGATGAGTGGTGTTCGCCCATTCTGCGGGAGCGTGCTGGTGAGCGGATCAGCTTACGGGATGCAGGGCTTTCGGGAAAGGCAACGGCTTGCAGGGGCGGGTTTCAAACCCGCCCCTGCCCATTACTCCTGACGCGGCAGCCGTGTGCAGGAAAGGGCCCTCACAACAGCGCCGGCCGGGAAAGGCTCCCCGGCCGGCCGCTCATCATTCTTGGTCCTATGCGCTGTCGGCGCTATTTCGAGAAGACGCTGAAGAGCTTGTCCAGCGCGCCCTTCTCCATCTTCGCCACCTGCTCCAGCTCGCCGGCATCGAGCCAGACGCCCTGGCAGGCGGAGCACTTGTCGATCTTAACGCTCTTATAATCGATCTCCACGAGGTTCATGCCGCATTTCGGGCACTTCATCCAGTGGAGCTCCCGGGCCTTCTTTTTCTCCTCTTCCGCAAGCCGTTTCTGCTTCTCTTCTTCCTGCTTCTGCTTCTTCGCGAATGCCTCCCGCGCGAAGAACTCCTCTTCCTTCTCGCTGGGTTTCAAGACCATGCTGACGCCTCCTTCCGGTGATGGTACCGCATGCTGCGGGATACCCATATGTATCATGTTTTCCTCTTTTTGTAAATCGATTTGCAGCGCCGGCCGGATAGCAGTCCTCCTGCGCGCGTTGCCGCGCCGTCATGCGGACATGGTCTGCTGTCCCGCCTTCTGAAAGTCCCCCGGACGCGAAGGTCTGCAGCCGGCCCGCATCCGACAATAAATTGCATTGCAAATCCGGCGTACGGCGACTACAATGAGTATCAGGTTCTGGCGGCCGCGGATACGCGGCCTCAAAGGGGAGGAGAAGCATATGAAACGGTCGTACACGGTGCTGCTCATCATGCCGCTGCTGGCCCTGCTCGCCGGAGGCGCGCCGGCGGCGGCGCCGTCCAAGAACGAGAAGAACCTCGAGCGGGAGGCGGTGAAGCTGGACCGGACCGCCTCCACGCCGAAGGGCGAGCAGGCGGTGCTGAAGCGGATCGTGCGGGACTTCCAGGTGTCCCGTGACCGCGTGGCCTCGCTGCGCCAGAAGGACCTCGGCTACGGCGGCGTCGTCATCGTGCTCACCCTGGTCCGGAACATGCCGGGCGGGCTGACGGACGGGAACATCGAGCAGGTCCTGACGCTGCATGACGGCCCGCCCGAGACCGGCTGGGACGACGTGGCGCGGAAGCTCGGCGTGAAGCTCGGGAAGGTCGTGAGCCAGGTGAAGAAGGTGAACAACGAGGCCCACCGGGCCATGAAGCAGGCCCAGGCCAGGCCGGCACCGGCATCGGCGGTCTCGACAACGCCGGCCGCCACCGAACCGCCTGCCGCGGCGCCGGTAAAAAATTTCCCCGGCGAGGGCAGGTCCCTTCCCAAGGGGCGGGCCGCGGACTAGCCACCCGGGGGGACGGGTACCGCCCGCGCGCGCCGGAACGACCGGTCCAGCACCAGGCCGAGGTTCCCGGCGATGCTTTCCTTGGCGTTCACCAGGAAGAGCCGGTCCCCCGCCGCGGCAAAGAGCTCCCGCTCCACCCGGTTCATGCGGGCATCCTGTCCGCGCTCCGCGAGGGCCTTCTCGAACATCGGCGCCAGCTTGTCCTTCATCCGGAGCTCCGTGTCCATCAGGAAGACCGCGAGGTCCGGCGCCAGGTCCTCCATGCGGTCCAGGAAGGCCGCGATCTCGCTGTCGTAGATCTGCTTCGGCGGCGAGGACTTCACCTCCAGGTAGCAGAGGCTGCCGTCCAGCCGCGCGATCACGTCGTAGTCCCCGCCCACCCTCGGCCGCCGGAACTTGACTCCCCGGAGCGTCTCGGCGCCATACTCCCGCTGCAGCAGCTCGGCAACATACCACTCCAGCGTGGGGCCGAAGCTGAGCACCGGCCTGCCGCTGAGACGGTATCCCTCCCCCGCGGGCGCGGCCAGCCCCAGGGCGAGCAGGCGGGCGATATAGGCGCGGACCGTGCGTGCGGTGGAGTAGCGCGTCAGGAGCCCGGCATCGAAGCGGTCCTGGTGCTTGATCACATCGCGCAGGAAGAGCCGGAAGGAGTACTTGTGCAGGAGGCCGTAGAAGTCGTCGCGAAGGCCTTCGGCCGGAAGCAGCAGGTCCGTGTCATCGGCCTGCTTGTAGACCCGGAACCCCCGCCGCCGGAGAAGCGCCGCGAGCGGCGGCGCATATCGGGAAAGCTCCTGCCGCAGGCGCCTCACCTCTCCGCGGAGGAAGCGCACCTCGGCGCGGAGGCCCTCCCGGCCGTCCGCCGGCCGCCCCGTTCCTGTTTTCCCGGCCATGGTTCATCTTAACATATCCGCGTCAGGACGGGCTGCGGGCGCAGGGACCTCAGCGGCGGGAGGGCTTGCCGATCAGCGGGACCGCACACCGTCGATGAGGAGATAGGTGTCGTGCTTGATGAAGCGGGCGCCGGTCACGGTCAGGCCGGGCGTGGCACGTGCGTGCTCCAGCGTGTTCCGGTCGAAGCGCGCTCCGTAGACCTTCTCCACGAAGGGTGCGAACCGGTCCTGCCGTTTCCTGAGCTTCGGGTCCTGCGAATAGACCATCTCGAGCAGGCAAAACCTGCCGCCGGGCCTCAGCACCCGGCTGATCTGCGCGAGCGCCTGGTCCTGCAGATCGTCGGGCAGCACGCAGCAGAGGAAGCAGGCCACGACCCAGTCAAAGGAATCCGAGGGGATGGAGGACATGGTGCAGACATCATCATGGACGAAACGGACCGGACAGACCGCGCCCTGGGCGCGCCGCTTCGCATGGCGCAGCATGGCAGGGCTGAAGTCGAGGGCGGTGAGATGGGCGACCGCAGGCGGATAGTGCGGCAGGTTGCGGCCTGTGCCCACACCGACCTCAAGCACGTTGCCGCTGACGTTCGCCAGGAGCTGCGGCCTCCATCTGCGGTACTGCCGCTCCCAGGGATAGTCCAGGATATCGTAGAACCAGGCCGTGATTCGGTACCGTGCCTGGTTAGCAAGGTTCTTTGCGTGCAGATCCATCATCCTCCCCCGAGGGTGTTCGCTATTCCGTCCGCATGGAGCGGTGCAACGGCAGCAGATGCCGACAGGTGAGAAGCTGGCGGCAGGGCGGATCGCAGGCTATCGCATCTTGATCCCGCGCTCAGCACGTCTCCGGGTCCCTGCGGCAGTCCTCTTTCCGCTTCTTCTCCGCCAGCCGCGCCTCGCGCCGGGCCTTCGCCTCGCGGTTCCGCCGGCGCTCCTCGTCGGTCTCGAGGACCAGCGCCGGCACCGGCGCCGGCCGGCCCTGCCGGTCCAGGGCGACATAGGTGAGATAGGCCGAGGCGGCATGGCGCACCTCGCCGGTCAGGAGATTCTCGGCCTCGACCCGCACCCCGATCTCCATCGAGGTCCTGCCCACGTAGTTCAGGCCGGCCTTGAAGAAGAGGAGATCGCCCACGAAGATGGGATGGTGGAAGTCCATGCGGTCGATGGAGGCGGTCACCACGTTGGTCCGGCAGTGGCGCGCTGCCACCACCCCGGCGGCCTCGTCGATGATCTTGACCACCACGCCGCCGTGCACGTTCCCGGCCGGATTGGCGTCCTGGGGGATCATCATCTGCGCCGTGACGACGCTGCTGTCGCTCACCCGCTTGGCGTCCATGGAGGCCTCCCTTCCCTTGCGGATGCCTCCATTGTAATCCAGACAGCGGGAACATGCAATCGCGCCGTCGCGCCCGGGGCGGTGCATGGGCCCTGCGCATCCCCGGTGAACGCAGAAAGGCCGGCGTCCGGTGACGCCGGCCATCTGGAAGGACATTGGTGGAGGCGGCGGGAATTGAAAAGATTGTCCAACCTCATGATATTATTGGCAGGCTCTCCAGCATTCCCGCAAGATACCCCAACATCTTACCCCAGGATCGCCGGATATCTCTGGACCTCCCTGAACCTCTCCTGACTTCTTTGGACGCTCTGCTGCGATAAAGCACATCGCGCCAAATTCGATCAGGTAAACAGCAACTGAGACGTGGCAGGTCTTCGTAACCGGGAAGCCATGCCCTCTCTCTATGGCAGCGTTACGCCACCTTTTTCATTTTCGCCGACCTCGAGGTCTTCGCCTTCGGCTCAATGGACATCTTGAGCCCCATAGAATGCAGCAGCGTGAGTATGCTCTTGATCTCGGGATTGCCCTTCTTCGACAGCATCCGGTACATGCTCTCCCGGTTCAGCTTCGCCTTTGCGGAAACCGCCGCCATCCCGCCGTTCGCCTCGGCCACATTCCGCAGGGCGAGCAGGAAAAGTTCCCGGTCTCCCTCTTCCATCGCCGCACTAAGATAGGCAGCGGCTTCGCGGGAATCCTTCAGAGACTCGATAAGGTCTTCCTGGTAGGTTGTCGTCTTCTTAGCCATTGCTCTTTCTCCTCTTGTGGTCCTCCCAGTATGCTCGAGCTTGCGTGATGTCCTTCTTCTGAGATGACTTGTCGCCGCCCAGCAGGAGCAGGACCACGGTTTTCTTGTCCAAGCCGTAATACACGCGATATCCCGGACCGTAATCGACCTTCAACTCGTAGACACCTTCACCCACCGAGCGATTCTTGCCGAGGTTGCCGAGCCTGACCCGGTCGAGCCGGATGCGGATCTTCTGGCGAGCCATGATATCCTTCAGCCCGTCCAGCCATTCCTTGAACGGCTTGTCGCCGGCCTCAGTAAGGTAATACGCTATCGTGTAAGGGAAGCTTTCCACGTGGGCTATTGTAGCATATGAGCTACAATAATGCAAAGGCAATTACGGGAATGCCAAGCATCAAAATAAGAGGCGGGGCGGGGCGAGTCATACTCTTTCTGCAGAGGGTCATGAGCCCCTCGAATTCTGAAAGAAAGGCGCTCGATTTCACTCGAAATACCCCAGTAGCTACCCTGGAACTATTGGATGTAGATGAACTACGTTGGACTGGCGGTCATCTTACGGATAGCAACCTTCGCTTCAGGCAGGCGGTGCTTGATAGTGGTCCAGACAAGTTGATAATCCACTCCGAAGTATGCATGGATCAAACGGTCCCGCATGCCGGCCATTTCCCTCCAGGGAACGCCGGGATATTGAGCTCTGACCTCCTCCGGGATGTTCCGGGATGCCTCGCCGATGATCTCGAACTTCCGTATTACCGCGCTGGAGGTCTTGTCATCGGCCAGAAACTCCTCGAATCCCATCGTTCCGACAAAGCGATCGATGCTTTCCATCGCGGCCAGGATGTCTGCCAGATAGAGCTTATACTCTCTCATGCAGGCACGACCTCTTGGAGCACGGCGTCTCGGATCTCTTTCCTCAGCGCCTTTCGCGGCACAACGTCGACCTTCCTGCCGAGATGCTCCTCAAGGAACAGCCCGAGGCCCACCAAGTCCAGCAGGTCTGCGTCTTCCTGAAAATCTACGAGAACATCAATATCGCTTTCTTTGTTATGCTCGCCTCGCACAACAGACCCGAAGACGCCGATCTCCTTGACCTTGTACTTTGCCAGATGGCCGTGAAGAGATTTGATCGTGCTTACTATTTCGTTCTTCGTGTCCATGATCTCTCCGAACAAAGATCCTGCTATGACGATTAAATCGATTTTACAAGAATCATTGGATAAAATCAATGATTGCGGTCACAAGAAACGCATGTCAAATCTGAACGGAAAACTGCACCTCCTTGGACGCTAATTCGATCTCTAAGCCCGCAATCAAATAGTTTATCCAAGCGCTTGTATTGCTGTCACTATCGCAAATTCGGACTCTTTGACATACCCCCAAAGATACCCCCAAAAAGTAATCCACAGAAAAAAGAAAAGGGCTAAATCCTTTAAGGACTTAGCCCTTGCACTGCATTCCCGTTCGATTCCGAATCTTGCGAGAACCATAATATCACTGCAATATCAATATGTTATGGTGGAGGCGGCGGGAATTGAACCCGCGTCCGAAAACCATCGACCGAAAGCTCCTACATGCTTATCCCCTCGTTTGGTTCTCATCTCCTCCGGCGCCTCGGGGAGGGCTCCGGAGTCGACCAGCCCGGCGATTCTCGCCCTTCCGCTCCGGGCGGCACGGAAGGACCAGCCTGAGAAATGACGTTCCTTTGGCCGTTCAGGCGCCGGCCGCGGAACGCGCTACTTAGTTAAGCAGCGTATGCCAGTTCGTTATTGGCAGTTGTAGCGTGATGGTATATTTACGTGGCCAACCATCATCCACGGCATGCAACTTTCGGCCTCGCGATCCCCGTCGAAGCCTGTCGCCCCCTTTCTTCATCAGTGCGGAGTTCCCAGTGCGGAGTGCGGAGTCCTTCTTCTGGCTCCTGGCTCCTGACCTCTGGCTCCTATGCAATAGTACCCTATTCCGCTCTCTTCTTCAACAGCCCTTCTGCTTCCCGGCTGCTGATGCCGCTGATCCGTACGACCTTCCGGCGGCCTGTCCGGCCGCTCACGATCTCGACTGCTGACCGTCCGACGCCGATGGTCTGTGCCAGGCGCCGGACGAGCTCCTCGTTCGCTGCTCCGTCCACGGGCGGCGCGGCGAGCCGGACCTTCAGGCTGCCGTCCGGCAGGACGACGACGCCGTTCCGCGACGCCCGGGGCTGGACCCGGAGCGCGAGGGTTGCCGCCGGGGGCTCACTGGCCTTCTGCCTTGGAGGCCCCGCCACCGCCGTCGCCTTCCTCGAAGTTCAGCATCTCCATATGCAGCTGTATGGTCTTCCGCATGTCCTGCACGAAGTGGTGCTTCTGCCTGCGGCACTCATGGATCTCTGCCTCGAGCCGGAGTTTCTCCTCCCGGGCGCGCTCCATGGTCTGCTGGTACTTGAGCTCCGCGTCCTTCACGATCAGGGAAGCCTCCTTGCGCGAGCTCTCCTTGATGTCCTCGGCGAGCCGGTGCGTGGTGATCATGGTGTTCTTGAGCGTCTCCTCGCGCTCCCGGAACTCCTTCATCCGCTCCCCGTAGGTCTCGTGGAACTCCCGGAGCTCGGTCACCTCGCGGACCAGGGTCTCCATCTCATCGCGCACCGTGTCGAGGAAGGCGTCTACCTCGCTGCGCTCGTAGCCGCGGAATGCCGGGCGGAACCGCTTCTGCTGGATATCAAGGGGCGTGACCTTCATGGCGCTCTCTCCTTTTTGCGCTATCGCATGGACTGGCCGATGCGGACCAGCGTATCAACGACCGCGAGCTCGAGGAAATAGATGAGCAGGATCGCGATGAGCGGCGACAAATCGACCCCGATCTTCCAGACCGGTATGAGCCGGCGGAGCGGCTGGAGCACCGGCTCGGTCACCCGCGTCAGGAACTGGACGATGGGGTTGTAGGGGTCCGGGTTCACCCAGGAGATGACCGCCCGGATGATGATGACCCACATATAGATGTTCAGCAGCACGCCCAGCACCCGGGCGACGCCGAGGACCACATTGCCGAAGACGAACATTGCTCCTCCTTGACCCGCCGCTATTGACCAGCATCTTTTCGACAGGATACCAGGATCGAAAGGATGGATGTTGATATACCAGGCTGTCCGTTCTTATCCTGTAATCCTGTCCGGTATCATTCTTATTGCTTCTTTTTCAAGCCTCGATCCACGGGGCTCCGCAGGGAGACCGCTACTTCCCCAGTTCCTTGCTCCGGTTCGCCGCAGCCTCCACGGCGTTCATGAGCGTGGCCCGGAGCCTGCCCTTTTCGAGCTCATGCAGGCCCGCGATGGTCGTGCCGCCGGGCGAGGTCACCATGTCCCGGAGCTTGCCGGGATGCTCGCCCGTCTCGACCACCATCTTGGCGGCGCCGAAGACGGTCTGGGCCGAGAGCTCCAGGGCCAGGGAACGGGGAATGCCGGCCTTCACGCCCGCGTCCGCCAGGGCCTCGATCACCGTGAAGACGTAGGCCGGCCCGCTGCCCGAGAGCCCGGTCACCGCGTCCATGAGCTTCTCATCCACCACCACGGCCCTTCCCACGGCGTTGAGTATCCTGAGCACGTCGGCCAGGTCCTCCTGCGACGCCATCGTGCCGGCCGCGACCGCGGCCGCGCCGGCCAGCACCAGGGCCGGCGTGTTCGGCATCACCCGGACCACGCGCGCGCCCCCGGTCAGGGCCTTCTCGATCCTGCTGATGGCGATGCCGGCGGCGACCGAGACCACGAGCCTGGTCTTGTCCGCCGCGGGCGCGATCTCCTCCAGCACCCAGTCCATGACCTGGGGCTTCACGCAGAGCAGCACGATGTCCGCCCGCGATACCGCGTCGCGGTTGCTCGCGTCCCCGGCCACGCCGTAGGTCTTCTGGAGCTGGCTGATGCGGTCCGCCGAGATGTCCGCCACGATCACCTGCTCCGGACGGGCCACTCCCGCGGCCAGGATGCCCTTGATCAGGGCCTCGGCCATGTTCCCGCCGCCGATGAAAGCGATCTTCTTCTCGATACCCATGAGACCTCCGATGAGAACCACGAAGCTGGGAAGGTGCGAGGTCGGGAAAGAGCCTCTCCCCACCGCTCAACTTCTCACCGTCCCAACTTCAGCCTCTGCCTCCAAATACCGCCGTGCCCACGCGCACCATGGTCGCGCCCTCTTCCACCGCGACCTCGAAGTCGCCGGTCATGCCCATGGAGAGGACCTCCATCGCAGCGCCGGGGATGCGCTCCCGCTCCACGGCCCCGGCAAGCTCCCGCAGCCTGCGGTAGTAGGGCCGCGAGGCCTCGGGGTCCTCGGACCAGGGCGGCATGGTCATGAGCCCGCGGACCCTGATGTTCGGGAGCGCCGCGGCCGCGCGGATGAGGTCCGCCGCTCCTTCCGCCGACACGCCGGCCTTCTGCACCTCGCCGGCGATGCTCACCTCGATCAGCGCCTCCTGGACCTTGCCGTGCTTCGCCGCCTGCCGGTCCAGCTCCCGTGCCAGGCCGATGCTGTCCACGGAATGGATGAGGTCGAAGAACCTGACCGCGTACTTCGCCTTGTTCGACTGGAGCCGTCCGATGAGATGCCAGCTCGCGATGCTTCCGAGCCGCTCGATCTTCTCCCGCGCCTCCTGCACCCGGTTCTCGCCCAGGACCGCGGCGCCGGCCGCAACGGCCTCCCGGATCCGCTCCGCATCGATGGTCTTGGTCACTACGACGAGCGCGACGCCGGCCGGGTCCCGTCCCGCGCGCCGGGCGGCCGCGGCGATCCGGTCCCGGACCGTCTTCAGGTTCTCGGCAATGGACATTGACCAGTTTGCCACAAAGACACGAAGGCGCTAAGAACATCTTTTTAACAGCAAAGACAGTGATGAAACCTTCGACACGGATAAAGGCGGCGAATGGCCGATGAAGAAGCATGAAAAGGAACCGCAGTATCCGCCGTTATCATAGCTGTTCTCGGCATCTTCCGTGTCAAAGATATCTGGTCTTCTCTGCGTACTCTGCGTCTCTGCGAGAAAACCGGCCTTATGGTTCTATCATGATCACCGCCAGCATCCTGCCGGTCCTTCCCTCGCGGCGGAAGGAGTAGAATTGGTCCGGATGGCAGGCGGTGCAGAGGCCGAGATCGTGGATGTTCCGCTCCTTCAGGCCGGCCTGCGCCAGCTCGATCCGGTTGGCCTTCGCCAGGTCGAGGCTCCAGAGCCCGCTGCCCCGGCTCTCGGCCAGGTCCTTCCAGAAGGGAAAGGCCTGCCGCACCGGTCCCATCACCGGCTCGTCCACCTCGTAGCATTCCGGCCCGATGGCAGGGCCGATTGCGGCGAGCATCCCGGAGGGATCGGAGCCGTACTCGTGCTGCATGCGCTCCACGGCCCTCCGGGCGATCTGCTGCACCGTGCTGCGCCAGCCCGCATGCACCGCGCCGACCGCCGGGGTCCGGGGATCGAGCAGCAGGATGGGCACACAGTCAGCGGTCTCGACGCCGAGGGCGATGCCCTTCGCATCGGTCACCAGGCCGTCGGCCCGGCGCCGGCCGAGCCCGCGGAAATCCTCCCCGCTCACCGCGATGACCTCGCGGCCATGCACCTGCTGCACCGTGACCAGCCGGTCCGGCGCGATCCCGAAGGACCGGGCCACGGCCTCCCAGTCACCGGGCATCCGGATGCCGCCGCTCCGCGCCCCCAGCCCCCCTGCGCGGGTGGTGAAAGCATGTCGTATCCCATCCACCGTTTCGAGAGCGGGCAGAGTAAGAAGCGGTCCCTTCGTCATCTAAATCCCAGATCTCAAGCGCCAAGATCCAAATAATTTCCAAATTCAAAATCGATCGCCGAAACGATCAGACCTTGTACCTTGGAACCTGAAATGTACTTGTAATTTGGTGCTTGTCATTTGGAGCTTGCGCTATTTACACACGCCGCAGGTCCTGCAATGGCCGACATTGCAGGGCGGCGTGTACTTCCCTTCCAGCGCCCGTTGATATTCGTTCCTAAGATATTCCTTTCGCACGCCGATGTCAATGAAATCCCATGGGAATATCTCGTCATCGCGCCTCCGCCGCGTGACCTGGCGCTCCAGGTCCATGCCGAGCTCCCTGGCGGCGGCCTTCCAGTCCCCGCCCCGCTCCTGCGCCGCCAGGAGCAGCCCGGCGACCCGCCGGTCCCCGCGGGAGAGCAAGGCCTGGAAGAGCTCCCATTTCGGCAGGTCATGGATGAGGTTCATGTTCCCGATGCCGCGGACCGCCTTCTCGAGGGAGCGGATCTTCCGGTTCAGGGACCGGACCTCCTCCATGGGCTCCCATTGGAAGGGCGTGAAGGGCTTGGGCACGAAGGAGTTTACCGAGAGCGTGATCCTGCCGATCCTGCCCGCGGCCCGGGCCTGCCGTAGCTGGACCTCGCGCACCTTCCCGGCAAGCCCGATGACGGCCTCCAGATCCTCCTCTGTCTCGGTCGGGAGGCCGATGATGAAGTAAAGCTTCAGGTTCAAGATGCCTGCTCCGAAAACGAGGTTCGCAGCAGCCAGGATCTCGGCCTCGGTGATCCCCTTGTTGATCACCTTTCGCAGCCGCTCGGAGCCCGCCTCGGGCGCGATCGAGACGGTCTTGTGGCCGCTTGCGGCGAGCCGCTCGATGAGCTGCCTGCTCAACGAATCGGCGCGGAGCGACGAGACCGAGAGGCTTCCCTGGACCGCGTCGCAGAGGTCGCTGATGCCGGGATAGTCCGAGAGCGCGGAGCCCACCAGCCCGATCCTGCCGCAGGTCTCGTCCGCGCGCCGCGCCTGCTCCCTCGCCGCAGCGGGCTCGAGATGGCGCGGCGGCAGGTAGACGTAGCCTGCCATGCAGAAGCGGCAGTGCCGTCCGCAGCCCCGTGTCATCTCGGCGAGGTGCATCCCGCCGAACTCGGTCTCGGGCGTCAGGATGACCGTGGCGGCCGGGTCAGCAGCGCTCCCGTGGTAGGTGCGTTTGGCGATCCGTTCCGGCGCGCCGGGCTCCAGCGGCTTCCTTCCGCTCAGGGTCCCGTCGGGATGATAGAGGACCTCGTAGAAGGAAGGGATATAGACGCCCGGGAGGCGCGCGAGCTCCCGCAGCAAATCCCGCCTGCCCCGGTCCCGCGACGCGGCATAGACGTCGATCACCTCAGCCGCTGCCTCCTCGGCCTCGCCGATCACCACCACATCGAAGAGCTCGGCCAGGGGCTCGGGATTGAAGAAGGTGCAGACCCCGCCGAGCAGCAGCAGGGGGTCGTCCTCCCCGCGCTCGCGCGCCAGCGGCCGGATGCCGCCGAGCCGCAGCATCTCGACCACGTTCAGGTAGTCCTGCTCGAAGGAGACCGAGAAGGCGAGGATGTCCAGGTCCCGGAGCGGCCGGCGCTGCTCCAGAGTGACGAGCGACGGCGCATCGCGGCGACAGGCGTCCAGGTCCTCCTCGTCCGGCAGGAAGACGCGCTCGCAGACCGTGTCCTCCCGTCCGTTCAGGAGGGAGTAGATGCGGTGCAGGCCGAGGTTCGACATGCCCACATGGTAGGTGTTCGGATAGGCCAACCCCGCGATGACCGCGGCCGACCGCTTGTATACCGTGCCCTTCTCGGCGGCAAGCTGGGCGTCGAGCTTCTTCGTGATGCTGCGGTCCATGGGGGATTATACTATGCGGCCGGAAGAGCGTAAAGGAGAGAACGTTTCCATCCTGCGCGGTTCGTCAAATGTCTCTCTGCCTCAAACCGTTCTGTGGTCGATTTCTTCTGGGCGGCTCACCGCTCGGCCGTGAGGACATGCACCCCACCTGCCCTCCCCTTCGCAAGGGGAGGGAGGGGGAGGGGTCATACCTCTTTCCGCCTCTCCGGCAGCGCGTTCAGAACTGCTCGCGACAGCGGTAAAACGGAGGGGCGGGTCTCAAGCCCGCCCCTACAGAGTGTTGTCCTTTCCATGCGCCCGGCTGATAGGCCGGGATCGAGCGAGGGCTCAGGGCGGGGGTCAGGCAGAGAGCAGGCCGAAGTTCTTCATCTTGGTCCGGAGCTGTTTCCGGGTGATGCCGAGGACCTCGGCGGCCCGGGTCTGGTTCCAGGAGGTCTGGCCAAGGGCCCGCATGATCAGCCGCTTTTCGGTCTCCTGAAGGTTCATCTCGTCGAGCGGCTCAGCCCCGCCGGGGGCGCGGTGAAGCCCAGCAGGGCCTCGCGAGCCGCGGCGCGCAGGTTTGGCGGCAGGCAGGGGCAGGCGGCGAGGACGCACTGCAGGATGACCTCGGAGGTCTTGATGATGCGGAGGCCGTCGGCGAGGTACTTCCGCGCCACCTCCTCGCTCAGGCCGCCGAGGTCATGCCGCTTCGCCAGCGCCGAGAAGGCGATGCGGTCCTCCTGCTCCAGGCAGTCCACGGAGCGGAAGTCCGCGAGCTTGATGCCCACCTCCTGAACATCACTGAGGGGATGAGCGAGGAGGAGGACGAACGGGTGGCGCCCAGGGCGAGCCGCTTGCGGCGGGCCTCGCAGCAGGCCGGGGGGCGAGATAGGCGGGATGGACCGCGCCCCGGTCGATGCTCTCGATCGCCTCTTCATCCAGAAAAAAGCATTTGGACGCGGATAACATCTGATAACGTCAGGAGAAACCTGCGGTCAATACTTGAAAAAGAACCCGCCTGCAAGGTGAAAAGCTTTTCAGAACGCAACGATTCAGTAAATCTGAAGCCAATGGGAATTAAACATGAGGAAAACCCTTTGATCCGCAGATTTCACAGATGTGCGCAGATTTTAAACACAAAAATGTACTCGCTTTAATCTGTGTAATCGGCGTAATCTGCGGATAATAAAATGACCTGAGTAGTTACTTCAGAACAAACGTATTTGTCTTCTCAGGTTTTATCCGCATTTTCCGTGTCCCAACTGCCGTTTTTAGGATGATAGGCATCGCGACCACAGGAAGGCGGGTCCGGGAGGCGGTCATCTGGGCCTTCATGTTCCTGTTCGCCCCGGCGCTCCAGAAGAACGAGATGGTGCGGCTGCTGGCGGAGCATGTCCGCGAGACCGGCATCGACGCCAGCGCGCTCTACTACACCGAGGTGCAGGAGACCGGCGAGGCAGAGGCCTGCCTGCGCGACGCACTGGGCCATGGGCACTGAAGTCGCCTCCAGATCACCGTGATGCGTAGGATCCCCATGGCCCTGGACGGATGCCCGTCCAGGGCCTCTTTTTCCTCCGCGACCGCTTGACACCGGCAGGGCCTTCTGGTAATATCAGCGCCTGTAAAGGGGAGTAGCTCCCTGCAGCGGCATCGTCAACACGTCCCGCACAGCGCGGACCGGTGCCGCAGGTCAGGT
>CAZTXN010000020.1:0-25183 GCA_964617655.1 uncultured Nitrospiraceae bacterium | reverse complement strand
AACTCCTCAGCCACCGCCTCGGTGATGGGAAAGACCGTGCTCGATCCGTCGATCTGGATGATGCCTTCCGCCTTAACCGTGGTTGCCGCCACGACCAGCGCGGTCAGGAGCAGCAACGTACCCATGAGAACCCACTTCTTTTTTCTGCGGTCCATTCTGTATTGCTCCTTCGTAATTTATCGCTTTCTCTGATTGTATCCCCGGTTGTAATGCATTGTTGTAACCTGCAAATGTTACAATTCTGTTACAGTTTTGTTGCATTCAAATGAAGCATCGTGCTGCTGTCGCGCCCAGTCACCGGCGTCACAGGCATGCTTGAGCGATGGGCCCCGGCACGTTGCTCCCCGGCATCCACGACACTCCTTAATCGTAGTATCTTGGCATGCTTTCTTATATCCCGGGATTGTTACAGGAGTATTACAGGTTGAAGGACAAGTTCGATCGGTCCGGAGGAGCACTAAAGGCCGGAACCTGGACCAGAACGATGCATTCAACGCTGAAGATATATGATAGGGTATGATGACCGCTGAAGAGGCATCTTGTTCTGGCAGGTCATTGAAAATGCTTTTGACTGTCTTTGCGAGCGAAGCGAAGCAAACTCGTAGTCAGAATTGAAGCAGATGCGAGATTGCTTCCCCCGCTATAATCACGCGGGGGCAGGCTTGCACGAGTGCTCCTCGCAATGACGATCCGGGACTTTTTCATCAAACTCTCGGAGCAAGCATTGAATTTAACGCTGAAGATGTATGAAAAGTAATTATGATGACCGCTGAAAAGGCCTTGCATTCATAAATAGTTCAGCGTCCATCTGCGTTGAATTCTTTTCCTATCCCGGCTGGTCCATTCCCTGCGGCTTGAAGGGCCGCGGGATTGTGTGCTATCATTGCCCGGAACCGCTGGACAGGCGGCATCGGCAGTGGCCGCAGGACAAAGAGATCCCTTATGATCATGACGCCTGATGACGACATCTTCAGTTCCCGTCCGGAGACCAACAGGATCGCCCGGCCGGAGCAGCAGGAGCTGAGCGACTTCCTCGACCGGACGATGAAGGACGGAGTTGCCGAGCCCCATGCCGCGGACCTTGCCCGGTACCGCAGGCCGCTCTACCACGTCGAGAACTTCGAGGGCCGGAGCGGGGCGATGGAGTCCCGGCCCAGCGCGGGCGAACAGGCCTTTCTCGGCGCGCTCCTGCATTCGCGCTTCTTCAACCGCGCTCTCCTGACGGCCGTGGGGCAGTACAAGTTCCATCTGCATGAGCTGGCGGCCATCGATATCGAGAGCCCGCGCCAGTTCATCGAGTCCGCAGGCGCGACCATGAAGAAGCTGAGCAGACGGAAGATCAACGACGTCCTGCGCATGGGCAGGCTGCGCGAGATGGTCCGGGAGCGTCAGAAGATGCTGGAGCAGCACCGTTCGCGGTGGGCCGTCCTGACCGCCGAGCTGCTCGATATCGCGCTCTACGCGCTCGAGAACCTGGTGCGGATCGAGCGGCTCTGCGGCCGGTCGCTGGCGGTGCTGGAGCCCGGTCGGGCGGCGAAGAAGGAAGAGCAGCTGGTGGGGTCCATCAGGCAGGTCCTGAAGGAGCAGCTCAAGGATGCGCTGAACTTCCGGACCGTCACCACGGACGACGTGGCCCGGGCGAAGCAGGAGGCGGACCGGTACGCGCGGGAGCTGCACGACGCCGCGGAAGAGGACCGGTCGCGGATGGCCGTGGTCTTCGGTGCGGTGCGGGAGCATGTCAGGCGCTGTGCCGAGGAGCTGGACGACCTGCTGGAGGAGTTCCGGGGCACGGAGATCGGGATGGACCCGGCCCAGGTGGTCCGGTTCCGGAGGATCGAGCTGGCGCTGGTCCTGACGGTGTCCGGGTATCCCGAGCAGATCGACCCGGTCGCAGCGCGGACGCCGGTGGCGGGCAGTTTCCTCGTGGAGGACAAGCGGCAGGAGCTGGTCGCCTTTCTCCTGGACCAGGTGCAGAAGGGCCCGGCGCGCATCGAGCGGCGGGCGAAGCAAGACCGGAGGAAAGGGAAGGACCTGAACTATAACGGGCCGGAGCGGAGGAGCGGGAGGGAGAGGAGGAGGTAAGAGGGAACGGTGACGGTGCGCGGGCGATAAGGCTATTCCATAATTCGGATATTAATTTCTTTTTCTGGATATTCCATAAAATGAATATTAGTCGAACTGGCTGATCCTCATGGTATCAACGACATACGCCATTATTCTAGGTCATGTCAATTTATGCGTTGCAGATTCTAACGTCCCTTTCCCCACCATGCTCTCGATCTGCATCTCCCATCCATGCGCCCGGACCAGCTGTTTCACGATGGCGGGGCAGGTCCCGGTGAAAGGCCACTTTAAACTTGACGCACTGCGCTGCATTGCGGTATGATTGCAATGCAGTGCAAGGAGGTGCTGGTATGCGTTCCCAGTTGACCGTGCGGCTACCCGATGACCTGGACAGCGCTGTTGCGAAGTATGCCAGGAAGCTCCGGCTGAAACGGTCGGATATCGTGCGGATGGCGCTCGAGCGGTTCTTCCGCGAGCCGGTCGTGCAGGAAGAGAGCACGCCGTACCGGAGGGTGAACGATCTGATCGGTTCGACGGAGAGCGGCCTGCCGGACCTCGGATCGGCCCACCGGGAACATCTGGTAAAGCGGATCAAGAAGCGTGCGTAGGATGCTGCTTGATACCGGGGCGTGGGTGGCCCTTCTGGACCGGAGCGAGCGGAACCACCTGTCCTGCGTCGCGGTCCTCCGGGATCTCCCGGGTGAACTGCTCACCACCGAGGCGGTGCTGACCGAGGCGATCTATCTGCTTGGACCGGCGGTGCGGCCGCAGAAGGCCTGCATCGAGTTCCTGTTGCGGGGCGGGGCGACCCTGGCGCCGCAGTCCGCGGAGAGCCTTGCGCGCGCAGCCGCGCTCATGGAGAAGTACCAGGACGTTCCCATGGACTTTGCCGATGCCACGCTCGTGGTGCTGGCGGAAGAAACGGGAACGGACGAGGTCTTCACCCTGGACCGGAGGGGGTTCTCGGCATACCGCATCCTCGGGAGGAAACGGTTCGTGCTGCGGCCGGAATGACCTTCTTCACGCCGTAAGTATCCTCACCTTCGTCCCTTTCCCCACCGTGCTCTCGATCTGCATCTCCCACCCGTGCGCGCGGACCAAGTGCTTCACGATGGCCAGGCCGAGGCCGGTGCCGCCCATCTCGCGCGACCGCGCAGCGTCCACGCGGTAGAACCGCTCGCCCAGCCGGGGCAGGTGCTTCTCCGGCACGCCGACGCCGGTGTCCTCCACGAAGAGCACGACCTGCCCGGCCTCCTCCGCAAGCCCGATCAGGACCAAGCCCGTGTCGGTGAACTTGATGGCGTTCTCCACCAGGTTCGTCATGATCTGGACCAGCCGCTCCCGGTCCGCCCGCACGGGCGGCGCGGACGAAGACACCGCGGTCCGGAGCTCCAGCCCCTTCTTCGCTGCCCGGTCCTTGAGCGAGGCCAGCACCGCAGCGGCGACATCCGCGAAGACCACGTCCGTCTTCTGCACCGTGATCACGCCGAGCTCGATCTTCGAGATGGTCATGAGGTCGTCCACCAGGCGGTCGATGCGGCGGCTGTTCGCGAGGATGGTCTCGAGGAACCCCCGCGCATGCTCCCGGTCCTCCAGGCCGCCGTCGAGCAGCGTATCGGCGAAGCCCTGGATGGCCGTGACCGGCGTCTTGATCTCGTGCGAGATGTTGGCCACGAAGTCCTTCCGGACCTGCTCCAGCTTCTTGAGCCGGGTGATGTCATGGAAGAGGGCCAGGAAGCCAGAGGCTTCCCCCGCGCGGAAGGAGAGGGGGGAGACCGAGGCCGCGCAGTAGCGTTCTTCCGGCAGGCCCAGGACCAGCTCCGTCGAGGCCGGCGTCCCTTCCTGCCGCACACGGTCCAGGAGCGCGACGAACTCCCGGTCCCGCACGACCTCGATGAACTGCCGTCCGGTAAGGGGAGTGTCGCCGAAGAAGCTCCGGGCTGCGGCGCTGGTCAGCCGGACCACGCCGTTCGCGTCGCTGATCAGGAGGGCGTCGGGGATGCTGCTCAGGATGACCGCGAGCCGGTCCCGCTCCTCCTCTGACGCGGCGATGCTCCGCTGGAGGTCCTTGGACATGGAGTTCAGGCTGTGGGCGATCTCGTCGAACTCACCGGAGCGGGAGAGGAAGAGCCGCTTCCCGAGCTCCCCCCGGGCGACCGCGGCGGCGAAGTCGCGGACCTGGAGCGTGAGCCGCCGGAGCCGCTCGATCTGGGCGAAGGAGAAGAGGCCGGCGGCAAAGAGGATCACCGCCACGGCCGAGAGGATCCTGAGCCGGAGGTCGTTCACCGCAGCGTCGACCTCGTCCAGGGGCACGCTCAGCCGCACGAAGCCGCCGGCAGGACCGTTCCGCCCCGTGCGAACCGCCACATAGAGGAGGTCCGTGCCCAGGGTGCCGCTCGTCCGGATGGCCATGCCGGTCCGGCCCAGGTCGGCCTGCCGGACCTCGAGCCGGTCGCGATGGTTCTCCATGGCCGCTGAGGGGTGGTCCGAGTCGCCCAGCACCCGGCCGTCATGGGTGATCACCGTCACCCGGGCGGCCACCACGGCCTTGTACCCGCGGCAGAGCTCATCGAGCGGACCGGACCTTCCGAAGGGGACCTCCCGGCCGATGAGCCGCGCCTGCACCGCGAGCTGGTCCCGGAGCGAGTCTATCTGGCTCTCCCGGACCGCGCCGGCAACGTAGAGCTCCGTGCCGAGCAGGGCCAGGAGCAGGATGGCGCCGTAGAACAGGAAGATGCGTTTGAAGAGACCGGTTCTCATAGGTTCACCGGGTCACGGGCATGACCGCATCACGATACGTGACGTTGACGGACGCGGAGATGCGTCATAATAGAGTAAAAAAACAGAGAAGAACCGTTCTCTCGCCAAGGCGCCAAGACGCCAGGTTAGAGCAAGGCCGAGCATTTGGTTTCCTTTGCGGCCTTTGCGGCTTGCGAGAGATGATCCCGTCTTTTCTTCTGCTGTGCCTCTCGATCATCCGTCGCGCAGGTGAAGGACATCAGACATCGCTCTCGAGGTAGTACCCCATGCCGCGGCGGGTCCTGATGTACCTCGGCGAAGCGGGATCGTCCTCGATGGCCATGCGGAGCCGACGGATATGGACATCCACGGTCCTCGGCTCCACGAAGGCCTCGTCCTTCCAGACCGCGTCCAGGAGCTGGTCGCGGCTGAAGACCCGGCCCCTGCGCTCGGCGAGGTAGAGCAGCAGCCGGAACTCCGTGGCGCTGAGGTCGATCTTCCTGCCGCGCTTCCGCACCTCGGCTGACTCGCGCCTGATGGAGAGGTCAGCGACGGTGATGACCTCCTCGGGTCTCCGGTGGCTGCCGGTCCGGCGCAGCACCGCTTTGACCCGGGCCGCGAGCTCCCGGGGGCTGAAGGGCTTCGGCAGGTAGTCGTCCGCGCCGGTCTCGAGCCCCTGCACCCGGTCACGCTCCTCGCCCCGTGCGGTCAGCATGATGACCGGGATGCTCTTCGTCCGCCGGTCCGCGCGGAGGATGCGGCAGATCTCCAGGCCGCTCAGGCCGGGCAGCATCAGGTCGAGCACCACCAGGTCGATATCGCCGGACCGGGCGATGTGGAGCGCCTCCTCGCCGTCCGCGGCGCTCCGGACGGTGTAGCCCTCTTTCTTCAGGTTGTAGCTGACGAGCGAGACGATGTCCGGCTCGTCGTCCACCACCAGGATGCGGTGCATGGGACCAAGGTATAGAAGCAAGGAGGGAAAGTCAAGCCGCATCTCTGCGGCCCATGGGCCGCCTGTGCTACACTAGAACCATGCTCGTCGTTGAGCCCTACAGGGGACAACCGGTCACGGACCAGCGCGTGGAGGTGGTGGAGCGGAAGGGGCTCGGCCATCCGGACCATCTCTGCGATGCCATGCTGGAGGCGGTATCGATCGCCCTGTCGCAGGAGTACCTCCGGACCTTCGGAACGGTGCTGCATCACAATATCGACAAGGGCCTGTTGGCGGCCGGCAGGGTGGAGAAGCGGTTCGGCGGCGGCAGGATCCTGGCGCCCATGGAGCTGACCATCGGCGACCGCGCGGCCTTCGGCGCAGGGAGAAAGCGCGTGCCGGTGGAGCGGATCGCGGTCCGGGCCGTGCGGTCCTGGATGCAGGAGCACCTGCGGTTCGTGGACCCGAAGAAGCATCTTGCCTGCCGCGTGGTGCTCGCGCCGGGCTCCGAGGAGCTGACGGACATCTTCAGCCGCTCCGGGACGGTCCTGGGAGCGAACGACACCTCGGCCGCAGTGGGCTACTACCCCCTGAGCCCCACGGAGCAGGCGGTGCTCGGGCTCGAACGCTTCCTGAACGGCCCGGGCTTCAAGAAGCGTTTTCCGGAGACCGGCGAGGATGTGAAGATCATGGGGCTCCGGACCGGGAGGGACCTGGACCTGACCGTGGCCATGCCGCTCATCTGCCGCTTCGTGCGGAGCGAGGGGAGCTATTTCGGCCGGAAGGTCGAGCTCCAGCAGGTGATGGAGCGCTTCGCCCGGAGGTTCACGGCCTTCCGCTCGGTCAGCGTGCGGTTCAATACCCTGGACACGCCGGCCCGGGGGCTGCAGGGCGTCTATCTCAGCCTGCTCGGCACCTCGGCCGAGGACGCGGACTCGGGCCAGGTGGGCCGCGGGAACCGCGTGAACGGCCTGATCTCCCTCAACCGGCCGCTCGGCACCGAGGCGGCTGCGGGCAAGAACCCGGTGAGCCATGTGGGCAAGATCTACAATGTGCTGGCGCACCGCGCCGCCCGGCTCATCTGCGAGCAGGTGAGCGGCCTGCGGGAAGTGCAGGTCCTGCTCCTCTCCCGCATCGGCGCGCCGATCAATGAGCCCCAGGCTGCCACGGTCCAGGTGCTGGCGGAACGCGGCAGACCCACGGCCGCGATGCTGCGCAGGGCAGGGAAGGTCCTGGAGGACCAGCTGGCGAGGATCCATATCCTCTGCAGGGACCTGAGCAGGGGGAAGTATGAGGTATGCTGAGAGGCGGTAAACAGTGCAGAGTGCCCGGTGCGCGGTTCACAGTTCACCGCGCACCGGGCACTGAGCACCACTTACGAGAGGAGGTTGGGAATGAGAACGATAATGCAGGTCCTGATCGCCGTCCTCTGCATGGCCGCTGCTGCTGATGCAGGGGAAGAGGCGGAGAGGAAGCGGTTCGTCGCAACCGTGGGCGAGGACGGGTACCAGCATCTGGAGATGCTGGCAGGGGAGTACTACTACGACCCCGCGGTGGTGGTGGTGAAGGTCAACATCCCGGTGGAGCTGACGATACGGAGGGAGCCGGGCATCACGCCCCATGACCTGGTCATCAAGGCGCCGGAGGCGGAGCTCGACCTCTCGATCGAGCTCTCGAAGGAGCCGAAGAAGGTCTCCTTCATGGCCACGAAGACCGGCAGCTACCGGTTCGAGTGCAGCAAGCGGTTCCTCTTCTTCAAGAGCCACAGGGACCGGGGCATGCACGGCGTGCTGGAGGTGGTTGAGTAGAGGCAGAGACGAGGGACGAGAGACGAGGGACGAGAGGAGAAACAAGTGGACAAAGCCTATATCGCCTATTTCAAGCTGGCCCACGGATTCTTCAATCTCACGATGATGAGCCTTTTCTGCTACCAGGGGTGGCTCGGCCTCAGGGTCCGGAAGGCGCGGCTGGCCGGCGAAGGGATGCCCGGAGATGCGGTGCGGCAGCACCGGAGGACCGGGCCGTTCCTTGCGGCCGGCGGCATGCTGGGGTTCGCGGCAGGAACGGTCCTGATCCTTCTGGACAAGGGGAGGGTCCTTGAGTATCCGCTGCACTTCCTTACCGGCCTGGTGATCGTGCTGGTGATCGCGTCGCTCTATGCCGTCTCCCGCAGGATCCGGGGGGACGGCATGCCGTACCGGGAGATCCACTTCGGTCTGGGGATGGCGCTGCTGGGCCTCTATGTCCTGCAGGCCTTCTTCGGCCTGGCGATCCTGCTCTGACCGTCAGCGGTCCAGTATCTCGCGGATCTTCCGGAGGAGCTCCACGGGCGAGAGGGGCTTGGCCAGGACCTCGACTCCGTCGCCCGGGACCCCCTGCTTTGCCAGCACATCCGCGCTGTACCCGCTGATGAAGAGGGCCTTCATGCCCGGCCGCAGGGCCGCGATCTCGTCATAGGCGTCCCTGCCGTTCTTCCTCGGCATGATCACGTCCAGCAGCACCATATCAATGCGCTCCGGCGCCTCGCGGAAGAGCTCGACCGCCTCCTCGCCGTCCGCTGCCTCGATCACCGTGTACCCGAACTCGGTCAGCACGGAGCGGGCCAGGTTCCGCAGCACCCGGTCGTCCTCGGCCACCAGGATGGTCTCGCTGCCTCCGCGAACGGCTTCGGGCGATGCCGCTGCCGGCTGGAGCGCCGAGGGCTTCACCAGCGGGAAGAAGAGGTCGAACCGCGTCCCCTGGCCGGGCGCGCTCTCCACGTTGATCACCCCGCCGTGCTGCTGGATGATGCCGTAGACCGATGCCAGTCCCAGCCCGGTGCCCTTGCCCAGCTCCTTGGTGGTGAAGAAGGGCTCGAAGAGCCGCTCGAGCGTCCTGGCATCCATGCCGGCGCCCGTGTCGGCCACCGAGAGCCGCACGTACCGGCCCTCCGCCGCCGTACCGTGGCTGCAGACCAGCTCCCGGTCCGCGACGACGATCTCGCAAGAGATGAGGAGTGTGCCGCCCCGCGGCATGGCATCGCGGGAATTGGTCACCAGGTTCATGAGCACCTGTTCGATCTGGACGCTGTCGGCCATCACCGTGGCGTCCCCGGAGGCAAGGGAGACGGTGAGCTCGATGTCCTCGCGGATCAGCCGGCGGAGCAGCTTTGTCACGCGTGTCACGATGCTGTTCAGCTCCACCGGCGCCGGCCTGATGACCTGCCGCCTGCTGAAGGCGAGCAGGCTCTGGGTGAGCTGGGCCGCGCGCTGGGCCGTGGTCAGGATGTTGTCCGCGAAGGCGTGCATCGGGTCGTCCTGCGGGATCTTCATATGCAGGAGGTTGCCGTAGCCGATGATGGCGGTCAGCACGTTGTTGAAGTCATGGGCCACGCCGCCTGCCAGGAGGCCGACGGCCTCCATCTTCTGGGCCTGCCGGAGCTGGTCCTCGAGCCGGATGCGCCCGGTCACGTCGTTTGCCATGACGATCTCGGCCCGCCGTCCGCCGAAGTCCACGGTATGGGAGGTGATCTCCACCAGGATCTGGGAGCCGTCCCTGCGCAGGTGGCGCCAGACGCCGGCGCTGTCGAGGCCGGAGGTGACCCGGGCAACGTTCTGGAGCAGGGCCGGGACGTCCTCGTCCGGCCGGATGTCCTTGATGGTCATGGCCAGGAACTCGTCGCGCGAGTAGCCGTAGTGCCTCTCGGCCGCCTCGTTCACGGCGAGGAAGCGGAGCGTCTCGAGGTCATAGACCCACATGGGATGGGGGTTGCTCTCGAAGAGAACGCGGTACTTCTCCTCGCTCTCGATGAGCTGCTGCTGGTGGCGCTCCACGCGGCGGGTGAAGAGCATGATGCCGCCGGCGCCGAGGAACCAGAAGAAGAGATGGCTTGCCATGATCGCCCGCTGCTCATGGGCCTCGGAGGCGATATGGGGATGGAGAGGAACGGCAATGCTGATGCCGCCCCGCACATCGCCGAGCTGGTAGCCGGCGTGGCATTTCACGCAGGCCGCTTCGGTGCGGAAGGGCTTCATGACCCGCATGTACTGCTCGCCCTGGATCGTGCTGACGGTGCTCGTTTCCTCCTCGCCCTGCTCGAAGGCGCGGAGGCTCTCGGCCTCCCAGGGGTCCGGTTCATTTACGGGGTTCAGGTGGTCCATGCTCACGAGACGGCTCAGGATGGGCAGCCGGGACTGCTCGCGGAGCAGCTCGAAGACCTGGCGGGTCATCCAGGCGGGATTCACCAAGGTGAGCTTTTTTCCCGTGCTGGTGGTCACGTCCCGCTCAGGGACCTGGAGGTACGGATTGGGCCGGAGCCGGTCGGTGACCGGGACATAGACCCCGCCATGGAGCGAGCCCCAGCGGCGGTAGGCGAGGTTCAGCTCATAGAAGGTCCGGGCCTCGGTGCGGGCCTTCTCGATATGGTTCTCATGGGCGATCCTGGAGTTCCAGGAGAGGGAGAGGAAGACCAGCACGGTCCAGGAGAGGATCGCGAGCAGGGCGTATTTCTTCGTGATCTTCCGCCAGGGGGCGCTGCGCGTGACCATGCCTGATGATAGCATAAAAATGCTTGGAATTCCAAAGGAAAAATGCCGAAGATCAGGATGCCGGTTCTGACAAGTGGATAAATACGTTGCCGCGCTCTTAGATGAGTTTGACAAAGCCATGATCCGGAAAAAAGGAAGAAAACCTTCAACGCTGAAATGTCTTTCATCATAAGAGATCATAAACAGAGCAGCGTAATTCTGCGTTGAATGATTTTTCAGGAAGGTTACTCTAGCAACGATACGGCATTGCGGTGGGTCTTCTGCCAGAGCTTGTAGCGCTTCCGCAGGTTCGGGTCCCGCAGGGTCGGGACCGTGGAAGCTTCCCTTTTCGGTCGCGGCCGGTCCTGGAGAGTCCAGATGCCGCGGCTGACGCCGGCCAGCACCGCCGCGCCCGCGGCCGATGCTTCCTGGTCTCCGGCGACGAAGAGTGGTCTCCCGAGCAGCGCGGTCTGCGCCTCCAGGAGATAGGAGAGCGATGAGAGCCCGCCGGAGACGGTATAGGTCGAGGGCTCGATGCCGGCATTCTCCAGGGCTGCGGCGATATCAGCCATGAAGAAGGCGATGCCTTCCACCCCGCCCCGGACGATGTCCGCTTGCGTGCTCTCCGGCCCGAGGCCCTGGATGGCGCTCGGGACCTCCTCCTCCCAGTGCGGCGCGCCAATGCCGTTCAGGCCGAGGAAGACCACCACCTCGCTCCGTGCCGCCCTGCAGAGCCCCTCCAGCTCGGACGGGTCCTGGTAGAGGCCGAGGTTCGCGCGGAGCCATTCGAGCCCGTCACCCACGGCGTTCACGCTCCCTTCGACGAGGTAGAGGACGGCATCATCCGTGGAGCAGAGCACCGAGGCCATCAATCCCTTGACCGGCCGGAGTTCCCTGCCGGTGCTGACCATGAGGAATCCGCCGGTGCCGTAGTTGATGCAGCCCTGCCCCTGGTCCAGCACACCGAGCCCGAGCAGGGCGGCCTGCTGGTCGCCGAGGGAGGCCAGCAGGGAAACGGGTCCCTGCCGCGTCCGGACCATGCCGTAGTGGCGGGCAGTGGGAACGATCTCCGGCAGCCGTGCCTCCTCGAGGCCGAAGAGGGAGATGAGCTCCCGGTCCCAGGCCAGGGAGCCGACGGCCATGAGCTGCGTGCGCGCTGCGTTCGTGTGGTCGATGAGGGGTTTCGCAGAGCCGGTCAGGCGCTGGCAGAGGAAGCTGCTGAGCGTGCCGAGGACCGCGATGCCTCCCCGGGCAGGGGGCAGGTTCTCCTGGAGCCAGCGGAGCTTCGATGCGGCATAGTAGGGCGTGAGCGGGATGCCGGACCGTTCGAAGACCAGGGAGGACTGCGGCAGGAGGCCGCGGACCAGCCCGCTTCCCCGGGTATCGCGCCAGCTCAGGACCGCTGAGAGCGGCGTGCCGGTGCCTTCGTCCCAGGCAAGGCAGGAGGAGCGCTGGCAGGAGAGCCCGATGCCGAGCAGGGAATGGCCTGCTGCGTGGGCCGCATTCGCAGCCTCATCCAGCGCCTGCTGCACCGAGGCAAGGACCTCCCCGGGATCCTGCTCCACGCGCAGGCCGTCGCGGACCGCAGGTGAAAGGTCGCGGCGCGCGCGGAAGAGGACCGCACCGGTCCTGTCCAGGACCACGGCCTTGGTCGAACTGCTTCCCTGGTCCAGGCCGATGAGACAGCCTTTCTCCATCGTACTCCTCCCTGGTCCCATTCTACCCTAAAAAGAAGGGGTCCTTCGTATCTGAGTTGAATTTACTTGATCGTCATGTACGAATGAGGAACAGCGACAACCCAATAAGAACTTCTTCACGCAGAGACGCAAAGAGGAGCAAGACATTTGGACGCGGATGAACGCGGATGGACGCGGATAACGGCGGATAAGAATGGATATGATTGAAAGGCAATGACGGTCTCGTAAAAAGTCCTAACGTGTCACCCTGAGCAACGCGAAGGGTCTCTCAACATATTGGAAAACCGAGATTCTTCGCTTCGCTCAGAATGACATTTTGTGTGATTTTTGACTTTTTACGACTTCATCAATGTTCAAAACGGATAACGGCAGATAAAAGGGAGGTTGGGTTGAACAAAGGGAAACCCAACAGAAGCCGTTTGGTCGCGCCCTGCTTGTCCCAACCTACGGTGTTTCTAGATAGCATCACCGGGATACCCGTTGCCCCGCCTGCGGGAGTGTGCTATAAACTCCCTATGATCCCGATCAAGGACACGGTGCCGCGCAACACCTTCCCCTTCGTGACCATCGGCCTCATCGCGGTCAACGCAGCGGTCTTTCTGGTGCAGCTCACCCTCCCGGACCGCGCCCTGACCGAGCTGATCTACCTCTTCGGCCTGGTGCCGGCGCGGTACGCCCACCCCGCGTGGGCCCAGTTCGTCGGGTTCCCCCTCGACACCTACTGGCCCTTCCTGACCAATACGTTCCTGCACGGCGGCTGGTTCCATGTCATCGCGAACATGTGGTCCCTCTACCTCTTCGGCGACAACGTGGAGGACCGGCTGGGCCATGTCCGCTTCTTCCTCTTCTACCTGCTGGCGGGGATCGCCGCGAACCTGGTGCATTTCGTGATCAACCACGACTCCACCATGCCGGTCATCGGCGCGTCAGGCGCGGTCGCCGGCATCATGGCCGCCTACCTTCGTCTTTTCCCCTTTGCGCGCATCATCACGCTCTTTCCGATCCTCTTCATCCCGTACTTCCTCGAGATCCCGGCCTACTTCTTCATGGGCCTCTGGTTCGTCATGCAGCTCCTGTCCGGCGCGATGTCCCTGGCCGGTCCGGAGAGCGGGGGCGGCATCGCCTGGTGGGCCCATGTGGGCGGCTTCGCCGTCGGGTTCCTGCTGATCAAGCCGCTCTGCAGCAAGCGTCTCGGCGGCTGCAGCCCGGACGGTACCGAGGTATGATCGATTCCTCCCGCTGCCGAAGTTCCGGGAGCCGGAGGAGAAGACCTGACAGAAGGGAGGCGCAGTCCTGCCGATGCATCGCTCCGGAGCTTCCCGCTTTCGGAAAGGAGGCGCGCACCATGACACGTTCGAGCAGGAGTACCTGTGCAGCGCTGGTCCTTGCGCTGCTGCCCCTGGCGGCAGGGGCCGGCACGGTGGAGTACGACCTCACCATCGCCCGGGAGCAGGTATCGGTCACCGGACGGCCGGTCCCGGCCATGACCATCAACAACGGCATTCCGGGCCCGACGCTCCGCTTCCGCGAGGGCGACCTTGCGCGGATCCATGTGCGGAACCGCATGGACGTTCCGACCTCCCTCCACTGGCACGGCCTGCTCGTGCCGCCGGGCATGGACGGCGTGCCGCTCGTGAGCTTCCCGCCCATCGCGCCGGGCGCGACCTTCACCTACGAGTTCCCCATCCGCCAGACCGGCACCTACTGGTACCATTCCCATTCCGCGCTCCAGGAGCAGAGCGGCGTCTACGGCAGCATCGTGATCCTCCCGGCCGGGGCGCCGGAGAAGGCGCCGGAGAACGACCACGTGGTCCTGCTCTCGGACTGGACCGACGATGACCCGCACGCGGTGCTCCGCACGCTCCGGCGGGGAAGCGAATGGTTCGCCGTGGAGAAGGGGAGCGGCCAGAGCATCCTGGGCGCGGCCCGGACGGGCATGCTGGGGGACTATTTCTCGCGCGAGCTGCAGCGCATGCCGCCCATGGACATCGCGGACGTGGCCTACGACCGTTTCCTCGCCAACGGCAGGCCGGAGATCACTCTGAACGGCCGGCCGGGCGACCGGGTGCGGCTGCGGGTGATCGACGGCTCGGCGACCACCTACTTCCACCTGGAGTTCAGCGGCGGGCCGATGACCATCGTCGCGGCGGACGGGCAGGACGTGGAGCCCGTGGAGGTGCTGCGCCTCCTGATCGGCGTGGCCGAGACCTACGACCTGCTCGTGACGCTTCCGGGCGAGGGGAGCTACGAGCTCCGCGCCACGGCCCATGACGGCTCAGGGTTCGCGTCGGTCTGGATCGGCACGGGCGCTCTGCATCTCGCGCCGGACCTGCCGAAGCCGAACCTCTACAAGACCATGGGCCGTCTGACCCTGGGCCGGCTCTTCGCGTTCACACCCGCCGGCAGCATGGGCATGAGCGACCGCGACGTGCGGAAGGGGCTCTTCGACCGGCCGGGCATGATGCACGGCATGGAGCACGGCGGCCATGCCATGGACCACGGCATGCAGCACGCTGACGGGGGCGGCATGACCGGCGGCGCAGGCCACGCAGGCCATGCCATGGACGGTGGAGCGGCTGACGGAGGCGGCCATGCGGGCCATGGCGCCTACCGGGGCGCGGACCGGAGCGCCCGGCCCTTCGGCAGGTCCTTCGGTCTCCTGGCGAACGACATCTCGTCCCGCGGACCCCTGGCCATGGACGGCATGGACGACCGGCGGCCGGGTCCGCCCTATGCGAAGCTCCGCGCCGCGGCGAGCACGGCGTTGCCAGAGGGGCGTCCTGTCCGTGAGGTCCGGATCACTCTGGACGAGGACATGGAGCGGTACGTCTGGTTCCTGAACAACCGGCCGCTCTCGGAGAGCGACGCGATCCTCGTCAGACAGGGCGAGGTGGTGCGATTCATCATGATCAACCGCACCATGATGCACCATCCCATGCATCTCCACGGCCATTTCTTCCGCGTGGTGAACGGCCAGGGCGACCGGGCGCCGCTCAAGCACACCGTGGATGTGGAGCCCATGGCCACGACGGTCATCGAGTTCCTCGCCGACGAGACCGGCGACTGGTTATTCCACTGCCATCTGCTTTACCACATGAAGGCGGGCATGATGAACGTGGTGCATTACGAGGGCTTCGACCCCGGACCTGCGGTGAACGCCGTGCGGCCGGGGCTCTATGCCGAGTCCTGGTACGCCTGGGCCGAGGTGACGGCGCTCTCGAACATGGCCGAGGCTTCCGCGACGGTCTCGGACACGCGGAACATCATCCGCTTCCGGGGACAGGCCGGCTGGGAGGGGGATGCGAAGGAGCGCAACCACTGGGAAGGTCTGCTCACCTGGGACCGATACTTCAACCGGTTCTTTACGCTCTTCCTGGGAGCGTACAGCGGGGGCGTGCGGAGCGAGGAGGAGGTGACGCGCGGCGTTGCGGGCTTCACCTATGTCCTGCCCTTCAGCATCGAGGTCTTCGCCTGGGCGGACGATGACAGCGGGTTCCGGGCCGGAGCGCACCGGTCCTTCGCCCTCACCCCGCGGCTCGAGCTCTTCGGCGAGGCGGAGTACGATTCCCATGACGATTGGGAGGGCCGCGCCGGGCTGACCTACCTGCTCACCCGCGACCTCTCGCTCGTCGGCCAGTGGCATTCGGGCTTCGACTGGGGGGGCGGACTGCAGCTCCGCTTCTGAGCCGGACGAACGGGGGAGGAGTGCGGCTTGCCGGGGGCGCCAAGAGTTGCAAAAGATGTTGACAATATCCCCGGGTCTCCGTAGAGTGCCGCATCAGCCAGTCCAGGAAGCGACCATCCCTCGCAGCGACCGGAGAGGACCATGAAGGACATCCGCAGGAAGATAGAGGAAGCATTCGCGTCGTTCGGCCATCTCGTCTACCGCCGCCGGCTCACGGCGCTGCTCCTGATGCTGGCCGTGCTCGCCTCCCTGGCCTCGCAGCTGCCGAAGGTCACGATCGACACCTCGACCGAGGGGTTCCTGCATGACGATGATCCGGCGCTGGTGCAGTACAACGCCTTCCGCGACCAGTTCGGCAGGGACGAGATGCTCCTCATCGCCCTGAGGCCGCCGGAGGTCTTCGATCTCGGCTTTCTCCGGAAGCTGCAGGCCTTTCACCGGGACCTGGCGGAGAACGTCCCCCATCTTGACGACATCACGAGCCTCGTGAACGCCCGGAACACGCGGGGCGTGAAGGACCGGCTGATCGTGGAGGACCTGCTGGAGGAGTTCCCGCGCACCGGGAAGGACCTCGCCGCCCTCCGGCAGCGCGTCATGGCCAGCCCCCTCTACCGGAACCTGCTGATCTCCGAGGACGGGTCCTTCACGACCGTGGTGATCAAGACGAACAGCCATTCCGCCGCGGGCGGCGCGATCGACGTGCTCGGGGGCTTCGATGACGCGGCAGCGCCGGCGGAGCGCGCATACCTGACGGACGCCGAGAACAGCGAGGCGGTCAGGGCCGTGCGGGCCATCGCGGCCCGGTACGAGGGGCCCGACTTCCCGCTCTTCATCGCCGGCTCGCCCGTGGTGACCCATGACCTCAAGCAGACCATGATGAAGGACATGCGGCGGTTCATGGTCCTGGCCCTGCTCGTCATCGCCGTGGTCCTCTATATTCTCTTCCGGCGGCTCTCGGGCGTCCTGCTTCCCCTGGCGGTGGTCATCGTGACCCTCCTCTCCACCGTGGGGCTCATGGGCCTCTTCGGCAAGGCGATCAAGATGCCCACCCAGATCCTGCCGTCCTTCCTGCTCGCGGTCTGCGTGGGCGCGGCGGTGCATGTGCTCGCCGTCTTCTACCAGCGCTTCCAGGCAGGGGGCGGGAAGGAGGAGGCGATCGTCCATGCCCTGGGCCATTCGGGGCTGGCCGTCGTCATGACCAGCCTGACCACGGCAGCGGGGCTTGCGTCCTTCGCCACCGCCGAGATCGCGCCGGTCGGGGACCTCGGCATCTTCGCCTCGCTGGGCGTGCTGCTCTCGCTCCTCTACACCGTGGTCCTGCTGCCCGCCCTGATCGCCCTCACGCCTCTCAAGGTCCGGTCCGCTCCCGCGGACCGGGCCCGGCAGGAGCTGATGGACCGCATCCTGACGGCGATCGCGGCCTTCACCGCGCGGCATCCGAAACGGATCCTGCTCGCCGGGGCCCTGCTTGCCGGCGGCGCGCTGCTGGCCTCCACCCAGATCCGCTTCTCCCATAACCCGCTCCTCTGGCTGAACGAGTCCATGCCCGTGCGGACCGCCACCGCGACCATCGACGCCGAGATGAAGGGGTCCGTGGCGCTCGAGGTGATCACCGACACGGGCAGGACGAACGGACTGTACGAGCCGGTGAACCTGAACCGGCTCGAGGCCCTCTCCGCGGAGGTGAGCGCCATTGCGGACGGCCCGATCGTCGTGGGCAGGACCATGGGACTGACGGACATGGTGAAGGAGATCAACCAGGCGCTGAACGAGGGCCGGAAGGAGGCTTACCGCGTGCCGCAGGACCGTACCCTGGTGGCCCAGGAGCTCCTGCTCTTCGAGAACTCGGGTTCCGACGACCTGGAGGACGTGGTGGACAGCGGCTTCTCCCGGTCGCGCTTCACGGTCAAGCTGCCCTGGCTCGACGCGGTCCTCTACCGGGACTTCATCGCGTCCATGGAGGAGCGGTTCCGCAGGGCCTTCGGCCCGGACGCGGATATCACGGTCACCGGCATGATCCCGCTCTTCGGCGCCACGGTCCACGCGGCCATGAACAGCGCGGCGAAGAGCTATGTCATCGCCGTCTTCGTCATCACCGTGATGATGATCCTCTTCATCGGCTCGCTCCGCATGGGGTTGATCAGCATGATCCCGAACCTCATACCCATCGTGCTGACCCTGGGCGTCATGGGTGCGCTGGACCTGCCCATGGACATGTTCACCATGCTGATCGGGAGCATCGCCATCGGGCTGGCGGTGGACGACACCATCCATTTCATGCATAATTTCCGGCGGTACCACCAGGAGACGGGCGACCCGGCCGAGGCCGTGCGCAGGACCCTGCTGACCACGGGAAGGGCCATGCTCGTGACCAGCGTGGTTCTCTCCCTCGGGTTCTTCATCTTCATGTTCGCCACCATGAACAACCTATTCAATTTCGGCCTTTTGACCGGGGTCACCATCCTCATGGCGCTGGTCGCCGACTTCCTGATCGCGCCGGCGCTGATGATGGCGTTGTATGGAAAAAAGGAGCAGTGACGAGTGACGAGTGGGGAATAGGGATTGCGGAGTGCGGATTGCCAATTGCGGATTTCGGATTGCGGAATGCGGACCTCAGATTGCGGATTGCGGAGTGCGGATTGCGGAATGAGATGCAGAACGGGGAATGGAGGACCTCCATGCGGAACGTGAAGACAGTTCAATACGCGCTTTGCGGCATTCTGCTCTTTCTGCTGGCGCCGGGCGGGGCCCGGGGGGCGGACGAGCCGAAGGCCCGGGCGATCATGGAGAAGGTGGACGCGCGGGACGACGGGGACAACGGCGTCTCGGACATGACCATGACGCTCATCGACAAGCACGGGAGCGAGCGGGTGCGGCAGATCCGGTCGAGCATGCAGGACCGGGGCAAGGACGCCTACCGGATCATGTTCTTCCTCTCCCCGCCGGACGTGAAGGAGACCGGCTTCCTGACCTATGACTATGACGACCCGGACAAGGACGATGACCAGTGGCTCTACCTGCCGGCGCTCCGGAAGACCAAGCGCATCGCCTCGAGCGACAAGAGCGGGAGCTTCATGGGGTCGGACCTGAACTATTCGGATATGACCTCGCGGAACCTGAAGGACTACGACTTCTCCCTGGTGAAGGAGGACGAGGTGGAAGGCAGCAGGGTCTGGCTCGTCCAGGCGCTGCCCCGGGGCCGGAAGGTCGTGGAGGAGACGGGCTACAGCAAGTCGGTGCTCTTCGTGCGGCAGGACAACCATGTGGTGGTGCGGGCCGTGCACTGGGTGGCGGACAGCGACCGGCTGAAGTACTACGACGTGAAGAAGCTGGAGCAGATCGACGGCATCTGGGTCGCCACGGAGATCCATATGACCACCAAGCAGGGCAGGGCCGTGCTGCACAAGACCATCCTGACCTTCCGGAACGTGAGGTTCAACCAGGGCCTGAGCCCGGACCTCTTCACCGTCCGGAGGCTGGAGAAGGGGCTCTAAGAGAAAGGCGGAATGCGGAGTGCGGAGCGCGGAATGGGATGTCCGGCATGGGGCTTCCCGCGGCAGGCGGCGGCCCCTGGTCCTTTCACGTTCGCTCGGGTCCATTCGCGTCCAATCCTCCGAACTGCCGCGGCTGTTTCCTTTGCTGTCGCGCTGCTCATCGCCTCAGGTGCGGTGCCGGCGCAAGGCGCCGACCTCGATGACGTTCTCGAAGGGTTCGAGGAGACCACGGTCGCCGAAGAGCGGGGGCAGCCGGCCGCGCAGGAACGGATATCTCCCGTCGATCTCACCGGGTCAGTGGGCCTGTCCGCGGTCTCGGCCGTGCACCGCCATCGGTCCGCGGCAGGCACGGAGTTCAGCGGCCTGACGCGGCTGCGCATGACGCTCGACCTCGGTCTGGACGCTTCCTTCCCGCGGTCCCGGGATGCGGTGCTGCGCGGAAGGGTCTTCCATGATGCGGCGTACGGCATCAGCGGGAGGGACGAGTTCACTGATGTGATGCTCGGCTCGCTGGAGCGCGAGGCCGAACTGCGCGAGGCCTTCCTGCGGGGGAAGGTGCTGCCCTCCCTGGACCTGAAGGTGGGCCGCCAGATCGTGGTCTGGGGCAAGTCCGACAACCTGCGCGTCACCGACGTGCTGAACCCCCTGGACAACCGCGAGCCCGGCCTGGTGGACATCGAGGACCTGCGGCTGCCGCTCGCCATGGCGCGCGCGGACTGGTACGCCGGCCGCTGGAGCCTCACGGCCATCGCCATCCCGGAGGTACGGTTCAACAAGAACCCGCCGCTGGGCAGCGATTTCTATCCCTCAGCGCTCCCGCCTCCGCGCGAGACCATCCCGGAGGACGGAGGCGGCAATACCGAGTATGCCTTCGCCCTGAACGGCATCCTGACGGGCTGGGACATCTCCTTTTACAGCGCCCGCATCTTCAATGACCAGCCCTCCACGCGGATCATTCAATTCCCGTTCCCGCAGATGGAGTGGGTGCATGACCGGCTGAGCATGGCCGGCGCGGCGGTGAACGTGGCGCTCGGGAACTGGCTGCTCAAGACCGAGGCGGCCCTCTTCGACGGCCTGCGGTTCGCCGCCCGCCCGGACCGCGGCTTCAGCCGTCTCGATGCGCTCGCAGGGGTAGAGTACTCGGGCTTCAGCGAGACCACGATATCCCTCGAGGCGGTGCACCGCCGGCTGCTCGACTTCGATGCGGCGCTGGAGGCGCAGCCGGACGGTGCTTCGCGGGACGCGGTCCAGACCGCGCTGCGGCTGCAGCGGGACTTCCTGCGCAAGCGGCTCCACCTGACCGTTCTCGCCCTGACCCAGGCCTGGAACGGCAGGAACGGCAGGATGCAGCGGCTCTCCCTGCAGTACGACCTCACCGACCGTCTGGCCTGCACCGCAGGGTTCGTGAACTACACGTCCGGCGAGACCAGGGAGTTCCGGGAGATCGGGAAGAACGACCGCGCATTCCTCGAGGCGAAGTACAGCTTCTGACCATGACCTGCCGCAGGTTCCCTGATACGGTTGTGCGGGTCAAGGTCCTTCAAACAGATCGAGAACCGATTTTCTCGCCAAGTTGCCAAGGCGCAACTTTTTTCCCCTGTTTCTCTCCTTGCCCTTCCCGCGGGAATGCACTATACTTTGGTTGCAGGCGGCGCCCCTCCGTGGCGTCCTGCGACGGACCATGCCCCCTGAGCGGCTGAACATACTCGTGGCCGATGACCAGCCTCTGGTCGTCGATATGCTGTCCGAGATCATCGGGAAGGCGGGCCACGGGATCCGCACCGCAGAGAACGGCGCCGCGGCCCTGAAGCTCTTCCTGGCGGAACCTGCCATCGACCTCATCGTCTCGGACATGGACATGCCGGTCCTGGACGGCATCGGCCTGATCCGCGCGGTGCGCAGCCGGCAGCGCGACGTGCCGATCATCATCCTGACAGCGAACGGAAAGATCTCCGTGGCCGTGAACGCCATGAAGTGCGGGGCGAACGACTACCTCCTGAAGGACGAGAACATGAAGGAGACCCTGCTGCTCTCCATCGACCGGGTCATGGAGCATCACCGGCTCAAGATGCAGAACATCCGTCTCCTGGCCGACCTGGAGCAGAAGAACCGGGAGCTCGAGCGCATGGCCTTCCTCGACGGCCTGACGGGCATCGCGAACCGCCGCTACTTCGACAAGCATTTCGCCTCGGAGTGGGACCGCGCGGCGCGGGACGCGAGGCCGCTGGCCCTGATCATGGCGGACATCGATTTCTTCAAGCGCTACAACGACACCTACGACCACCTGGGGGGCGATGAATGCCTCAGGAAGGTCGCGGGCGTCATCTCCGGTGCGCTGCGGCGGCCGGCGGACTTCGCCGCCCGGTACGGGGGCGAGGAGTTCGCGGTGGTCATGCCGGGCACCGAGCTTTCCGGCGCGCTGACCATCGCGCGGATGATCGAGGAGGGCATGCGCAAGGCGAACATCCCCCATACAGGCTCGGAGATCGCGGGCCGCGTCACGCTCAGCATGGGCGTCGGCGCCTCGGTTCCGAAGCCGCGGTCGTCCTTCCGGGAACTCATCGCGCAGGTCGACCATGCGCTCTACCGGGCGAAGCAGGGCGGCAGGGGCAGGTTCGTGACGGCGGAGGAGGGCGCAGCGAGGACGGAGCAGCAGGCGTAGGAGGGGGAGCGGCCCGGCGGCGGCAGGCAGGTTGATTTCCGTCGGGAAAAGTGCGATAATCCGCCTGCTTCGGGTGAACTGGGCCGCAGAGACCCGCGTCTTTGCGGCTCTTATGTTTTGTCGTTCGTTGATACGTTGGAACAGACCGGGGGGGTGAAGATCGAATTCAACGCTGAAGATATATGATGACGTATGATGACCGCTGAATAAACCTCCTCATCATGATCTTTCATATATGGATCAGCGTCTGTCTGCGTTGAATCGTTTCCTCTTGCTGTTCTGTCTTTCGTTATCAGCGAAAGGCGAAGGAGCCATATTTCTCAACTTCTGTGGCATCTGGTGACCGCCGGTCGCCGGGCGGAAAGGAGCTTCATATTGGCAAGGACGAACTTCAGCTTCCAGAAGCGCCAGAAGGAACTGGCAAAGAAGAAAAAACAGGAAGAGAAGAAGCAGCGCAAGCTCGAGAAGAAGAGCCGGCCTGACGGCGAGACGGGCCCCGAGGTCGCTGCCTTCGAGGAGGGGCAGCCTCCTGAGCAGAACGGGGCCGAGCCTTCCGGGGAGGATGCGGAGCAGCCGGCGTCGGAAGAGAACGCCTGACCGGGTCGGGCCGGAGCGGCGGTCCCGGGGGCGTGCAGGTCCGTCCTGACCCGCGGTCTGGCGCACCCCGTTCTCCGGCATGTCTTGCCATTTCCTCCTGTTTATAGTACCCTTCTCTCGCACGCCGTCATCGCCCGGAGAAGGGGACGCAGATGTTTCCGATCAGGCAGCGCATCGAGGATTGGTTCGCAGACCTTGCACGACTGATCTTCCGCCGCCGGTACGCCGCGCTCCTGCTGATGCTGGCGCTGACCCTCCTGCCTGCGGCATTCCTGCCCCGCCTGACCATCGATACGACGAACGAAAGCTTCTTCCGCAGCAACGACCGCGTCCTGGTGGACTACAACGCCTTCAAGGACCAGTTCGGCAAGGACGAGCTCTTCCTGGTCGCGGTCGAGGCGCCGGACATCTTCGCCCCGGAGTTCCTCGAGCGGCTCAAGGCCCTGCATGAGGAGCTCAGGGACCGGGTGCCCTACCTGGACGACATCACCAGCCTCATCAACGCACGGAACACCCGCGGCGAGGGCGATACGCTCATTGTCGAGGACCTCATGGCTCGCTGGCCGCGCACCGGGAAGGAACGTCAGGCGCTCCGGCAGCGCACCCTGTCAGATCCGCTCTACCGCGACCTTCTGCTCTCGTCCGACGGGATGTTCGCCACGGTCATCCTGAAGGCCAGGACCTACCTGCCGTCAGCCGAGGCCGATCCGCTGGCGGGATTCGACGAAGGCCCGTCCCTGGACCGGGCCGCCGACGGACGCGTATATCTCACGAACCCGCAGAACAGCGAGATGATCCGCGTGATCCGGTCGGTGCTTGCGGCGCATGACGGTCCCGGGTTCCGGACCTACCTGGCCGGCGCTCCGGTGGTCGTGGCGGACATCGAGGCGGGCATCGACCGGACGCTCCGGATCATGATTCCGCTCTCGCTCCTGATGGTCATGCTTTTTCTCACGGTCATGTTCCGCCGGGCCTCGGGCGTGGTCTACCCCATGCTCACCATGGTCCTGGCGCTGCTCGCCACCTTCGGCCTGATGGCCGCCACGGGCCTGCCGATCACCCATGTCACCCAGATCCTGCCGACCTTCCTGCTCGTGGTGGGCGTGGCCGATGCGGTGCATATCCTTGCCATCTTCTTCCTCCGCTATGACGCCGGCGAGAGCAAGGAGGATGCCATGGCCTTTGCGCTCGGCCACTCGGCCCTGGCGGTGCTGATGACCAGCCTGACCACGGCCGCGGGGCTGCTCTCCTTCACCGCGGCGGACGTGGCGCCGATCGTCGACATGGGCCTCATTGCGCCGCTCGGCGTGCTGCTCGCCCTGCTCTACACGGTCGTCCTGGTGCCGGCGCTCGTCGCCCTGCTGCCGGTGAAGCGGAAGGCTTCGGCAGCGGCCTCTGCCGGACGGTTCAGCATGGATCGTCTGCTCGGCTGGATCGCCGAGGTATCCTGCCGCAGGCACGGGACGATCATCGCCATTGCCGCGGTCTGCTTCCTGCTCTCCCTGGCGGGCATCGCGAAGCTCCGGTTCTCGCACAACGGGCTGCTCTGGCTGCCGGACGACTACCCGGTCCGCAGGGCCACGGAGGTGATCGATGACCGCCTGAAAGGGGCCGTGACGCTCGAGGTGGTGATCGACACCGGCCGGGACGACGGCCTGCATGATCCGGACATCCTGGCGCGGCTCGACCGGGCGGTGGAGCATTTCTCGGACTACCGGCTCGAGGAGCTGCAGGTCGGGAAGGCCTGGACCATCACGGCCATCGTGAAGGAGATCCACCAGGCGCTGAACGAGAACCGGCCGGAGTTCTATGCCCTGCCGGGAACGAGGGAGCTGGCGGCGCAGGAGTTCCTGCTCTTCGAGGGCAGCGGATCGGACGACCTCGCGGACGTGGTGGACCCCTCGTACCGCATGGTCCGGTTCACGATCAAGTCGCCGTTCCATGACGCCATGGTCTACAAGCGCTTCCTGGACGAGGTGCAGGACTATTTCGAGACGAACCTGCCCGGCAGCCGGGTGACCGTGACCGGCGTCATGGCCCTCTTTGCCGGCATGATCCATAATGTCATCACCACCATGGCCAAGAGCTATGTGATCGCCCTGACGGTCATCACGGTCCTGATGGTCCTATTGATCGGCCGCGTCCGGATCGGGATGCTGAGCATGGCGCCGAACCTCATTCCCATCATGATGGTCATGGGCATCATGGGCTGGCTCGGCATCACCCTCGACCTCTCGACCAGCCTGATCGGAAGCATCGCCATCGGTCTGGTGGTGGACGATACGATCCATTTCATGCACAACTTCCGGCGCTACGTGGAGCAGACCGGGGACGTGGCGCAGGCGGTGCGGAGCACGATGCTGACCACGGGCCGGGCGATCCTGATCACCAGCGTGGTGCTCTCGGCGGGCTTCTTCATCACCATGACCGCGGAGATGAAGAACACCGTCACCTTCGGCCTCCTGACCGGGACCTCGGTGGTCTTCGCTCTCGTGGCGGACTATTTTCTCACGCCGGCGCTGATGATGGCGGTCTATCGGAAGAAGGGGCAGTGAAGATCAGTGACGAATGACAAGTGAGGAGTGCGGAGTACAGATTGCGGAATGCGGATTGCAGAATGAACAGCAGAAGCGAGTTCAGTGCAATTCGATCTGGCGCGATCATGCCCCATTGTATCCTCTCCCCTCGCGGGAGAGGGTAGGGTGAGGGGCGTTCTGGGATGCTGATAATTAATGCGCATGCTCAGGGTCCCAAAGCAGGGGCGCAGGAAAGCAGAGGAGAATAAGACGAAATGATCTGGATATTCACA
>CAZTXN010000019.1:0-27630 GCA_964617655.1 uncultured Nitrospiraceae bacterium | reverse complement strand
GGCGCGAAGTCGTCCTTCTTCAGGTACTTCCGGACGCCGACCACGAGAGCCAGGTCCGTGCCGTCCGCCATTCCCGCGTCCCCGCTGGCATTGGTGAACCCGAAGCCGAGCACCGCGGCGAGGTCGTTCGCCAGGAAGAACTTGGCGATGATGGTGTCCTCCATGCCGCTCGGGAATGCGGAAAGGTCCGTGAAGCCCACGGACAGGCCAAAGGCGCCCTGCTGCATGCTGTTCGCTGCAAAGGCGCTGCCGGAGAGCGCCAATACCAGTACCACTGCTGCTGCGATGATGCTGATCTTCTTCATGCTGTTCCCTCCTTGAATGGAATAGGTGCTTCCTTGAGATCTTCTCAATCTGCAACTTTATGAGTTTCACGAAAAAAAACCCCCGGGCCGCAAGGCCCGGGGGATCCTCGTATGCTTCACAGCCCTGCCGGGATGAACCGGCACGGCATCGTACCGGACCTAGAACCTGTAGCTCAGCACGCTCTGGATGGCCTGCACATCGTCGGCCTTGCCGGCGTTGTTCTCATAGGCCTTGCCGGGCATGAAGTAGCCGACAGTGGTATTCCAGGTCAGCTGGTCTGCAAGCTTCAGGTTCACCTTCACGTCGACCTCGTTGCCCAGGTCTGTGTCAGCGGGACCGGCGGTCGCTGCCGGCCGCAGATTGACCTTCTCGTTGGCCTTCAGCATCCAGAGGTCAGCGGCCAGAGTGATCACGTCGCTCACCTTGAAGGATGCGCCGAGGTTCAGGGCCAGAGTGTTCGCGAAGCTGGTGTTCTTCGCGCCCGCAGCGGTGTTCATGAAGTACTCATAGACCAGCGTGTAGTGCGGGTCCTTGTCCTGGAAGGCCATGAACTGCTCATTCTCGGTCGCGGAGTCGGGGTCATCGCCCGTGCCGCTCGCGACCGTGGCGTTCACGGTCAGCGGCCCTGCCGGCATGCTGGCCTGCAGCACCGCCTGCCAGCCGGAGAGGTCTTCGGTAGTAGCCCCATACTTGATCTCGCCCATCTGGTAGTCGAGCTGCGCTCCAAGCTTGATCGGGCCGATCACGCCATTGTAATGAACACCAAGCGTGTCGTGGGTGACCTCGGTCACGCCCGGGCCGAAGCCTGATCTGTTCGCCCAATCACCCTTGCGGTCCCGGATACGGGCAATATAGGCGCCCACCGCGCTCTTGTCATCGATCTTGTAGGTGTCGAGCAGCACATAGGCATCCGTGTCATCAGCCTGGTGCACATCGTTCTCCGCAGCCTTCACGTTCACGAAGGCCACGGTGTTCTTGCCCGGGAAGCCGAGCACCCAGGCATCGGAACCGTACTTGTTCGACCGGAAGTACCAGCCGTTGCCGAGCTGCAGGAACTGATGTCCGACCTTGATATAGCCGGGAAGCCCGAAGGGCAGGTTGAAATCGATCCAGGCTTCGCGCACCTTGATGCGGCCCGTGTCGGACGTGGTCGTCGTCGTCGCGCCATGCGTTCCCCCATGCGTCGTCGTTCCCGTCGTAACGACCGTGGTCGTCGACACCGACCCATTGCCCTGCGCGGTCTCGAAGCGGCCCCAGGTATCCCAGTCGTTCTCGATCTGGATGCGGCCCTTCACCTTGTCGTGCTTGGCATCGATGCCGATGCGCACGCGCTCATAGGTCTGGCGGAAGGTGTCGCCTGCCGACGTCGTGTCGTCGTTCCAGTCCGTCAGGTTCTTGACCGAGCGCATCAGGAACTCGATGCTGCCGTTCACGGTCACCTGGGCCGTCGCCACGGACGCCATCGCCATGGTCAAGGCCAGCACTGCGATAATAACCACAAACTTCTTCATCGTTTGACCTCCCTAAGGTAGTTTTACTCCGCAACGGAGCAGTGAAACCCTATGCAGAATGTTCAGCATTGCATTCGATCACGCAGCATGGAATGTCGTTCCCATCCCTCCTTTCGCATGGAGCGTAGAAATGGAAGACCTGTTCGCGCACAAAGGGACGCGAACCTGGAGTGTCGGGGATGCTGAGGTCGGGAAGGCCGCTGAACGCTGCAGCAGGGCATGGAGCGATATGTAGCACTGACTAGTGGGTTTCATAATGATGACGGATCATGCAACCACTACGTGACTACTGCGTTATATATCGCTGCGGGCAAGGCAATGTGAAAAGTTCTGGCCAACTATAACAAAATCGAAATTTCAAGTCAAGCCTTTTCGTGGCCGTTTTTCTCTGCAAAATTATAATTTTATCCCCTCATTGTTGCGAATTATTGCACATGCAAAACGGGGAATAGTACCCTCTTTTCGGCATGCGGGACGTCTTCCCGGGCATGCGCATCCCGGCCACGGGCATTCCTCATCCGTCATCCCCGAACGGTCCTGCCGGAGATCCAGGATGTCATGCGACAAAGGCCGGCTCTTCTCCTGTGCCGACAGCGCCAGCCGGTCTTCCCCGGACCTCCGCCCGTCACCGTGGAGAATGTCGTGATCGCCTGCTGAACGCCGGGAAACGCTCCTTCCTCTGACCGCTCATCGGCAGGTTCGGCTTGCAATGACCGTATGGCCGTGCTATAAAGAGTCGTGCCCGACCAACTGCTGGAAGAACATATCGCCGCCGCAGGCATGGCCTACAGCAGGCGGCGCGAGCTGCTCTACCGAGCAGGCCTCATGCTCCAGGTCCTGGGCGCCGCGGTGCTCGCGGTGCTCTATCCCCTGGCGAGCCCCTTCTACACCGCCGGCATCATGCTCTTCGACCTCGGCGTGCTCCTGGCAGCCTTCCATCTCCTGGTCTGGATCACCTGGGTAAGGACCTTGATCCTGGGAGCGGTCCTGGCGGGCATCCCGCTGCAGCTCCTCGGCCAGTGGCTCGCGCCTCCGCAGTTCGCCGGCGCCGTGATCCTGGCGGGCATCGCCCTGGTCTGCATTGCAGCAGCGGGCATGGCAGGCAGGGAGGCTTACTGTTTCTCCTGGCCCGAGGGGTGGGCGCTGATGTGGCTCCTGCCGGCCCTGGCCCTGCTGAACCTGGCGGCAGGGGAACACGTGGTGCTCAATGCGCTCGGGTTCTCTGCGGCGTTCCTGCTGCTGCTCTCGCTGGGGGGGAGGAAGCTGCGTCAGCCTGTCAGATCGAGAAGCCAGATGACAGAAGACAGACCTTGGATACTTGACTAACATGAGATCTGTGGTCTGACATCCGCCCGGCATCAAACAGGAAGCCCTGTCTGCTGTCTATCTACCATCTACAATCTCCTGCTACCTGAATTCTTCCCGCTTCAGCCCGTACTTCGCCATCTTCTCATGCAGGTTCTTGATGTTCATGCCCGCATGCTCCGCGGCGCGCGTCATGTTCCCCTGGTACATCCGCAGGACCCGGGAGAGATAATCCCGCTCGAACCCCTCCACCACCGCAGCCTTCATCTCCTTAAAGGGCCGGACGGCGTCGCCGCCTGCGGGAATCCCGGCCCCGGCACGGGCTGCCGGCATGAATCCCAGGTGCGCGGCCTGGATGACGTTCCCCTTTTCCATGATCACCGCACGCTCGATGATGTTCTCGAGCTCGCGGACATTGCCGGGATAGCTGTAGGAGCAGAGCGCGCCGAGGGCCTCAGGCGACAGGGTGAGGTCCGGCTTCTGGTTCTTGGCGGCGTATTTCCGGAGGAAGTGCGAGGCCAGCAGCGGTACATCGTCAAGGCGGTCGCGCAGCGGCGGCAGCCGGACAGGGACGACATTGAGGCGGTAGAACAGGTCCTGGCGGAAGAGGCGCTCCCGCATGGCCTGCTGCAGGTCCCGGTGCGTCGCGGCGATCACCCGGACGTCGACCTTGATGGTCTGGCTCCCGCCGACGCGCTCGAACTCGCGCTCCTGGAGCACGCGCAGCAGCTTGAGCTGCACCGGCATGGACATCTCGCCGATCTCGTCCAGGAAGACCGTGCCGCCCTCGGCCATCTCGAACCGGCCGGTGCGCTGCCGGATGGCGCCGGTGAAGGCGCCCTTTTCATGGCCGAACAGCTCGCTCTCCAGCAGCGTCTCAGGCAGGGCCGAGCAGCTCACGACCACGATGGGCCGGTCCCGGCGCTGGCTGTTATAGTGGATGGCGCGGGCGATGAGCTCCTTTCCCGTGCCGCTCTCGCCCTGGATGAGCACGGTGGCATCGGTCTCGGCCACGGTGCTGACGGTCTGGAAGACCTCCTGCATGCGGGGGTCCCGGCCGATGATGTTGCTGAACCCGTAGCGCTCCCCCACCTCGGTGCGGAGGTCGCGCACCTCGCGGGCGAGCCGGCGCCGCTCGACGGCGTTCTTGACCTGGAGGCTGAGCTCCTCGTACCGGACCGGCTTGGTCAGGTAGCTGTAGGCGCCGTCCCGCATGGCCTGCACGGCCATCTCGATGGTCCCGTAGGCGGTGACCACGATGACCGGGACATCGGCGCCTCCGGTCCCGGACGCGACGCCGTTCCGCAGCCGTTCGAGGAACTGCATGCCGGTCAGGCCGGGCATCTGGTGGTCCAGGATGACGGCGTCGTAGTCGCGGCTGCCGAGCTTCTGGAGCGCCTCGACCCCGTCGGCCGCCGTGTCGACCTCGTAGCCCTCCTTCCGGAGGTTCGCGGACATGACCAGCCGGATGTCCGGTTCGTCGTCGACGATGAGAACGGAAGCCCGCATGACGCCCTCTCAGCTCCGGCCGTTCCGGCGACCGGCCGGACCTTTCCCGGCGCCGCCCTTCCGCCCCTGGAAGGGAAATCCGAGGATGAACCGGGACCCCGGCGAACCCTCGCCGGGCTGTTCGAGCCGGATATCCCCTCCGTGGTTCTTGAGCACCCCCTCCACGATCGAGAGCCCCAGCCCCGTGCCTTCCGGCTTGGTCGTGTAGAAGGCGTCGAAGATGCGCTCGCGGGCGGCGGCCGGTACGCCGCACCCGCTGTCCTGGATGGTGATCCGCACCCATCCGGCGGCCTCATCGTACTCCGTGCCGACGGCGAGCCTTCCGCCGTCCGGCATGGCCTCCACGGCGTTCTTCAGCACGTTGAAGACCGCCTGTTCGACCTGCACCTCGTCCGCCTGCACCGCTGGCAGCAAAGGGTCCCGCCGCCGTTCGACCGCGACGCCCTGTTCCTCGACCGCGCCGCGCAGCGAGGCAAGCGACTGATCGATGACCGCCTCGATCTCGACCCGAGTGCGGTTGAGCCGCAGCGGACGGGCGGCATGCAGGATGTCCGAGGCGACCTGGTCCACGCGCAGGGACTGGCGCATGATGATCTCGGTGAACTTGCCGATGGTCTCGTCGTTCGGGTACTCGGCCGCGAGGTAGTGGGCCGCGCCGGTGATGGCGTTCAGCGGGTTCCGCACCTCGTGGGCCACGCGCGCGGCCATCTCGCCCAGCGCCGCCAGGCGCCGGGCGTGCTCCAGGCGCTCCGCGATGCGCACCCGGTCCGTCACGTCCTTGAGGTATTCCACTACCTGCAGGACGCGGTTGCCCCGGTCCAGAAGCGGAAAGGTGCTGATCTCGAGGATCCGCCCGTCCTGATCCGCCTCCGGGCCGCCGGTCCGGACGACGCGCCGGACGAGCGTGGCGGGCTGTCCGGAGCGGAAGGTCTCGACCGCCGGGCAGCCGTCGCAGACGGCGCCCTGGGACCCGCAGACCGAGTAGCAGAGATGCCCGATGGCGACCGACCCGCCCACGAGAGCGGTCATGGACCGGTTCACGGCCGTGATCCGGAACTGGGCGTCCACCACCTGGATGCCGTCGGTGATGCCGTCAAAGACGTTCTGGAGCCGCTTGCGGCCGTCGGTGATCTGCTCCTCCAGCTCGCGCCTGCGCGTGACATCCTCGAGCATGATGACCACGCCGTTCCCCACCGACCAGGCCATACGGCCCAGGGGATAGACACTGTAGGCGATGATCCTCCGCTGGCCTTTCGGCCTCGCAAGGTCGTACTCCAGGTCGAGCGCCGCTCCCGCGGCCCAGACCGCGTCGGTCAGACGCTCCCAGAGCGCCCGCACCGCCGGGTCCCGGGACCCAAGAACCCCGCCCAGGGCAGCGAAGCTCCTGCCCAGCACGGCCTGCCGGGGGACGCCGAAGAGCACCTCCGCAACGGCATTGAAGACCCGGATCCTGCCCTCGCCGTCGAGGGAGATGACTCCGGTCTTGACGCTGTCGAGCAGGCTTCCGAGGTGATACAGGACCTCGTCCTCCGGCCCGGCCGGAATAGCCTCGGGCCGGAGCGGGACCGGCTGTTCGGTCGGCTTTCGTCCGCTGCGGGCCGCCGGCGACGGCGGGAACGGCTGCGCTCCCGCGCCGCGGCTGTTCAGCCGCTCCGAAAGCCGTTTGAGCATGCGCGTCCGCTTCACTCGGCCTGCCTTTCCGCGGCCTGCTGGTGCTGCGCATAGGTGTGCATCCCGAGCTTCAGCAGCCCCTTCTCGATCAGCTGGCCGGCCGTCGCGGCGACCCCGGGGTCGAACTGCATCCCCGATTCCTTGGTCAGTTCGTCCAGCACCATGCGGCTCGAGATGGTCCCGCGGTAGGGTCGCTCCGAGACCATGGCGTCGATCGTGTCCGCCACGGCCAGGATCCGCGCCGAGAGCGCGATCTCTTCGCCGGCCAGGCCCTGGGGATATCCCTTGCCGTCGTAGCGCTCATGGTGCTGGTAGATGGCGGTCACGATGGAGGGCGAGAACCCGATAGGCTCAAGGATCCGGATGCCGTGCGCGGGATGGTCCTTCATGACATCGTACTCCTCCCGGCTGAGACGGTCCGGCTTGGCGATAATGCGCTCGCTGATGCCGATCTTGCCGACATCATGCAGGATCGCCGCGATGTGGATCTCCTCGAGCTGCGACGGGCTCAGGCCCAGGTCCCTGGCGATGGCAACGGCATATTTCGCCACGTTGGTGGAGTGCCAGCGCGTGTAGGGGTCCTTGGCCTCCACCGCGGCCACGAGGGCCTGGACCGTGCGGAAGTAGCTCTCCCGCAGCCCTTCGTAGAGCGCGGCGTTCTCCATGACCGCCACCACCTGGCTGGCAAGGACCGACATGATCTGGAGATCGCTCGTGGTGAACGGAGGGTCCGAGAACCTGCTGATGTTCAGGACGCCTTGTACCTTATCCTTGCCGATGAGCGGTACCGACATGGACGAGAGGGGCATATCGTCGCGGTTCAGCGCGGCCATGACCTCGGGGTCGGCATGCTTTCCCTTGCTGATGATGAGCGGCCGGCGGTGCATGATCACCAGGCCCGCGACGCCTTCGCCGATGCGGCGCCGTGCCTGGAGCGCCAGGTCGGTCGGCAGGCCGTGGGATGCGCGGATCACCAGATAGCCCGTTGGTTCGTCGAGCAGCATGAGCGACACGCGGTCCACGGCGAATTCCTGGACCAGCACCTCGGTGATGATCCGGAAGAGATGCGCCAGGTCGATCTCGGTCACCAGAAGCTTGCTGATCTCGAAGAGCGGTATCATGGCCTTGAGCCGGATGTTCTCCTTCTGCAGGCGGGACCGCGTCACGGCGCGGTCGACGGCGCTGATCAGCTCCTCCTGCGTGAAGGGCTTCAGGACGAACCCCTCGACGCCGCGCATGAGCGACTCGATGGCCGTATCGAGCGTACCATGGCCGGTGATGAAGATGGTGACGATGTCCGGGTTGATCTTCCTGACGTGCTCGAAAAGCTCCAGGCCGTCCATGCCCGGCATCTTGATGTCCGTGATCAGGAGGTCCGCCGGGTTCGCCGCCAGCTCGGCGAGGGCCTCCCTGCCGCTCCCCGCCGCCGCGACCATATAGCCCTCGGACTGGAGGATATGGGAGCAGAGCTCCCGGATCATCTCCTCGTCATCAACGACCAGTATGCGCTCGCCCGCCATGCCCGTTCCTGCCTCTCACGCGACTATCGGTCCTGATCCGCTTCCTGTCCTTCGCGGCCTGCGGGAAGCAGGACCGTGAAGGCCGAACCCGCGCCGGGGGTGCTGTCCACCTCGATGCGGCCGCCGTGGTTCTGCACGATCATGTAGCTGATGGAGAGCCCCAGCCCCACCCCTTCGCCCTCGCCGCGGGTGGAGAAGAAGGGATCGAAGATCTTTTCAAGATGCTCTTCCGGGATGCCCTTTCCCGTATCGCTGATGCTGATGCTCACCAGCGTCCTGCCGTCGGCATCCTGCCGCGTGCCGCAGCGGAACGCCAGGGTCCCTCCCGCAGGCATGGCATGGAAGGCATTGTTCCCGATGTTGACGAAAACCTGTTTGATCTCGTCGGTGTCCAGCGCCACGCGGGGAAGGTCGCCGGCGCATTCCGCGGCGATCTCCACGTTCGCGATCCGGGCCTGTCCGCGGAGCAGGGCGATGCTGTCCTCCACGATCCCCGGGACCGCGACCAGCTCCATGCGCGGCGGCTTGCGACGCGAGAAGTCCAGCAGGTTCTTCAGGATCTCCCGGGCCCTCAGGGTCTCCCGCTCGATGGTCCGGAGATGCTCCTTCTTGTCCGCCGGGACGTCCTCGGACTTGAGCAGCAGGCCGGTGTAGCCGAGGACGCCCGCCAGGGGGTTGTTGACCTCGTAGGCGATGTTCGTGGCGAGCTCGCCGATCGCCGCGAGCTTCGTGCTCTGGAGCAGCTGCCGCTGGGACCGGTGAAGGTTCTGCGTCATGGTATTGAAGGACTCCGCCAGGTCGCCGAACTCGTCGTGCGGCCCGTCCGGCGCCTCGACGCGGTGCTGCAGGTCGCCCTGCGCGATGCGCCGGGTCGCATCCAGCAGGCCGCTGAGCCTCCGGGTCATGCCCCGGACCAGGACGACCATGATGACCGATGCCAGGAGCACGGCGAAGAGCAGCGTCACGAGCAGCACGCTCCGCACCTCCCGCATGGTCGCCAGGGTCTCGCGCGTCTTCTGCTGGAGCCGGATGTTCGCGGTGAACGCCATGCCCTGGGTCATGGCGATCAGCTCCTGGCCGAGATATTCGGCGCGGTGCTCGAGCTGCGCGATATGCGCGGAGTTCGCGGTCGCGGTCATGAGCCTGCTGATCGCGGTCTTATAGTCCGTCGCCATGTCCCGCATGGAATGCAGGCCCTGCATCAGCTCCGGCGCATGATGGCATCCTACGCAGGAATCCATCACCTTGTCCATCTCCTGGACATGGGAGATCAGCACGTCCATGGCGCTGCCGCTGCGCACCCGGGACCGGGTGATCTGCGACTGGACCTGCTGGATATGGATGATCAGTTCCTCGCGCAGGATCTCGACCTGATGCAGCAGGATCAGCCGGTCCATGCGCGCCGTGGTCTTGCTGATATACAGCCAGGCGACCGCGCTCCCGACGATGAAGATCGACAGGAGCAGGGCAAAGCTCATGAGAATGCGTTTCTTCATGTCCCTTCCGGCGTTATTCGTTCCTGTAGTGATAGGTCTTGAGATCCATCCCCACCTGCGCGGCAAGCGCATAGAGATAGCTGTAGTCGCGGTCCTCGGTCTCGACAAACCCCCGGGCGCCGAAACGGCGGAGCACTCCCGCCCCCTCGGGATCGCGGTCCATGGCGAGCAGGACCCGCTTCAGCTCGCTCTTCAGCACCGGATCAAGGTCGCGGCGCACGGCAAGGCAGTTCTGCGGCACCACGCCTGACGCGGCCAGAATGACCAGCTCCTTCTCGATGCGTCCGTTCTCGCCGGCGAGCTGGTCATAGATCGTGTTCTTCGCCGCGCCGATGTCCGCCTCTTTGTTCAGCACCGCGAGAATGGCGGCATCATGGCTCCCCGCGAAGAAACTCTGGCCGAGATACCGGCGGATATCATTGATGCCGGCCGACCGGAAATAGGCGAGCGGGAAAAGGTAGCCCGCGGTCGTCGCCCGCTCGACAAAGGCGAACCGCTTCCCGCGCATGTCCGCGGCGCTGCGTATCCCGCTGTCCTTCCGCACGAAGAGATACCCGTGATAGGTCGACGTGCCGTCGAGGTTCACCGGCCGGGCGATGGGTTCCACCCCGAGCTGCTGCCGCGCCAACCCGTAGGTGAAGCTTCCGAAGAAGGCGCCGTCCATGCGTTCCTCACGAAAGCGGTCGATAATGTTGCCGTAGCGGCTGAGGCTGGTGAAGTTCACCGTGATGCCGAGCCGGTGGGAGAGGTAGTTCTTCAGGACCAGGTATCGCTCCCGCTGGCGAAAGATGTTCTGCTCGGGGATCAGACCGATCAGCAGTTCCTGCTGCCCGAAGGTCCTGGGCGGCTTCTCCTCCTCGGTCGTCCTCTTGCACCCGGCAGGCGCGGCCAGAAAGACCAGGCCGAGGAAGACCAGGAACAGCGGCGCCCGGGACCGGAAAGGAAGAACACTCATCTTCATATCACACCTCATTGCTCACGGGACGCGGGCGCCTGCTCCACAGCGAGCGGCAGGATGACCGTGAACCGCGTCCCTTCGTCCGGAGCGCTGGCCACCTCGATCCTTCCGCCGTGGCCCTGGATGATGCGATGGCTGATCGCGAGGCCCAGCCCGGTGCCGTCGCCGGTATTCTTCGTGGTAAAGAACGGGTCGAAGACCTTTGCAAGATGCTCCTCAGCAATACCGTGGCCGGTGTCCCGGAACTCCGCCATTGCCTCCCCCTCCTCCGTGCTGCTGAGCCGTATACGCAGTTCGCCCCCTGAGGGCATGGCATGCAGGGCGTTGTTCATGATATTGATGAAAACCTGTTTCATCTCGTTGTGGTCCATCCGGACCGGCACCGGTCCGGGGGGATAGTCCTCGATGATATGGACGGAATGCCGCTCGGCTACTCCCTGCAGCAGCGCCGCGGTCTCCTTGACCGGTCCGGCCAGGTCCCCTGCCAGCATCCGGGAGGGCCGCTGCCGGGAGAAGTCCAGCAGGTTCCTGATGATCTTCCGCACCCGGAGGGTCTCCTGCTCCATCAGCTGCAGCTTCCGCTTCGAGTCCTCCGGCAGAGGCAGCGTCTTGAGGAGATGGCTCGTATAGCCCAGGACGCTCGTGAGCGGGTTGTTGATCTCGTGCGCCAGGTTCGCCGCGAGCTCCCCGATGGCGGCCATGCGGGTGGAATGGACCAACTGCTGCTGGGTATGCTTCAGCTCCAGCATGCGCTGCTTCAGGTCCTCGTAGAAGAAGGCGTTCTGGAGCGCCGCTGCCGCGAGATTGGCGAAAACGGTGAAGAGCCGGAGGTCGCTGCGATCGAAGGCCTCGCCGCCCCGCTTATTCACCGCCGTCAGGATCGCGATAAGCGTATTGGATGACCAGAGCGGCACGGCGATGACCGACCGGATCCCGAGCTCCTCCACGAGACCGCCGTCCAGACGGAAATCCGAGCGCGCCTCCTGGATCAGGACCGGGGTGCCGTAGCTTACCAGCCAGTTGTAGATGCCGCCCGCTTCCAGCGGCAGCTCGCGGCCGGAAAGCGAGCGGGCCTTGCTGCCCTCGGTGTGCAGATAGCGGAGGGTCCGGGTGCTCCGGTCGACCGTGGACAGGGCGGCCGTGTCCGCCTTCACCAGGTCCTGTGCGCGCGCCGTGATCTTGCCGGCCAGATTGGGAAGCTCGAGGCTTTCCATGAGGTCCAGCCCGGCGGTATGCAGGATGAAGAGGTCGCGGTTGCCCTGGGACAGGCTCAGGTCTCGCTGTTGGAGCGTCTGCGCCATCTGGTTGAAGGCCGCCGCGAGACGGGCGATCTCGTCCTTTCCCCGGACGGGGATCTGGACCTTCCAGTTCTGCCTGCCCAGTTCGTCCACCGCCGCGGAGAGCCGCGCAAGGGGACGCACGATCCCCGCAACGATGATCTGGCTGAACAGGACGCCCAGGACGAGGATGATCGCCACGACGAGCGCGATCTGGGCTCCGACCCCGCTGAAGCGCTCCTGCATGCCGCGCCGCGAGAAGCCGACGGAGACGAAGCCAACGGGCTCGTCTGCCTGCAGGACCGGCATGATGACCTCGAGCACGTCATCGGTCCGCTGGCGCACGAGCGGCGACACGCGGTCGAGGATCTCCCGGTCGAGAGAGCCCGCGATCTGGACATCGGGCGTCTGCCCGGCGTTCGGAGGGACGGCCCGGGGGCTGTTGCCGATCAGAAGGTTCCCGCTCCTGCCGTAGGCCATGAGGAAGAGGATGTCCCGGGAGGCCTCGCCGGGCGCCAGGAAAGCGGGCATGAGCTTGCGGTAGACCTCGGCGCGGTCCTCCCTGCGGATATCGTCGGCCGCGAGGGCGGCAAAGTAGTTCGCGACGTAGAGCGCCCTTCCGCGCAGTTCGGCCTCCTGGCTCCGCCTCGCCTCGCGAAGGAGGAACAGCCCGATCAGCGAGGCGACGAGCACGATGACCAGGGACATAAGGAAGGCCACCCTGCAGCCGATCCCGCCCCACCACTGGAAGGCCGCCTTCCGGCCCGCCGCGGCAGCATGGCCGATGCTATGTCGAAATCGCGTCAGCATGGGTACGCGCAGGTGCATAGTAGCATAAACGACCGGGAACTGTAAACGCACAAAACGCAAAAGGCAAGGGTTGATCCCTTGCCTTCTGCGGCCGTCAGCGGCCCTATCGTCGTTCTGTCCCGCACAGAGGAGCGGATCGTCACGCGGTCTTCTTTTTCTTCTTCTCCTCGGGCGCCGGCGCCGCCTCCGGCGCCTTGCGCTCGATCAACTCGATGACCGCCATGGGGGCCGCATCGCCCATGCGCTGCCGCGTCGGTACGATGCGGGTATACCCGCCGTTCCGCGACGCGAACCGGGGCGCAATATCGGCGAAGAGGCCCTTCACGACCTTCTCATCCTGGAGAAAGCTCTGCGCCTGCCGGCGGGCGTGGAGGTCGCCCCGCTTGCCGAGCGTGATCATCTTCTCCGCCAGCGGCCGGACCTCCTTGGCCTTCGCGACGGTCGTCTCGATCTTCTCGTGGGCCAGCAAGGACCGCACCAGTGTCCTCAGGAGCGCCTTGCGATGCCCGCTGTCACGTCCGAACTGCCTGCCCGCACATCCATGTCTCATAGCGTCTTCCTCGAAGAATTAATGATTATACTTCGGCAGGCCGCTCCGCCAGGAGCCGCCGGGCCTCCATGACGATCTTGTCGTCCACTTTCATCCCCAGGGAGAGCCCCATGCCGGTCAGGATCTCCTTGATCTCGTTCAGGGATTTTCTGCCGAAGTTCTTGGTCTTGAGCATTTCGCTCTCGGTCTTCTGGACCATCTCGGCGATCGTCTCGATGCCGGCGTTCTTGAGGCAGTTCGCCGCCCGGACCGACAGCTCCAGCTCGTTCACGCTGCGCAGAAGGTTCTCATTGAAGTCCGGGGATTTCTTCATCTCGTCCTCGGAGAAGAACGACTCTTCCTCTTCCTCGGGGAGATGGATGAAGATGGACAAGTGGTCCTTGACGAGCTTCGCCGCATGCGCCACGGCGTCATCGGGACGCAGGCTCCCGTCGGTCCAGACCTCGAGCACCAGCTTGTCGAAGTCCGTCTCCTGGCCGACCCGGGCGTTCTCCACCTTGAAGTTCACCTTCCGGACCGGAGAGAAGATGGCATCGATGGGGATCAGGCCGATCGGCTGGCCGGGCTCCTTGTTCTTGTCCGACGGCACATAGCCGCGGCCCCGGCGGGCGTGCATCTCGCACTCGAGCTTGCCGTTCTTGTCGATCGTCGCCAGGTGGAGGTCCGGGTTCAGGATCTCCACCTCCGCGTCCGCCTCGATGTCCTTCGCCGTGACCGAACCGGGCCCCTTGGCCTTGAGCTCCAGCGTCTTGGGCTTGTCCGTGTGCAGCTTCAACCGCACGTCTTTCAGGTTCAGGATCAGGTCCGTCGTGTCTTCCACGACGCCCGGGATGCTCGAGAACTCGTGCTGCACGCCGGCGATCTTCACCGCCGTGATGGCGGCGCCTTCCAGGGAGGAGAGGAGCACGCGGCGCAGGGCATTGCCCAGCGTCGTGCCGAAGCCCCGCTCCAGCGGCTCCGCCGTGAACTTGCCGTACGTATCAGAGACCTTTTTCGGGTCGTACTGGAGCTTCTTGGGCATCTGGAAGTCTTTTGCTTTTTTCAGCATGGTGCCTCCGAACAGGGAGAAACGACCGGACCGCGGCCACAGCGCAGCATCGCGCAGGTGGCAACGGCGTCAGATATCCGGGACGTTACTTGGAGTAGAGCTCGACGACCAGCTGCTCCTTGACCGTCGGCAGCGTGCATTCGTCCCGCGCCGGCAGGCTCAGCACCTTGCCGCGGAACTGCGCCTTATCGATCTCGAGCCAGGACGGAAAGCCGCGCTTCTCGACCGTGGCGAGCGTTTGCTGGACCTGGGCGATCGTGCGGCTCTTTTCCCGGACCTCGATCACATCGCCGGCCTTGAGCAGATAGGACGGGATGTTCACCCGTCTCCCGTTCACGAGCAGGTGACCATGCCGGACCAGCTGGCGCGCCTCCTTCTTGGAACCCGCAAAGCCCATGCGCTGCACGACATTGTCCAGCCGCCGCTCGAGCAGCTGCAGCAGATTGTCGCCGGTGATCCCCTTGGTCCGTGCGGCCCTGTCGAAGTAGCCGCGGAACTGACGCTCCAGCACGCCGTAGAGCCTGCGGATCTTCTGCTTTTCGCGGAGCTGGATGCTGTATTCCGACTGCTTGATCCTCGCCTGGCCGTGCTGCCCGGGCGGGTAGTTCCGCCTGACGATCGCACACTTGTCCGTATAGCACCGCTCCGACTTGAGGAACAGCTTCGTGTTCTCCCTCCTGCAGAGCTTACAGACCGAACCGATATACCGTGCCACGTATTCCTCCTCTGAGCTTCCTGTCCTGGACGACCTAGACCCTTCGCCGCTTCGGCGGGCGGCAGCCGTTGTGCGGGATCGGTGTCACGTCCCGGATCGCCACGATCTCCAGTCCCGCGGCCTGGATCGCCCGGATCGCCGACTCGCGGCCCGTCCCCGGACCCTTGACGAAGACCTCGACCTGCTTCATGCCGTGCTCCATGGCCTTGCGCGCCGCCGTCTCGGCCGCCAGCTGGGATGCGAACGGCGTGCTCTTGCGGGATCCCTTGAACCCCTTGTTGCCGGAGCTCGACCAGGTGATGACGTTCCCCGCCTGGTCCGTGATCGTCACGATCGTGTTGTTGAACGACGCATGGATGTGGGCGACGCCGTTCGCGACGTTCTTCCGCTCTTTGCCCTTCTTTGCCATCTGCTCTCCCGTCCGTCCTCTGATCCGCCGGGTCAGGGACCTTCCCTTCCCGCAGGGGACCGCTTATTTCTTCGCCATGCCCTTTTTCTTGCCCCGGCCCGCCATCGCGGCCTTCTTGGGGCCCTTCCGTGTCCGGGCGTTGGTCTTGGTCCGCTGGCCGCGCGCCGGCAGGCCCTTGCGGTGGCGCAGGCCACGGTAGCTCCCGGTGTCCATCAAACGCTTGATCTGCATGGTGATATCCCGGCGCAGATCGCCCTCCACGACATAGTCGCGCTCCAGGATCGCGCGGATCTTGACGATCGCGTCCTCGGTGAGGTCCTTCGTCCGGGTATTCGCATCGACGCCGGCTTCCGACAGTATCCTGAGGGCCGTCGTCGGACCGATGCCGAAGATGTACCGCAGCGAAATGGAGATCTTCTTGTCCTTGGGCAGATCAACCCCGGCTATACGTGCCACTGTACCTCCTCGTACGACAGATCCGAAATGCTAAGCATGAAATCCGAATGCTTCCGCCCTTTCGGATTTCGCGATTCGTGCTTAGAAATTGTCTTACCCTTGCCGCTGCTTGTGGCGCGCGTTGGTGCAGATCACGCGCACCACGCCCCTGCGCCGGATGACCCGGCATTTCGTGCAGATCTTTCTTACCGATGAGCGTACTTTCATGGTCGCAGTCCCGTTCTCCCCGGCCTCGCTACTTGAACCGGTAGGTTATTCGTCCTCGCGTCAGATCATAGGGCGAGAGCTCCACGGTCACGCGGTCGCCCGGCAGGATCTTGATGAAGTGCATCCGCATCTTGCCCGAGATGTGCGCCAGGATCTTGTGGCCGTTCTCCATCTCGACCCGGAACATGGCATTGGGAAGCGTCTCCAGCACCGTGCCCTGCACTTCTATGGAATCTTCCTTTGGCATGCTCCTCCGTTCCTGAGGCGCTACCGCCGGGTCAGGATCCGCGGTCCGTGCTCCAGCACGGCGATGGTATGCTCGAAGTGCGCCGAGAGGGCGCCGTCCGCCGTCACCGCCGTCCAGTTGTCCTCTTTCACGACCGTGGCGCTGCCGCCCTGGTTCACCATCGGTTCGATCGCCAGCACCATGCCGGCCTGGATCCTCGGTCCGCGCCCGCGCTCGCCGAAGTTCGGCACCTGCGGGTCCTCGTGGAGGCTCCGGCCGATCCCGTGGCCGACGAAGTCCCGCACCACCGAGTAGCCGTGCGCCTCGACATGGCGCTGGATGGCCGCCGAAATATCGAACAGCCGGTTCCCCGGGACCGCCTGCTCGATGCCGCGCGCGAGCGATTCCTCGGTAACCTGAAGCAACTGCGCCGCCTGCGGGGAGACCTCGCCGACCGGGATCGTCACCGCCGCGTCGCCGTAGAACCCGTCCAGGATGGCCCCCACATCGACGCTCAGGAGGTCGCCCTCCCGGAGCACGACCTCCCGCGCCGGGATGCCGTGGATCACCTGGTCGTTGACCGAGGTGCAGAGGGTGCGGGGATAGCCCCGGTAGCCCTTGAACGCCGGCTTCGCGCCCGCGGTCCGGATCATCCGTTCCGCGTATTCATCGAGCTCCAGCGTGCTGACCCCCGGCCTGACCATCTCCCGGATGCCTGCCAGGACGTCTGCCACGACCATGCCCGCCCGGTGGATCTTCTCGATCTCCTGCAGGGACTTGAGGATCACCATGGGACGGCCGCCCCTTACCTCCTGCCCCTGATCGAAACTCCCTTCAGGAACCCCCCGTAATGCCGCTGGATGAGGTGGGACTCGATCTGCGAAACGGTATCGAGCGCGACGCCGATCACGATCAGGAGCGATGTCCCGCCGAAATAGAACGGCACGTTGAACGCCTTGTAGAAGATGTCCGGCAGGACGCAGACGGCCGCGAGATAGAGCGCGCCGCCCAGGGTGATGCGGGTCAGAACCCGGTAGAGATAGTCCGAGGTCCGCTTGCCCGGCCGGATGCCCGGGATGAACCCGCCGTACTTCTTCAGGTTGTCCGCGATGTCCACGGGGTTGAAGACGATCGCCGTATAGAAATAGGCGAAGAAGATGATCATCGCCACGTAGATGACCGTGTACAGGAGCTGCCCCGGCGCAAGCTGCTGCGAGATGGCATTGATCCAGCCGACCTGGGTGAATCCCGCGATCGTCGCCGGGAACAAGAGGATGGACGACGCGAAGATCGGCGGGATCACGCCCGCGGAGTTGATCTTGAGCGGCAGATGGGTGCTCTGGCCCTTGTAGACCCGCCTGCCTACCATGCGCTGGGCGTACTGGACCGGGATCCGCCGCTGGCCGCGCTCCATGTAGATGATCGCGGCCACGACCCCCAGGATGAGCGCCAGGATCACGACGATCATATAGTAGGGGATCTCGCCCGACCGCATGAGGCCGAAGGTGTTCGCCACCGCGCTCGGGAAGCCCGCCACGATGCCGGCGAAGATGACGAGCGAGATGCCGTTCCCGATGCCGCGCTCCGTGATCTGCTCGCCGAGCCACATGATGAAGGTCGTCCCGGCGGTCAGGGTGATCATGGTCATGAGGCGGAAGGGCCACCCGGCCGCGTCCACGAAGGCCCCTTCGCCCATCTGCTCGATGCCCACGGCCATCCAGAAGGACTGGAACGCCGCGATGCCCACGGTGCCGTAGCGCGTGTACTCGGTGATCTTCTTGCGGCCCGCCTCGCCCTCCTTGGCCAGGGCCTGGAGGCGCGGGATCACCACGGTCAGCAGCTGCAGCACGATGGACGCGGTGATGTAGGGCATGATCCCCAGGGCGAAGATCGTCACCTTGGAGAGCGCGCCGCCCGAGAACATGTCGAAGAACCCCATCAGGCCGCCTGCGGCCTGATGGAGGTACTGGCTGAGCGCCTCGCCGCGTATCCCCGGAGTGGGAACATACGAGCCCACGCGGTAGACCGCCAGCATCAGGAGCGTGAAGATGATCCGCTTCCGCAGCTCCGGGATCTTGAATATGTTCTGGAATCCGGCGAACACGGGCTAGATCACCTCGGCCTTGCCGCCGGCAGCCTGGATCTTCTCGGACGCGCTCTTGCTGAACTTGTGGGCCCGGACGGTGACCGCGGCCTTCAGCTCGCCCACCCCCAGGACCTTCACGGCCTTCGCATCGCGCTTCTTGAGCAGTCCGCGCTCCACGAGCGACTCCGGCGTGACCGTGCCGCTCATGCCGTCCAGGTCGCGCAGATTGACCACGGCGTACTCGGTGCGGAAGATGTTGTGGAACCCGCGCTTGGGAAGCCGCCGCTGGAGCGGCATCTGGCCGCCCTCGAACCCCGGGCCCTTCACGCCGCCGGAGCGGGCCTTCTGGCCCTTGTGCCCCTTGCCCGCGGTCTTGCCGCTGCCCGAGCCGGGGCCCCGGCCGATCCGCTTGACCTTCTTCCGCGCGCCCGGCGCCGGCTTCAGTTCTTCCAATCTCATGGTAGTCGTCCGTTCTTCTCTTTCAGGAGGTTTGTCTACGCCTTCTCGACCGCGACGAGGTGGCTTACCTTGCCGACCATGCCCCGGATCTCCGGCGTATCGGGCCGCACCACCGCGGCGTTCAGCTTGCGGAGCCCCAGGCCCTGCAGCACCGCCTTGTGCTTGCCCGGCCGGCCGATCGAGCTCTTCAGCAGGGTGATCCTGATCTTCTTTCCGTCCTTCGCCATGTTACGCAAGCTCCTCTACCGGTCGTCCCCGGAGCGCCGCGACCGTCTCCGCGCTCCGGAGCTGCTTGAGACCCTTCATCGTCGCGCTCACGACGTTGTGGGGATTGCTCGTGCCCAGGGACTTGCAGAGCACGTTCCGCACGCCGGCAACCTCGAGCACCGCCCGGGACGCGCCGCCGGCGATCAGGCCGGTGCCTTCCGACGCCGGTTTGAGCAGGACCTTGCCCGCCCCGAAATGGCCGAAGACCTCGTGGGGGATCGTGTCGCCTTTCAGCGCCACGGCGACCATGTTCTTCTTGGCCCGCTCCACCGCCTTCTTGATGGCCATGGGCGCCTCGGCAGCCTTGCCCTTGCCGACGCCGACCCTGCCCTTGCCGTCCCCGACGACCACGAGTGCGCTGAAATTGAACCGCTTGCCGCCTTTCACCACCTTGGCCACGCGGTTGAGCGAGACCAGCTTGTCCTTCAGCTCCTGGCCTTCGCCGCCCTCTGCATCCCTCTGCTGATATCTCTCTGCCAAAGCCGCCTCCACGCCCTGTTTCGGCTAGAACTTGAGCCCCTGCTCCCGCGCCGCATCGGCCAAAGCCTTGACGCAGCCGTGGTACTTGTAGCCGCCGCGGTCGAACACCACGTCCGTGATCTTCCTGCCGATCGCCCTCTGGGCGATGCTCGCGCCGACCTTCTTGGCCGCCTCGAGGTTGCCGCCGTGCTTCACCGACGACCGGATGTCCTTCTCCAGGGTCGATGCCGACAGGAGCGTCTTGCCGGCGTCGTCGTCGATCAGCTGGGCATAGATATGGTTGAGGCTCTTGAAAACGCTGAGCCTCGGCTTGCTCCCCGTGCCTGCGACCCGCTTCCGGATACGCCGGTGCCGGCGCTGTCTGGTCTCGTCTTTGCTCAGTGCCACGTTACTGCTCCTCGATGCGGTATCGGGATGCGCCGGTCCGGGACCGGGGCCTGCCGACCGTTATTTGCCGGCCTTTCCGGCCTTGCCTTCCTTGCGGTGGATGACCTCGGTGCTGTACTTGATGCCCTTGCCCTTGTACGGCTCAGGGCTCTTGAGCCCCCGTATGTTCGCGGCCATCTGCCCCACCAGCTGCTTGTCGACGCCCTTGATCACCACCTGGGTCTGCTTCGCGTCCACCGTCGCCGTGATCCCCTGCGGAAGGGGGAAGATGACCGGGTGGGAGAAGCCCAGGCTGAACATCAGGTTCGTCTTGTTCGCCAGCGCCGCCTTGAAGCCCACGCCCGCGATGTCCAGCGTCTTCGCGAAGCCCTTGCTGACGCCCGTGACCATGTTGGCCACCAGGTTCCGCGTCAGGCCGTGCAACTCGCGGTAGACCTTGGCATCGGACTGACGCTCCACCAGCAGCTTGCCCTCGGCCTTCTTGATCACGAGGCTCGGGTTGTAGCTCCGGCTCAGTTCGCCGAGCGGCCCCTTCACCGTGATCCTGCCGGGCGCGATCGTCGCGTCGACGCCGGAGGGGATATCGATAGGTTTCTTGCCGACCCTGGACATGCGATGCTCCTCGTTCTCCCCGGGGGGAGACGCTGATCTTCTACCACACGTGGCAGAGCACTTCTCCGCCCACGTTCTCCTTCTTCGCCTGCTTGCCGCTCTGGACGCCCTTGGGGGTGGAGAGGATCGCCGTGCCCAGTCCGCCCATCACCTTCGGGATGCGATCGTTGCCCACATAGACCCGGTTCCCGGGTCGGCTGACCCGCCGGAGCCCCTGGATGACCGGAAGCTCCTCGTCCGTATACTTGAGATAGACCCGGATCACCCCCTGGCGCCGGTCCTTCACCATCTTCAGGTTCTTGATGTAGCCTTCGTCCTTCAGGATCTTGGCGATCTCGAGCTTGAGCTTGGAGGAGGGAATGTCCACCTTCTCGAGCTTCGCCCGGCTGCCATTGCGGATGCGCGTCAGCATATCCGCGATCGGATCGGTCATCATCGATGCGTACCCCTCTCGCTTACCAGCTTGCCTTCACCACGCCCGGGACCTCTCCCTGGAGCGAACGATTGCGGAAACAGATGCGGCACATGTCGAACTTCCGGAGGTAGCCCCGCGACCTGCCGCAGAGCGGGCACCGGTGATAGGCGCGGACCTTGAACTTGGGCGTCCTCTTGGCCTTCGCGATCAGCGACTTCTTTGCCATTGCTCCTCCCGCCTACTTTCTGAACGGCATGCCGAGGTTGTCGAGCAGGGCCCGGCCTTCCTCGTCCGTCTTGGCCGTCGTAACGATCGTGATGTCGAGCCCGTGGACCGAATCGACCTTGTCGATCTCGATCTCGGGGAAGATCACCTGTTCCTTGATGCCGAGCGAATAGTTCCCGCGGCCGTCGAAGGATCGGGAAGGAACGCCCTTGAAGTCGCGGATGCGGGGCAGCGCCGCGCTGATGAACCGGTCCAGGAACTCGAACATGCGCTCCCGCCTCAGCGTCACCATCGTGCCGATGGGCATGCCTTCCCGCAGCTTGTAGGTGGCGATGGACTTCTTGGCGCGGGTAACGACCGCATGCTGGCCGCTGATCCGCTCCAGTTCGTCCACGGCATGGTCCAGCGCCTTCGCGTTCGCGACCGCCTCGCCCATGCCCATGTTCAGCACCACCTTCACCAGCCGGGGCACCTGCATGGGGTTCTTGTAGCTGAACTGCTTCATGAGCGCGGGGACCACGTCCTTGTGGTACCGCTCCTTCAGCCGCGGCGTCGGCGCCTTGACCGCCTCTTTCGGGGCCGTCTTCGGCTCCTTCTTCGCCGCTTCTGAGGCCTTCGCCTTCGCCGGCGCCGCCTTTGCCGCGGGCTTCTTGCCGCCCTTTGCTGCCTTGGTTGTCTCTTTCTTGTCCGCCATAGGTCGCTTTCCTGGTCACATTACTCGAGGGTTGCTTCGCACGCCCTGCAGACGCGCGGCCGGGACCCGTCCGCCAGCGTCTTCCGGGACGTAAACGTCGGTTTGTCGCACTTGGCGCAGACGAGCTGCACGTTCGACGCGGAGATGGGCGCTTCCTTCTCCACAATGCCGCCCTGCCGCATCTGCTGGTTCGGCCGGGTGTGGCGCTTGATCATATTCAGCTTCTCGATGAGCAGCCGGTTCTGCTTCGGGTAGACGGCGATCACCCGTCCGCGCTTTCCCTTCTCTTTTCCGGTCGTCACGAGGACCGTATCGTTCTTCTTGATCTGCATGGTCGATATCCCTGCTCTCGTTTGAGAAGTTCGAACCCCGCCGCGCGCGCCGCTACAGCACTTCCGGCGCAAGCGAGACGATCTTCATGAAGTTCTTCTTGCGCAGCTCGCGTGCCACGGGACCGAAGATGCGCGTGCCGATCGGCTCGTTCGCGTTGTTGATGAGCACGGCCGCGTTCCGGTCGAACTTGATGTAGGACCCGTCGGGCCGCCGCACTTCCTTGGCGGTGCGCACCACGACCGCCTTGGCAACGGACCCCTTCTTCACCTGACCGTCGGGGATCGCCATCTTGATGGCCACCACGATCACGTCGCCCAGGGTGGCGTAGCGCTTCCGCGTCCCGCCGAGCACCTTGATGCACATCACCTTTTTGGCGCCTGAGTTGTCTGCCACATCTAGAACCGTCTGCTGCTGAATCATGGCTTACCCTCGAATGTGAACGGTCGCCGGACCGCGTCCCCCGGTCCCGCCGTGACAAGCGCCCGGTGCGGCGCGCTCCGCTCCGCGATTTCTCAGACGGCTTTCTCGATGATCTCGAGGACCTTCCAGCGCTTCTCCCTGGACAGGGGCCGGGTCTCGATGAACCGGACGAGGTCGCCGGTCTTGCACTCGTTCTTCTCGTCGTGCGCCTTGAACTTGGTCGTCCGCCTGATGACCTTGTTGTACTTGCTGTGCGCGATCCGCCGCGTCACGGCCAGCACGACCGTCTTGTCCATTTTGTCGCTGACCACGCGACCGATATAGGTCTTCCGCTTCTTGATCCCGTTAGCCTCGCCCATGTTTTTCCCTTAAGATGGTCTTGGTCTTCGCGATGTCCCGCCGCAGCGTCCGCAGCCGCATGGGGTTCTCGATCTGGCCCATGGCCTGCTGGAACCGCAGGTTGAACAGCTCTTTCTTCAGCTCCGCCGCCCGCGCCGTCAGTTCCTCCGGCGACAGGTCGCGCAGCTCCCGCATCTGAGAGGGCTTCATAGCTCCGCCTCCCGCGCGATGAACTTCGTCGCCAGCGGCAGTTTGTACGCCGCCAGTCGGAATGCCTCGCGGGCCACCGACTCGTCCACGCCCCCCATCTCGTAGAGCACCCTGCCGGGCCGCACGACGGCCACCCAGTACTCGGGCGATCCCTTGCCGCTGCCCATGCGGGTCTCGGCCGGTTTCTTCGTGATCGGCTTGTCCGGGAAGATGCGGATCCAGATCTTCCCCCCGCGCTTCACGTGACGGGTCATGGCGATACGCGCGGCCTCGATCTGCCGGCTGGTGATCCAGCCCGGCTCCACGGCCTTGAGGCCGAACTCGCCGTAGCTCACCTCGGAGCCCCGGTACGAGGCGCCCTTCATCCGCCCCTTATGCATCTTCCTGTGTCTGACTCGCTTCGGTGCCAGCATGATGACGTTCCTTTGCTCGCTGCTGATGGAGTACGGTCCGCCCGGCTAGACGGTGCGGGGCTGCTGCAGCACTTCTCCCTTGTAGATCCAGACCTTGACGCCGATCTGGCCCATGGTCGTCTTGGCCTCGGCGAACCCGTACTGGATGTCCGCGCGGAGCGTATGGAGCGGCACCCGCCCCTCGCGGTACCACTCGGTCCGGGCGATCTCCGCGCCCGCCAGCCGGCCGGCGCAGGTGATCTTGATGCCCTGGGCGCCGAGCCGAAGCGCGGAGGTCACGGACTTCTTCATGGCCCGGCGGAAGGCGATGCGGCGCTCGAGCTGCAGGGCGATGTTCTCCGCCACGAGCTGGGCCTCCAGCTCCGGCCGCCGGATCTCCTGGATATTGATGTACATCTGCTTGCCGGTCATGGACTCGAGGTCCTTCTTCAGCTTGTCGACCTCGGCGCCCTTCTTCCCGATGATGATGCCCGGCCGCGCGGTGTGGATGTTCACCTTGGCCTTCTGGCCGGCACGCTCGATCTCGATCTTCGAGACGCCCGCGTGGGTCAGGCGCTCCTTCACCAGGGACCGGATGCGTATGTCCTCGTGCAGGAGCGGCGCGTAGTTCTTCTTCGCGAACCAGCGCGAATCCCAGGTCTTGATGATCCCGAGCCGAAGCCCGGTCGGATGTACTTTCTGGCCCATGCCGCCTCCACCGATCGATCGACTAAAAGACTATGCCGACAGGACCACCGTGATATGGCTGGTCCGCTTCCGGATGACGCTCCCCCGCCCCATGGCCCGCGCCCGCATGCGCTTCATGGTTACGCCCTGGCTCACGAAGGCCTTGTTGATCTTGAGCGCGTCCACGTCCCCGAGCTTTTTCTGCTCGGCGTTCGCCACGGCCGAATCGAGCACCTTCTTCACGATCCGCGCCGCGTGCAGCGGCGTGAAGGTCAGGATGCTGCGGGCCTCGCCCACCATCTTGCCGCGGATGAGATCGATCACCTGGCGCGCCTTGCGCGGGGTGATGCGTATGTGTCTTGCTGTCGCCGTCGCTTCCATATGCTGATCCTCTCCCGCCGCTCCGCGCCCCGCTCTACTTCGGGGCGCTCGACTTCTCGGCCGCCTTCGAACCGCCGTGTCCCTTGAAGGTCCTGGTCGGCGAGAACTCGCCAAGCTTGTGGCCCACCATGTTCTCGGTGACGTAGACGGGGATGAACTTCCTCCCGTTGTGCACCGCAAGGGTATGGCCCACGAACTCCGGCAGGATCGTCGACCGCCGCGACCAGGTCTTGATGAGCTTCTTGTCCCCGCCCGCGTTCATGGCCTCGACCTTCTTGATCAGATGGTCGTCAACAAAAGGTCCTTTTTTTACCGATCTCGGCACCGCGTCCTCCGTATACATCAAATCCGAAATTCTAATTTCGAAATCCGAAACAGGTTCCGTTTAGCATTTCGTATTTCGTGCTTCGTATTTGTTGTACGCTACCTGCTCTTTGTCCTGCGCGAGATGATGTACTTCGCGGTCTGCTTGTTCTTCCGGGTCTTCTTGCCGTCCGGCAGACCCCAGGGCGAGCAGCCGGGACGGCCGCCCGAGGATTTGCCCTCGCCGCCGCCCAGCGGATGGTCCACGGGGTTCTTGGCCACTCCGCGCACCCGGGGGCGCATGCCCATCCAGCGCGACCGGCCTGCCTTGCCGATGCTGATGTTCTCATGGTCGAGGTTCCCGACCTGCCCGATGGTGGCCATGCACTCGGACCGGACCTTGCGCACCTCGCCCGAGTTCAGCCGCAGGGTCGCATACTCTCCCTCGCGGGCGAGAAGCTGGACCGAGGAGCCGGCGCTGCGCGCCAGCTGCCCGCCGCCGCCCTTCTTCAGCTCCACGTTGTGGATGACCGTGCCCACGGGGATATTGACCATGGGAAGGGCGTTCCCCGGCCGGATATCGGCCTCCGGACCGGACATGACCTGGTCGCCCACCTTCAGCCCGACCGGCGCGAGGATGTACCGCTTCTCGCCGTCGGCGTAGTGGAGCAGGGCGATGCGCGCCGTGCGGTTCGGATCGTACTCGATCTGCGCGACGGTCGCGGGAATGCCCGCCTTTTCCCGCCGGAAATCGATGATCCGGTACTTCTTCTTGTGCCACCCGCCGCGGTAGCGGACCGTGACCTTGCCGCGGTTGTTCCGGCCGCCTTCCTCGCGGACGCGGACGACCAGGGACTTCTCCGGACGGCTCCTCGTGAGCTCCTCGAAGGTCGAGACGGTCTGCCACCGCCTTCCGGGCGATGTGGGGTTATATTTCTTTACCGGCATGATTAGGCACCCTCAAAAATAGCGATCTTTTCCCCGGCCTTCAGCGTCACATAGGCTTTTTTCCAGTCGGACCGCCGGCCCTCCCGCTGGCCCATGCGTTTCCGCTTGCCCGCAACGTTCACCGTGGTGACATCCAGCACCTTCACCTTGAAGATGCCCTCGATCGCCTTGCGCACCTGCAGCTTGTTGGCGTCGGTCCGCACCTCGAAGGTCAGCACGTTGCTCTTCTCCTTCAGCCGGGCGCCCTTCTCGGTGATACGGGGCAGCCGGATGATGTCATAGAGATCGCTCGTCATTTTCCGTACACCTCCTGCATCGCCGCAAGCCCGTCCTGGGTCGTGACCAGGTACCGGTACTTCAGGAGGTCATAGACATTGATGTTCTCCATGCGGATGACCTTGACCTTGGGAAGGTTCCGGGCCGCCAGCGCGACGTTCTTGTTCTCCGCAGGGAGCAGGACCAGGGCGCTTTCCGAGACCCCGAGGGTCCTGAGCAGTCCGGACATCTCCTTGGTCCTCGGCGCCGCAAGCTCGAGCTTGTCCAGCACGATCATCCGGCTGTCCTGCACCTTCGCGGCCAGGGCTGCCGCGAGCGCGGCGCGCTTCTCCTTCTTCGGGAGGCGGTAGGAGTAGTCGCGCGGCTGGGGGCCGAAAACCGTGCCGCCGTGCCGCCAGAGCGGCGAGCGGTTGCTGCCCGCGCGTGCACGGCCCGTGCCCTTCTGGCGGAAGGGCTTCGCCCCGCCGCCGCTGACCAGTCCCTTGGTCTTCGTCGCGGCCGTGCCGGCGCGCCTGTTCGCCAGCTGGTTCACCACCGCGGTATGCAGGAGATGGCCCTTCACCTCGGCCCCGAAGAGCGCGGGAAGCTCCAGGTCCTTCACCTTCTTGTTGCTCATATCCACCATTGCGACCGATGCCATTGTCGGAACCCTCTATATCGTGCTCTTACCCTTTGGTGATCATGACCAGGGCGTTCTCGCCGCCCGGGACCGCGCCGCGGACGAGCAGCAGGTTCTGGTCGGGCCGCACCTCGACGACGGTGATGTTCTTGACCGAGACCGTCGCGTCGCCCATGTGGCCGGGCAGCTTCTTGCCGGGAAGCACGCGGGACGGATAGGCGCTGGCGCCGATGGAACCCGGCGCCCGGTTGAACATCGATCCGTGGCCGCCGGGGCCGCCGCGGAAATTATGCCGCTTCATCACGCCGGCGAACCCCTTGCCCTTCGAGATGCCCGTGACCTTCACCACGTCGCCCTTCTGGAAGATGTCGACCTTCACGTCCTGCCCCTGCTCGAAGCCCGTCATCCGGACCTCGCGGAGGAAGCGGTGCGGCGGAGCCTGGGCCTTCTTGAAATGCCCGGCCATGGCCTTGGTCACCCGGCCCTGCTTGCGCTCCTCCTCGAAGGCGAGCTGCAGGGCCTCGTAACCGTCCTTCTCCGCGGTTTTCTTCTGGATGACCTTGCACGGGCCGGCCTGGATCACCGTGACCGGGATGACCTCCCTACCCACGAAGATCTGGCTCATGCCCAATTTTTTTCCTATGATCCCCATGCTCATGATCGGTCCCTTCACCGCACCCCGGCGGCCATGCGGCCGGGACGCCTTCCAGACTTACAGCTTGATCTCCACGTCCACGCCCGCGGCCAGGTCCAGCTTCATCAGCGCATCCACGGTCTGGGGCGTCGGGTCCAGGATGTCCAGGAGCCGCTTGTGCGTGCGGATCTCGAACTGCTCCCGGGACTTCTTGTCCACGTGGGGCGAGCGCAGGACCGTCCAGCGGTTGATCCGGGTCGGCAGCGGGATCGGGCCGGAAATCTTCGCCCCGGTCCGCTTCGCCGTGTCCATGATCTCCACCACCGACTGGTCCAGCAGGCGGTGGTCATACCCCTTCAGCCGTATTCTGATCTTCTGCGTCACGTGGCTAACCTCAATTCACTCTCGTTCAGATTCGGAGCCGCAGGCGGCGTTCACTCCGCACTCCGCCTTCCGCATTCCGCAATAGCGTTACTCGATCACCTCGGT